>JASFUW010000136.1:0-11471 GCA_050050135.1 Phycisphaerae bacterium
ACAGGACACTAGTGCACGGTCACGCCTTAATTTGCGGGTTCCAGAAGACCGCTTCCTCACGGGCGCGGCTCGGAAAGAGGCCGCTCGCTACCCGCAAAAATACAGTTGGCGCAGCACTAATGCCGCGTGCGGAAAGGTAAGTCGAGTTTGGCTGGGATGGTCTGGCCCGAAGGGACAGGCCATTGTACGACACAATCACGGCCTGGCTGCGCCAGACCGTGCCACCCGGTTCTCGAACTTCCTTTCTGGAATCAGCATTAGGTGCCATCGCTCGTAGCGCGTGCTTCGCGCAGCTCATGCTCGGCCTGGAGCCAATCGGCGGTGGGGTCGCCGGGGGTGGCGCCGCGGGCGAGGTAAATCTCGTAGGCTCGGTCGCGGATTTGTTCGAACGTCGGTTCGATACAGCCGCTGATCTCTTCCTTTGATTTCGTCACCGGAGAAGTGTCGGCGAGTTGTCGTGCGGCGCGTTTTCCGTTCCCGCTCGTGGGGGTGCCGGTCTTGCGCGATGCTGCCGTACGCTTCGTGGGCGCGGACTCTGCGGCCCGCATCGTGGTCCTGCCGTTGCCGCGTGACTGCTTCGTGCTTCCGGAACTTGACTTTCGTGTAGTTGCGTTCGTGCCGGTCGCGTTGTCAGCCGTTTTTCGGCTTGTGGTCCTTGACGCCGTAGTCCGGCTCGTTGACTTCTTCGTGGTCTCTGCGCTTCCTTTGCTTGCCGTCGCGGGCTTGGTGCCGTTCTTCTTGGCGGGTGCCTTAGGCCTTTTGGACTCCGCTTTTTTGCTTCCGTTCTTCTTGCTCGATGTTCGAGCCATTGGCTACCTCCCTGTCCTTCGTTAACGAAGCTCATCCGGCGTACCGGATGATTGGATGACGGATTGATACACTCGTTCGGTGGCCGCGGCGACAACGTCCCACGAGAACCGCGCCTCGGCCTCCCGTCGGCCGTTGAGCCCCATGCGACGGGCATTTCGTTTATCGGCAAGAACGGTGGAAACGCCCGCACCGATTGCCTCGTGATGATCACGAACCGTGACCCCGTTGGTGTTGTGCTTGACAAACTCAGCGGGACCGCCGTTGCGGGTGGTCACCACGGGTTTGCGGGCGCTCCAGGCTTCCAGGATGACGATTCCGAAGGGCTCGTTGCGGCTGGGTACGCAGACCAGATCGGCGGTCTTGAACAAGCCGACAAGATCGCGTCCGTCACGGTGGCCTATGAAGCGCGTGGTGCCGCCGATGCCCAGCTCGTCCGCCCGCTGGGCGAGGCCGGTGCGCATATCGCCGTCGCCCGCGAAGACGAACCGCGCGTGCGGATGGCGTTGGACGAGCTGCGGAATGGCCTCGACGAGAAGATCGGGGCCCTTCTGCCGGGTCATGCGACCGGCGAACAGAACCACCGAGTCGGCGGGAGAGAGGGCGAACGCGCGGCGGGTCGACCGGGCGTCGGCTCGCTGGTCGAACCGGGCCACGTCGACGCCGTTGTAGACCACGTCCATCTTGTCGGCGGGAACGCGGTATAGCTCGCGAACCTCGTCGCGGAGCGTCTTGGACACGCAGATCAGCCGGTTGGCCAGATAGGTGCCTTCGCACTCGAGTTCGCGTTTGCGTCGGGACTCGCCCTCGAAAAGCTGATTGCCGCAGCGACCGTACTCCGTGGAGTGGACGGTCATGACCACGGGTCGATGATGGCGATTCTTGGCCTGTCGCATGGCGCGGACCGCCAACCAATCATGTCCGTGGACCACATCGAAGGGCGCCGCGAGTCGGTGCTCGGCCTGGGCGAAGTGCCAGACGAAGCTGTGACACATGCGGGCGTTGTCGATCAGGAAATCGGGATGCACCTCGTAGGGACATCGGTGGTAGAAGACGCCGTCGATGCGTGAACAGCTCGGTTGGCCGGGGATCATTCGCGTGAAGAGATGGACCTCGTGACCGCGGCGGTGCAGTCCGGCGGCGAGTTCGGTGATGTGCTCGGCCAGTCCGCCCACGGCGATGGAGTGTCTGGACTCCCAGCATAGTAGTGCGATACGCATCGGTTTCATCGCGTCCGGTGGTCCTTTGGTACCCGTACGTCGCTTGGCAAGGGCGGCGGGTGTCCTGCACATAATCGTCGCCCTTTTGCGGAGATCCGCGCTGGCTGAAGCCTGCGGCTCAGCGCCCGGAGAACCCGCGCGGGCTGAAGCCCGCGGCTCAGCGCCCGGAGAACCCGCGCTGGCTGAAGCCTGCGGCTCAGCGCCCGGAGAACCCGCGCGGGCGCCCGGCGCGTCGGGACACGTTCCACACGCGGTTCAACACCGGGGAGCGTGAGAGCAGCGACGCCGCGGCTGAACAACAAGCTACCGACATTCCGCGCTTGCGAACAGCGCTACCCGAGAAAAACGGATGAATCGAGCGGCGGTCCGCCCGTGTTCTCGTAAGAGTTGAATACGTCGCGGAACGACGCATGGTTTGGAGTCGTCATGCGGTCGTCGCCGAGATGGGCAACGAACACGGTCACGTCCTCCGTCGGGGTGCGGAGGGGTCCGATGTGGGCGTGAACGTCCTCCGCGACGGCCGCCAGTTGTCGGTCGACCGGGAGGCGGGCCGTCTCCGTCAGCAGCTTCCGGCTTCGCGATGCACCGTAGGACTCGCCCGCGGTCGATTGGGCCTGGCACAGCCCCTCGGTGTGGATCATGAGGCGTTGGACGCTGGCGAGGTCTAGGGAGCCGGGCTCACGCTCGACGCGCTCGGGTGCGCCCAATGCCGGCGTCCCGGTCAGGAGGTCGCGGACCGAGCCGTCGCGCGTCTGGATGTAGGGCCGGATGCTCCCGGCCGCGGTGTATGCCAACGTCTGCCGGGCTCGGTCGACCAATCCAATGAACACCGAGCAGGTGATGCTGCGGACGCCGAGGTCGGTGTTGAGGCGGTCGAGCAACTCGTCCAAGAACGTGATCAGAGCGACGGGGGACCTATTGACGGAGCCGTGTCGGCCGATGGCGCGGGCGATCGTGGCCTTGGCAAGCGCCGCGACCAACCCTGGACCGCTTACGGTACCGACCACCACCGCGTGTTGCCCCTCGGTGCGGTGGGTGATGTTGTGGAAGTCTCCGCCGAATCCGACGCTTGGAATCCGCTTGACCGCGACGCGTGCTCCCGGCCAGCCGCAGCAGCCTTCCAGTCCGATCGTGGAGTCGATTTGGCGCATCAGGTCGGACTCGGTTCCGTGACCCGGAGCGCATCCCGCGGCGGGCATTAGCTGCGACATCGCCATATCAATCTCCTTTTCGGCGTGCGGTGGCTGGGAAGTTGAGACTCGAAACTTTATTTGAGCAGGCCGGGCGGTGAGGAGGCGAAGGGCGGCTTGCGGCGATGTGTGTAGATAGAGTGTGGTCCGTGCCCTCGAAGCTGGTCGCCGTTAATCGGGGGACGGGTCTGGCGGGCCTTTGTGTGCACGAGACGTGGTGCTCGGGGTTCTCCTTACCGCGTGGGCGTCGTGTGGTGCCGTGTTGGCGGGTTGCCTGAGCGGGGGAACCGCGCGAGCGGACAGTCGGGGGCGCAGGGGAAGGCGTCGGGCGGTCGGCGGGGTCTGCGCCGCACTCTACCGGCTGAGTTCCGGCTGGCGGGACCTGGCGCCGTAGACCGTCCAACGCGTTGTCCGGGTTGCGCGTTTCCAGCACGTGCAGATGCAGCGGGTCCGCCCGGAAGCGGTTGGTCTATGCTGCGCGCGAAGAGCACCGAACCAGGTCCGAGAATCAGGTACTATGTAAACTGTTACTGTATGAAGAGTACTTTCGGTCCGAGGCTGGTCCGATTTTTCTGTTGCGGCGCTCTTGGAGAAGGACTAACGTAATTCCGCTGTCAGGGGACGGCCCTTGCCTTATGGAGGTCGATTGCGGCGGGCGGGGTCGTCATCAGGCCTGAGGATGACAGCGTCGGTGCACGCGGCACCCGGTGTTCCAGTCAGGCGGTTTCGCATCTCGAGTGATTGCATGTGGCGACGCGTGGCGCATCGGGAGCGCTATACACGCTGTTGTGACACATGGGTTATGCGGTGCGAACGGTGCGACGGGAGGGGGGCTGAAGCCTCGACCCGAACGACCGATCATCGACAGCAAATGCGCAAACGCAGGTGATGTTGAGGGCTTGTTCACCCGGAGGCGGGGTGGGGCATGCACTCGAGGTTCTACAAGTATTTGGCGTTCTGCCGGAAGGGCGGTTTGGACACCGCCATCTTGGGGGTGTCCCTCGTCGCCAGTGCCTATTTGTTGGCATTTGTCGCGATAGGGGGGGGCCGAGCCTGGGTTAGCTGGTACGCGCTTCTCCCGCTGTTTGTCGCGATCCGCCTGTGGCGGCCAGCAGGCAGCCTGCTGGCAGGGGCTGTGTGGGGGGGGACGCTGTATTTTTTCGCCGCGTCGAGCCCGTTCATCGGTGTTTCACCGGGGCTTGGGTCGTTCCTTCTGCTTGCGGCGGTGCCCGCCTTATACGGTTTCGCCGGGGCGATGTTGACCCGTTGGATCGGGTTCAGCCCGTTCGTGCTGGGTGTCGGGTGGGTCGGTGTGGAGTTCGCGCTCGCGCCACTCGGTCTGTCGACGGGACTGCTGGGCGCGTCTGAGTCCGAGACGAATACGCTGCACTGGCTGGCAAACGTCCTCGGGTATGTTCACGTCGCCTTGCTCGCTGCGTTGGTCAACGCCTGGCTGGTGACGTTACTGGCCTGCGTCCCCGTCCGGGTGACCCGGCCGCGTCCGGCTTTCGGTCGGCGTCACTTCCGGAGAGTGGTGTTTCCACAAGATGTTTCCATTCCTTCACTTCTGGTCGGTGCAGCAACCGGACCCCGCGGTCCGCCGATCTGAAGCGGTCTGTAAGCACCTGAACCTGTTTAGCACAACTTGAGTCTACGATTCTCCGATTGGAACGGACTGGATCCGCCGGCAGGGCGATGCTCGACCGGCGGCACACGACGCTACAGTTGCTGCGACGTGCTGTGATCTGATCGGTCGAAGCACGCGCGATTGCACAACATAGAAGGAGAGCGTCATGCAGAAGCAGCTTGCATTAGTTGTTGGTCTTGGTGTGGTTTTGATGTTGTCCAGTGCAGTGTATGCCCAGCCGGAATACTACGGTCCGTGTACGGTGGCCGAGTTGTTCTGGTGTGACGGGGACCAATTTCCATGTGAGACACATGCGGACTGCGTTGGACACGGTGGGTTGGAACAGTGCGTGCCCAGCGCGACAGGCCCACTGCCGCCGCCTTGTACCTACCTAACAAGTCAGGACTACCATGAGCTCAAGGCAGCGGGTGTGCCCGTTGCGATCCTCGACATCTGGCACTTCGGGTTCACGAACCCGTCCATCACCTGGGGCGAGTTGGAGGATCCGCCGCTCCCCTACGACATCGAAGAGTTCGATTCGACCCTGCGGTTGGCGATCACCGGGCTCGAAGGGACGGTGATGGAAGGGTACGAGCGTGTGCTGGAGCTCGACGCCCACTGCAGGGTGAAGACTGACGTCCGTGGAAGCGGAACGGTGACCATCGCCAACGAGATGCTGTCTCTCGTCGCCTCGCTTAGCGGCGACACCGACTTCGCGACGCTCGACATCACTGCCGGAGCAGAACAAGGTCTGGACGCCAGCAACGGGACGACGACATTGACTCTGCAGTCCGACGGCAGTTTTGTGGTGGATAGCTTCTTCGACATCACCTACCACATTAACTTCACGGGTGCCGGGGCCTTGGATGGGGTCAGCGGCGACTTCGACGGGACCGCGGACGTTCAGGCAGTCGGTACGCCGATCCCTGCTGTATCTCAATGGGGTCTGGCTGTTCTTGCACTGCTTGTCCTGGCCGGTGCGACCGTCGTCATTCGTCGGCACACGGCGCTTGCCCGCTAGGGGATGTGGTTTGGAAAACAGGCAGCCTGGCGGATCAATGACTACCGCTGAGCTGTGATCGCTATTCGGGCGGCGCGTTCGTCGCGGAAGGCGGACGCGGCGCCCGGCGATTCTGGTGCGGCTGACGGTTCAGCCGTGAGTTGTCGTCGAGGCGATGCCGTGAGCGAACGGCCTCGTCCGCGACAACAGCGTTCGGAATTCTGCAGTCTTCAAATGGAGGACACGGAATGAAACACGATGGGTGGGGACGACGGAGAGGAAGTGATCGCGGAGGAAGGTCGAACACGTTGATTGCCACGGTGATCGGCGTGTGCTTGTTCGGGCTTTCACCCGCGATCGGGCACGCGGCGGGAACGAAGCAGTACAAGTTCACGAACACATCAAGCGAGCACGCGCATGACCTGCATATCGAGTTCAATGCGACGGTTGAATGGGACACGTTGGACGTGACGTTCTCCTGGCAGAACCCTGCCGGGACCTTCAAGGACACGAGCGGAAGCGGTAGCGCGACCGTCGATCTGGCTGAAGGGATTGACGGCACGGGCGTGGCCGCATCCGCGAGCGTGACGCTGACGTTCGGTTATCCCGGCAATCGCGCGCCGTACGTGAAGAAATGGTGGTGGACGGACGCCGAGGGTTATGCGATTCCTCCCGTGCGTTGGCCGCGGCGAAAGCGAATCAAGCAGATCCCGAACTTCGCCGGGGCGGACCGCGGTGTTCCGGCTGAGGGTGAACTCAACATCGACCTCTGCGGCGAAACGACCTACACGTTTACGACGAGTGAAAGCGAGACGCCGGAAGAGATGGCCACGCGGCTCGTTTCCGAGATAGAGGCCAACTTCCCCGTCGTCAACGTGTACGTTGATGAGGCAGACGCGACGGAGGTTCTGTTTGCCGGAGGTTGCTTCGGCGACGACGCGCAGGTCAGCGACGTGGTCATCACGACGCAGCCGTCCTACGCGACGCTGAGTGTCGTAACCGAAGTCAGTGAGATTCCGACGGTGTCTCAATGGGGATTGGTTGCATTGACCCTGCTGGTCCTGGCGGCGGGGACGGCCACGTTGCGCTGTCGTCGCGGGCTGGCTACATAGAAGGCTGTTGAAAAAGGGGTACAGGCACCTCGTCGGCGGCCACTCGCGATTGCGTGGACGGGTCGTTGCTCGGAGCCAGTCCCCTTTTTCAACGGACTGATAGGGGAGCGGTCGATCCCGTCTGCGGCACGATGGCGGTGCGCGACGGGCGCCTCATACTCGGGCGATATGTCCGCAGGGTGTCGCGGGCATGTCGCCCGGCGTTTATTGCGGTTGATGATCGGGTGGACCAGCGGAGCGCTCCCGCCTTCGTTCGCCCGCAAGGTGCCCTGTATGGGGGAGAAGGAGCGTGACATGTCGAGCCGAACGCGGTTGAGGTTCATCCGGCGGTGGGAGTCAGCGCGGCAGGGCTTGAAGGCGGGGCGCCTGGGCTGCGTGGCGCGTCAGGAACGAACGACGCCCGTTTGACACTCTATCTACCTTTCCATCTATAGGTCCGTTGGTCATAGCACTTTGATCGATTCCGGGCGTTTCGCGGGCAGCGGCGATTGACCCGAGTGGGATGAGGTGCCTTATTTCTGACACAGAGTCATGAGAGGGCTCCTTCACACCGATTTTTTTCTTGCAGCGCTGTGAATGCCGCGTTAGGTTCCTCTCCGCTGTCAGAGATCGGCCGGAGCTTTTCAGGTTTGTGCCAGTTTCCCGTTCGGGTGGGCCACCGTGCTGTTCTCGGAGCAGAGTTCGGAGGTGACGCGGAGAGCACCTGCGAGCCCATTTTCGTGGGATCGTGTCGGTAGTCATCGCAGATGGTAGAGCCGGTTGCTTGGCGGCGAGGCTGTGCGCGCGCTGGTGGGGCAACCGCTGGGGACGGGCGGGGCATGTTCCGGCTCATAGTCCTCGAGCCAAGTGCTACCCGAGTTCGACGCGGCTCGAATCGAAGGTAGTAAAAGTCGTGCGTTCGGGCGTATCTGATTACATCGCGAGTTTCCGAAAGCGCGGGGTCGACGCCGCGATACTTGGGGTCTCGCTCGTAGCTAGTGCCAAACTGTTGTCATTATTCGGGATGGCGGGTGATCGACCCTGGGTAACGTGGTATGCGCTTCTCCCGTTGTTCGTGGCCATTCGGGTGTGCAGACCCGCGGGGTGCCTTCTGGCGGGTGGCGTCTGGGGCGGTAGCCTCTGTTGCTTTGCCGTGTCGAGTCCGGGGATCGGCGTTCCGTCGGCCATGGGGCCGGCCTTACTGCTTACGGCGATGCCCGCCCTGTACGCGTTGTTCGGTGGATTGCTGACCCGTTGGATGGGTTTCAGCCCCTTCGTGCTCGGTATAGCGTGGGTAGGGGTCGAGTTTATCCTGTCGCCTCTGGGATTCTCGCGGGGCTTGCTCGGGGCGGCAGAGTCAGAGACACCGGCGCTACACTGGATCGCCTGTGCCCTGGGTTACGTTCACGTGGCGCTGTTGGCGGCGCTGTTCAACGCGTGGGTGGTCAAGATCCTTGCGGGCGTGCGCATCCCCGCAGGCCAAGCGGCGCCGACGTTCCGCCGTTGTCGTCGACCTGGCTTTGCTTTTCCAAGTCAGTTCATATTCAGCTCGCTTCTTCTGATCGAAGGAACGCGTCCTCGTGGTCCGCCGCTCGGTGCGTCCTAGTCGCCTCGTGGTTTTTTTTATTCGACAAAAGTGGTGGCCCTGATGTCGGGGCCATGTCCCGCGCTTGCGAACGTGAATGCGTAGGCGACGGGGCGGCGGACCCACCTCGGGGTCTATGGATGCATCCAAGCATCGATGCATTTTTCAGCAACAGAAACGGATAAGCAAGGAGTAACATATCGTGCGCAAATCATTGGTTCTACTGGCTATTCTGGCGGTTCACCCGGCTGTGGCGCAGGACGCGCCGTGCTCCAAGTGTGGGCCGGGGCCTGACTGGGTCGACAGTTGCCCGGCCGGGAGTGATGTTGTCGCTAACCACAGTGCCCTCGTCGGGATCGACCTCGATCTGGACGAAATCGCGGACACCAACCTTGTTCTCGGACCTTGTCCGGGATCGCTCCTGGAGATCGACCGGAGCGCCCCCGCGGCCGGCGTGATTGACACCGAGATCGTCGCTCTTTGCCTTAGCGGTCCCGGCGGCGTGACGTTACGGGCCGGAGCGGGCACGGGCAACGGCGGGGCTCTCGGCGCGTCCTTGGGTGAGATCACGGAAGACGCGGGCGACAATACGATCGCCGACAGCTATTTCGATGTACTTTTTGAAGTCGATCTCGGCGGAGCGAACTATGTCTACAACCACGATCCTCTTCGGCTCGATGCGGTAATCGACTGCGTGCCGCCGAGGATCAAGTATTTCCACGTCTCAGGTGTTACCGCGCTGTACAATGATCCGGTCGGCGGGGACCATGTTGCGAACCTGGTGAGGGCGCGGCACGGGCTGTTTCAGCTCGAGCACTTTACGGTTTGGGACGTGGTCGATGTTCCGGTGGACTTCACGGTGGGCGTGAGGGACCAGTTTATGACCGAAGAGGAGGCGGTGCATCTGGCCACGATTGATCTACTGGCCAACCCGGCCGCGAAGAACGAGTCGCCCTATGATGAGGATCACCATCTACTCTGGTACACGCTGGACAAGAATGTCGGCGAGTGCCGGCAGACGGTCACGGTCAACAATCAGTTCGGCGAGCAGGTCTTCGAGCTGAATCGGCTTCGGGAGTACGTTCTCGTGCCTGCGAGGAAGGACCCGCATCAACCACCGGAAGATCTTGACCATTTCCTCTGCTATGAGGTCATCGGCGATACGGACGAGCATGGCGCCTATTTCATACAGGATCAGTTCATGCCCGGCGGGCAGAACCTCCCGGTGGGTCCAGCGAGGTACTTCTGCAACCCGGTGCGAAAGGACCACGGCGGCGTCGTGACGCCGATTGAGCACCCGGAGGACCACCTGGTGTTCTATGACATTCTCAACCTCCCGATGGGGCCCATCGTGAGCGTGGACGACCAGTTCGTGACGGGCCAGGCTTTGCAGGTGGTGGAACTTCGTTACCTCGGAGTTCCGACCAGCAAGGACGGCGTGCAATCTACAGACTGTATTCCGACGGTTTCCGAGTGGGGTGTCGCTGTGTTGACACTGCTCGTGCTTGCGGCGGCGACGGTCGTGCTTCGTCAACGCCAGGCCCTCGCGGCCTGACGCGCCGGCGAAGAGTGCGTAGCGTAAGACGCAAAGAAACTTCGAGGGCGCTCCGCCCCCCCACTGCATCGGGGGGCGTGAGCGTCCGCAGATTTTCAGAGACATGAAAGGGTCGATTGGATGAATAGAATCAGGATTGACAGATCACGGAATAGGGAGCAGGGACTTGTCACGAATCTGGCGGTCGGCGCGCTCGCCGTGTTGTGCTGTACAGCCGCGGCATCTGCTGCGGTCGTCACGAAGGGCACGTTATGTACCAACACCGGTGCGAGCATATTTGACGATCAGCTTCGCAAGATGCTCGACGAGTTCATACCGACGAACAGCGCGCACAGCACGCTGATCGTGCTTACCGAGTGTTACGGCGGCGACAAACTGGACAATTTCGCAGGTCGTGCGGGGACGACCGTTCTGTCCGCGACCAAGGCGGGTGAGACGGCGACGTACGGCGGGTACGATGACGACGCGGCATCGGCGCTCAAGCCGGAGGCCGGCCGCGACTCGGACGACGTGCACGAGGCCGGTACGAACGGCAAAGCGGCCGGCGAAACCCCGCAGAAGCAGGGACCGGGCGCGTCGTTGGAACCGACGGACCCCACGGACGGTCCGATCAAGAGTCGCCATGTCCTCGTATATGCCGGCAAGCCGGACGCCGGTGCCGGTAGGGACAACGACCAAAGGGACACCATCGAGAACAACTTCAACGGGGCGGCTGGTACCACAGTGACTACCGTGGGCGGTGACGGTACCAACGGCTGGGACCATCCCGGAACCGTCGACGGTCTTCGGGATGCGCTCAAAGCCATCGGGCAGAACATGAACAGCGATGAACAGTTCATCATGTTTGTGACTGATCACGGCAACCGCGACAAGACCGACACCACACCCGACTGTACGACCGACCAGTGTACGTCCGCCCCACTCGCCCTCGGGCTCCAGACATACGCTCAGATGCTTGCCGACCCGCAGAACGACCCTGCGGTGAGCCTGTTTTCGCCCGGTCCGTCGCAGCCTCTGAATGTCGACATCACATTGAACACCCAATCGTTCTTTAATGTCCCCTTCGACATCGCACTTGATTTGAACGACGACGGTGACATGGATGACGACGGAGAAGGCTGGGTTGCGCGGGTTGACGTGGACGAAGCCTCACTCGACTGGCTCTTCGGAGAGACGATCACGGTCGACGGTACCAACCTGCCGGACATCGAGATCACCCTCGAGAGCGGGGATATCGCGAAGAAAGCCGTAAGCGCCCCCATCGGAGGCTGTGTCTTGAACAACGAGTGCGGTGACGTAACGGAGGCCGAGTGTACCGGAATCGGCGGGGATTACGCCGGGGACGATCTCTTATGTAATGCGATCCCCGCGGCTTCGTCCTGGGGCTTGGTTGTGC
>JASFUW010000137.1:0-11464 GCA_050050135.1 Phycisphaerae bacterium
AAGAGCGTCATCACCGGCGCAGACGTCGGTCGGGCACATACCGCAGTCAACAATGCAGTCGCCAAGCGGACAGACCGAGCAGTCCTCCGCCGCTGGCACGTCGGATGCGATAAGCTCATCGTCAGACGCAGCCATGACGTCATCACCGGCGGTCGCGGAGTCCAGGACTCCGTCTGGTCCAGGCGCTATGATCAACTCGCCGGGAGCGACCGCGTTGCCGACCGGCACGACTTGGATGTCGTCTGAACCTCCTGCCACCACGGCGTCCGCGATGCCGTCACCGGCTGCCGCCGGCTCGACAATGACCTGGGCTGCCAAGTTGCTGTCAATGACACCGTTGGAGCCGGGACCGATGATTATTTCGCCGGCCAAAGCAACTGCACCCACGGCGATGACCTGCACGTCATCCGAGGTCGGGTCTGCCGAGGTCTGGGCTACGCCCACCGCCCCCGATGTCTGAGCGATAACTGCCGCACAGAAATAGGGCGGTCGCGCAGCGACCACATCCTCGTCCGCCCCGGCAGGGACCGTGTCAATTGTGCCGTTGGGGCCGGCACGAACGACAACATCTCCGGCGACGACCGGATCGCCGGGATTGACGACCTGTATGTCGTCTCCCGCAGCGATCGAGTCCGCGGTGCCGTCACCGGTGGCGGTACGACTGATTACAGCCTCACAGATTCCGGGGACGGCCGGTGCAAGTGCCATGGCCGGTTCACCATCGGCTCCGCACGTTACCACGGTGTCGCCGGCAAGCGTTGGACCAGCTAGCGCGACAATCTGATCGTCGCCGGCCGGCGCGAGCGTATCTGCGAACCCGTTGCCGAACGGAATGCCGTCATCGCCCTGAGCGGCAGTTTCCAATATGCCGTTCGGGCCGGCGCTGATCACAACCTGTCCCGGTAGGGCGGGATCACCCAAGGCGACCTCCTGAACGTCGTCGTATAACGGCAAGCCTGCGGGATTCTCGGGGACTTCCGAGTCAGCCTGGCCATTACCGCCGACGAGTGGTTCAACAATGACCAGCCCCGATTCGATAACCGCGCGGCGCGTGTCAACATCACAGACGTCGTCCCGTTCGATCACGGTACCCGAGATGGAGATGGCATCGCCGGGTTCGAGGTTGACTGCGAAGCGGTTTCCGCCATCACCGGGTCCGACCAGAAGATCGTCGCCGAGCGGCGTGGAATCCAGAATTCCGTCCGGACCGGGATGGACGACGATTCCGTCGGGTGCCACTGCGGCACCCGCGCCCACAACCTGAAGGTCGTCGCCGGCGGCTACGGTCTCGGCCAATCCGTCCGGTCCGCCTACGATCACGCCGTCGAACCAATGGGAGACCACGCGTTTCACGGTGGCGTCCTGCAGGAACTGCCCCACGGTCGTTTCGATGTTCTTTCGAATCCGCAGATCGAAGGAGAACTCGCCGTCCTGCAAGTCGTCGCAGGCGTCGCCGTTGGCTGCATAATCCAGGAAGGTGACTGTGAGCGTGGTGGTCGCGATCGGCGAAGGGCCAATCTGTTCGTCGTCACCGCTGGCGACTGATTCCGGTATGCCGTTGCCTCCGTCCAGGATGGATCGAGTTTCCAGTACGACATCATCGTTCTCGGGAATGCTATCGAGCTCACCGTTTGCACCGGTCGTTATGATCGACAAACCGGGAGACAGCACGTCATCGCCGACCGCGGCGGTGTCGAGCACGCCATCGCCACCGGCGGCGATGTAGGCCGATTGGTAGGGGACGACGTGCCGGATCAGAACGCCGTCTCTGCGGGTGATGTCGTATCCGCGGACTTCGTCGTCGTCATCGATCCCGTCGTCGTCGGAGTCACGCTTACCGGGGTCGGTACCCAAGATCTTCTCTTCATCGTCGAAGAGTCGATCGGCATCGGAATCGGGTCGAACAGGATTCGGATAGGATGGATAGCTGGAGCGCCCTTCGACCTGAACGGTCCAGCCCTGTTTGACCTCTTCGAAATCGCGGACGGTATCGAAGTCGAATAGGTGAGGATCGCAGCCGGGTGCGCCATCGCCGAGCGGGCATCCGTCGGTATTGACGTCGCGGTCGGAAGAACCGTAGAGGAATTCCTCGCGCGCGATCAGGCCATCCGCGTCCTTGTCCTGTACATATGCGAGCGAGAACGTCTGCCCGGCGCGAAGTCTGATATTGTCGAAATCCTGCCCTGGAGGGATATCGACGGTGCTGAGGATGATCCAATATCGACTTTCCGCGGGGACGTTCTGCACGGCCTTCACGCGCGTGAGACGGTCCACCTGCTTGCACCTTCCGGCGCCCGGGCAATCGTCGTCCAGGTCGCAAACGAACCCGGGCCCCTTGCGTACATCGTCACCGGACGCTTCGGTTTCGAGAATGCCGTTCGGGCCGGGGAGAATACTGCCCGAGGAATCGTCGTCGTCACCATGAGGTGTTGAATCCAGTACGGCGTTCTGTCCAGGGGCAATGAGGATGTCGGTGCCCCCGTCGCAGGCGCCGAACGGCTCGGTGCCATAGCCGGTGACGGTGGTCAATTCGTCATCGCCGGCCGGCACCGTCTGGAAGCGACCATTCGCGCCCGGAAGAACCATGATTCCATCCGGACTGGCGACCTGGCAGTCGCCGAGTACGACCTGGACGTCATCGCGCGAGGCCCGCGTGTGCGCGCAGCCGTCGCCTCCGTCGATGATGGTGTTGCCGGTCGCCGATTTGCGATCGTCTCCCGCGGGGATCGAATCGAGAATCCCGTTTGGCCCTGCTGTAATGATCACGTCACCGACGGCCACAGGCAGACAGATCGGTTGGGCAACCTGTATGTCGTCGCCGACGGCCCAGGTTTCGCCACATCCGTTGGGGCCCACGGTGATGGCATCGAGCGGTCCGTTTCGAACGAGGCCGAGGACATCACGAAGCACGAAGGCCATGGTGATCCCGATTTGCCGACCCTCAACGTCGAACGGGCTGTGCGTGGACACGCGGTACCGATCTACCGTGCCGTTGCCGTAGTCGATAATCAGACCGGCGGTACGGTCGTTCACATCCTGCGAGATGAAGGCGAAGTTCCTTCCGTCTTCGTCCTCGATGTCGAAGTTGGCAACGCTGAAGATCAGCCCGCGGGGGTTCTTCATCAAGTCCTCGACAAGCGTAGGGAACACCTCGGTGTTTTTGAAGACGAACGGGCCGCGCTCCGGTATAAAGGGCCCCAGGAATACCTCAAAATCGCCGCCGCCCTCCAGAACCGCCGCGGGGAGCATCGTTGCCACCGGGATAAAACTGCCGCGGTTTGTGGGGTTCTGGAGCAGCGCCGTGAGTTCGAGATTTCGCATCGTGAAAGGTATATCGCCGGCGTTGTTGACGGTCACGAGTACGTCAATGCTCGCACCTTCGACCGTGCGTGTCACGGCTTGAGTAATATCACGGGTCACCGATGTCTCCAGAGACTCCTGGTATTGTTCCTGGGTTTCCGTCGTGGACGTACTGCTAGCGGTGAAGGTGTTGCCGCGCGTATAGGCATAACCGACGCTGGCTTTGAACGACGCCGACGGTGTGACGCTGTACTCTGCGCCGAACTCCGTGCTGGCATTGACGGCGTGTTCGGTGGTAGATGTATCCGTGGTGGATAACTCGCGGGATTCGCTCTGCGCGAGCGTTGAAGACGTTGACTTGGCCGTCGTTGCGGATTCTCCCTGCGTGTCGGTGTAGGCGAACCGCGTGTCCAGGCGAAGCGCAACCTGGCCTATGACTACACCGGGATCGGGAAGATCAGCGATGCGAGGATCGCGATTGCCAGTGACCGTTTCCACGCCGTCCACCAGGCCGTCCCCGTCGGTGTCTTCAAGCAGCGGAGAGGTCTTGAAGAAAAAGACCTCCAGATGATCATCGAGCCCATCAGAATCAGTGTCCTGATGCACGAGGCTTGTATACCAGACGTTGTATTCGTCGTAGTCGCCAATCTGATCACCATCGGTGTCCGCCGAACGCGGGTTTGTGTTCAAGCGTTTCTCTTCCGCATCGGTCAGACCGTCGTCGTCGGTATCCACGTTGTAGGGACTGCTGGTGACCTGAATCTGAACGACGTCGCCGCTCTCGAGCACGATGGTAATGGTCCGGCCGCGGAGCTCATCCGCGTCGGACAATCCGTCGCCGTCGGAGTCCACGATCTCCTCTCCCGATGGCGGCGTGCCTGGAAAGGTGGCTGAAGCAGGGTCGACCAGAATCTCCATTGGTGCAAGCTGGTTACCGGCCAGGTCCGTCACGTTCACGACTGTCACGCGATAAGTCACTTCGTTCTGCGAGGTTGTCGTGAGCACGACGGAAGTTCGATCTTCACGTTGGAAGTGCGGTGCCCGCAACAAACAGGAGCCCTCCGCGCAGTCGTCGTCTTGCACGCAGGAGATCGCCTGTTGGGGGAGCGCGAATTCGCAGGCATTCCCGAGCACCCCGAGAGCACCGACTTCGGGATTCACGTTTTCCTGAACGATGACATAATGCGCGGGTTCCAGAGCGCTATCCCCCATGGGCTTTGAGAACGTCACCAGCACCGACGTGTTGCCCAGCGAGGCCGCCCCCACGACCCGCGGCAAAACCACCGGCGGCGCGAAGGCCGGCTGGCCGGGGGCGAGGAAGCTTACTTCACTTGGCATCGGCGACAGCTCGTTGCGGTTCGAGGAGGCATCGGTCATCTGCCCGTTGACGTTGGCGATTCGAACAACGTATTCGACACCGGCCTCCTGCTCGTGCGTGATGAGGATGATCTGCGTATTGTGTGCGGCTGCGAGTGCACCCACGACCGGAAGCGGCGACCCAGCGCATCCCGTGCACTCGACCGCGAAATTCACGGCGGACGCCGCACCTGGATCTAGCGGTTCGCTGAATTGGATCAGAACGTTGTTGCTGCTGGTGGGCGCGGCGCCAAGCGCGATCGGCCCGAAGACATCTTCCGTGCCGATCCCGTGGAAGGTCCATGTGTTGCGCGTGGGGTCGAGGGGAAAATGGTCGCGGCTGGCAGCAATCCGGGTCACCCGCAGCCGATAGTCTGCATCCGCCTGCGAGACGGTCGACAGAATCACCGCCCGGGGCGATTCCGGATCAGCGTTCGCCTCGACCACGTGGAGGATGTCGCCGGTCTCCTCGTTGCCTATCTGGTAGAAGGCCGGCCTCAAGGCCGTGTTGAGATCGGGTGTGTCATTGAAGGTGACCAACACGCTTCGGTTCGAGAGAGCCACCGCGCTTTGCACGAAAAACTCGCGCGAGGTTCCCGAGAACGAAGCGGAGTTATGCTCCGCATCCACCAGATTGCCGGCCCGGTCGCGCACGGCGTTCACCGTAACCGTGTAGGACTGCGAGGGCACCTGGGGCGCGGTGATGAGGAATAGCTGCGTCCGATACTCACTCGGCACAATCTTGGTCACATGCAGGTCGGGCGAGAACTGAAGCTGAACGGAATCGACCGGTCCGTCGTCCAGCGGCTCGCTGAGCGCGATCGCCACCGATGTCCTGCCGGTTGCCTGGGCCCCGGTAACGCGCGGGGGCGCGTCGTCCTCGGCGGCGATGCCGACGAAGGCGGCCGTGTCCTGCGTCGGATCGAGCGGCACTTCACGGACATCGCCGCGGCGGCTCAAGACGTTTGACACGGAGATCGAATACGGGACCGCGTCCTGGGGACCGGTCGTGAGCAGGATGGTGCCAAGCTCCGACGCGACCGACGCATCTGCCACGGCGAGCGGATCGCCTGAGTCCGTGGACACCGAGTACGCCGCGGTACGCTCCGACGTGGACTCGTCCACGAACTCGCTGAAAGTGAGCATGACGGTGGTGTTGTCGAGTGCTAACGCAGCCACAAGTGCCGGCTCGGAGATCAAAGACCCTCGAAAGGCGATGGTGACAGGATCCGGACCGATCTGGTGCCCGAATGCCCCGGAAGAGTCGAAGACCAGCGTGTAGTCTACGTCCTCCTGCACGTCCGTAGTGAGCAGAACACAGTTCGCTTCGGGTTTCCGCACCGCGTGGTGGACCACGAGCCCCGTTCCGTCGGTATCGGTGATAGAGTAGCGCTCGGGGACGAGAGCGATGTCTGGCGGCGCGGACCGGAACGTGATTTCAACGAAATGTCGGCTCAGCGCGTCGACGCTGACGATGTCTTCGTCGCCTCCATCCGTACCGGAATCAGGAACTGCGCAACCGACAACGTGCAGCGTAAGCGCTGCGCACAACCAGAAGGCACTGCGCGTGAACGGAGTCATGGATCTGATCCTGTGTCTTGTCGCGCCGGTCGACCTGGCAACTCTGTCGCCGGCTTGGCGACGGGATTGAAAGAACAGCGAGCTTCGTACGCCCACAACGGGCGTGCTCCACGTGCCCGCGCGCGAAACAGCGTGAAGGCTCTTGCGCGATGCACTGCGCGGATTCATCCATCGAAGCACGCCTTTCTGGCAGACGCGAGTGTAGTCGAATACCGCGCGGGGTTCAAGCAGAGCTGCTCGTGGCGTTTGTCCCGAACACATTGCTGGCGAAAGACTTGTGGATTGACGGAATACTGGGAGGCGGCCCGAAGGATGTGATGCGAGAGGTCCGGTCCGCGAGCCCGATCGGGTCGGCCTTGAGATCTGTTATACAGGTTCACCAAACCAGGGGGCCTGGAGGCAGGGGCGTGGGCGCGCACGCCCAGGCATACCATTGTCCCTCGCGAGATCCGATCCGGGCGGCGCCTTCGGCGGGAACGGCCTGGGCGAGTCGCTGCTGCGCTCCGTGACGCAGCACATCGGTCAGCCTATCCTGAGAGGCTGGAGCTGGCATCGCCAGCGATTCGGCGGTGCGTTGCACCCGGCGTGCTCCCTGTGCCCGCGTGGGCCGGTTCGTGTTGCTTTGTCACAGCACACAGGGTACGCCGCTTTTCCATCCCGTCACGATCCACAACTTTTGGGTTATATCTGCCTAGCGTGTGCATCGCCGTTCGATGGATGACACACAGTGACACCCGAGCAGATGGAAGGGAGAAGGCGGACAGGGAATCCGGGCGGACGAGCCAGATTCCTCACAGACAACGGGTTCCGCCGCGTGCGCCTGCATGAACACCGAGCTGCCAGTCTTCACGCAGGGGGCGAGGAAGATCCGCCGTCACTGCTTGTCGAACGCCACCTCGTTGCCCTCTTCATCTATCGCGAGCAGCACCGCTCCCACGGTAGAGTCAGCGTGAACCACGAATCGACCCGCGATCGGCGTCCCTCCGCTGTTGCGAACGGAAAAGCGGTCCGTGCCGTGCAGAACAAGTTCGAGCGGGAGTGTTCCCATTCGGGCAACCAGTCTCCGATCCTGGAGGTCGATCTTGATCGTCCCCCACATGTGGTTCGCGTACCGTCCGACGTATGCGCGGGGATCCAGCGAGAGGCGGTCCGACGAGGATGCGGGATCGGAATCCGCTGATCCATGCTCCGTAGATCGGCGAGCCTTGGACCGGTCATAGCCCTTTTTCATCCGGGGTAGGATGTCGGTTGGCCTCACGCCAAGTAACCGGTCGAAGACATCCGCGGTGAAAACGAGAGTAAGCGGGGACTGGGCGTTCAAGAGTACCGCGACGCCGATCTGTTCTTCCGGCAGAAAGCTGATCGCGGCGGACGTCCCCACGTACGATCCTCCGTGCTCGAGCACCGTTTTTCCTTTGTATTCTCCGATGTTCCAGCCAAGTCCGTAACCGGTACGAGTCTGACCGGGAATTGGGAGACGTCGACTCTGCTCGGCTTGCGGCTCGTGCATTTCGTGCAGGCTCTCTGCGGACAAGACGGGGCGCCCCGAAGCGCTTCGGCCGGTGAGGTTGAAGCGCATCCAGATGACGAGGTCCTTGATGCTGGCGCCGTGCCCGCCAGCGGCGTGCATAATGCTGTCGTTCTTGCGTGTGAGGGCGGGTACCAGTCGGCCGTCACGCACAACCGATGGGATCGCTACGTCGGACCGAGCATACATCTCGTCGGCGTAACATGTGGACGAGTCCATGCCAAGCGGTCGGAAGATTCTGTCTTCGAGAACATCCTTCCAGTTCTTGCCAGTGACTGCGCTGATGATCCTCCCCGCCAGTGTGTAATGGAGATTCGAATACCTGAAAGACCCGGTGGGCTTCACTTCCTTCAAGAAGCGGTAGAACCGGTCTTCGGTGATCTCTCCCGTGAACGCCTCGAGCCATACAATCGGGTCACTGCTCAAACCTCTGGCGTGTGAGAGTAGCTCCCGGACCGTGATCTCCTCTGTCGCCTTCCGGTCGGCGAGCTCGAATCGTGGTAGATAGGTCCTAACGGGGGCGTCAAGGTCGATAGTGCCCTGCTCTACGAGTTGCAGTATAGCGGTCGCCGTGAAGGCCTTGGTGCAGGAAGCGAGATAGAACACGGTATCCTGCGTGACGGGAGTGCGTGATACGGGGTCGCGCACGCCGAGCGTTTCGAGCATGACCACATCGTCGTCTCTGATGACCGCCACGGCCATCCCCGGTATGTCGAAGTCCTCCATTGCGCGCTTCCACCTCGCGGGCAGATCCACGAGTTGCTTGGCGGAGGTCACTTGCGTTTTCGGTTTGGCGGCCGCACGCGGGGCAATCGGGATGGGGGCGAGAAGAACCGCGAGCATCGTGACGGATGTCAGATTGTGCCTCATCTTTCGGTCTCCAGAAGGCATTCCTGGTGAATTCACACGGACGAGTGTATCAGGATCGAGGATCGGCGTATTGAACAGAAGAAACCCGAAGTCGGTGGGGCGATCCAGGACTCACGCCAACAGACGTCGAAACGCGCCCGGCGTAAGACCCAACTGAGATTTGAAGGTCCGGGTCATGTGGGCCTGGTCCGCGAAGCCGCAGACGCCGGCGATTTCGCACAGTGAAGCGCTGCGTGTGGACAGCCTCGTAGCAACGCGGACCGCGCGTCGCCGACGGACGTATTCAGTGGCCGATACCCCGTGGAAGCGCCGGAAGGCGCGAGCGAGGTAGACAGGATGAACCCCGGCAGCCCTGGCGAGGTCCCGAATTCGTATCGGCTGGGCGATTCGGTCTTCGATGAGTACGCAGATGTCCACCAGCCATCCGGGCGGGGTAGGGTCGGTTTGGCGGCTGACGCGAATGGACTCATCAACGACGGAGTGGAGAGCACTATTGACTGCTGCGTTCAGTCGTTCCGGGCGTTTTGCGCGGAAGGTCTCGAACAGACGAAGCATGGTCCGCGCCCGTCGGCCGCCCGAAGCCCAGTGGTACTTCCAGACGCTTGCCGAGCGTGATCCTCCGGTGAAGCGAGGGTGGGCGATCAGCTCCAGCAAGAACGTTCGCGCGCCTGATGGCCCGAATCTGTTCGAATGTATCGTGCCGGCCGGTTTCGAGACAAAACTCCCGGCTTCGCATCGTTGCGTATTCCCCTCGGACCTTTCTTCCAGCTCTCCGGCCAGAACTACCGTGAAATTCGCTGCGGCATGACAATGGAGGGGGACATCAAGACCAGCGGGATAGCTCGCTTCGATCAGGCGCATGCCCGGTAGCGTGACCGCCTGATGTATCTTGCCGGCCGTGATATTCGATTGTGGAACGATCATCCTCTTTCGCCCTTTGCCGCAGCACGCAAGCAGGTATTATGCAGTCTATTCGCAGCCAGGCATGAAATATTCGCTTCCATGCTGGGCGCCGGCGATCCTCCTGCGACTGACGATCCGTCCCTCCGGAAGGAGTCACAATCCTGCACGCGCGAGGCGTCACTCGTTGAGGCGAGCTTCCCTCTGGACGGTCGTGCTTACGTTGGTTGCGAGCACCTGCTTGTGACGACGCGATACTGAAGGCGGGCGCATCGAACGCGATCGGTGACGCGCCGTCCATCCTGTGTATTCCGTCCACGTCGTCAACGGAGAACTTGCGACTTGCCGAACGGGACGCCGCGGCTACCGCTTGCAGGTCTTGGTCCTTCTGGCCTGCCCCGCGGCTAACGTGAGGGGTCGGACTCCGACCCTGAGGCTCATTCAGTTGACCGCCCGTCAGTCACCGGGGGAGTGAGAACTGTTCTTGTTGGCGAGTCGCCGGTAGCTTCATTTGACGGAAAACATGGGCGCCTGCCGATCGCCGGCGCCGGCGTCAGCGGTCACATTGGCGACCGCGCTGTGCCATCCCTTTTGGGCCCGGCGTAGCGAAACTGATGGCGGTATGCGAGGCGTGGAAAGTCGGCTCTATGTAGTTAATCTGGAACCTTGTCCAGGGCCGAGGCCCCGGCTGCGTCGTCGCCTCGATCTGGTTCACTTCCAGGTTGAAAGGCCGGGCTTACTTGTCCGAGATCAAGAAGCCGAAGGATCGGACCTTCCGGGGGTCTGCCTGGATGAGTCGGTGCCGGGCACGAGTCGAGGTTGGGATCCGAAAACGCCGCAAGGCGATGTTCGGTCGACAGGACGGAAGCCCGCTCCTCCCCTCGGAGCTTCGAGCTCGACTGAGAGGATGGGCTCCGTCCGCTGTAGCCGTTGAATGAGCCGTGGATTTCACGAGCGGAACCCATCACGAGAGCCGGATAGCAGGCTAGTGCACGGTCACGCCTTAATTTGCGGGTTCCAGAAGACCGCTTCCTCACGGGCGCGGCTCGGAAAAAGGCCGCTCGCTAGCCGCAAAAACACAGTTGACGCAGCACTAGGCTGACCGAACCCTTTGCGTTGGACGGACCCGGTTTCATATAAGGGGGGACTGTGAGTGCCTGTGCCCCCCTGTCGTCCCGTGCCGGCAAGCCGGGAGCGCGGTTCGGAATCCGGCAGCCGGCGCCGGCGTTTCGGGCTCGGAACCTGGAGGATCGACTAAACGCGGGGCAGTGGGTGCGCATCCGGTAGCGTGATAGAGGAAACCGACGGTGGCGAACTCGGCGGTGCGGCGAATGGAAGAATCGGTCGGACAGGCTGAGGGGGATGTTGCTCCGGGTGAGGGTGACGGTTCTCGGGCTGAGCGGGCGGGTTCGAGCGCGACCGCGACGCCGGTACTGACGAAATCGGTGCGTGACCGGCTGGTGCGGCTGGCGTATCGGTTTCTGTGGAACGTTGATGACGCGGAGGACGCGGTTCATGAAGCGCTCGCGGCGGCACAGGAGCGAGCAGGAGCGCTGCGCGATCGGGAGAAGTGGTGGTCGTGGGTGTGTCGGATCGTCGTTCATCGGTGTCACGAGCATGGGCGGCGGAAGCTGCGACGCGAGCGACACGCGGAGGGCATTCGGGCTGCGGCTTTGCAGCGGGGCGAGGGTTCGACGGTTGCGATATCGGAGGGGGCCGAGCGCGTTCGGCGGTTGGTCTTGAAGCTGCCAAGACGGCAGAGGGAGGTCATCGTGCTGCGACACCTGCATGGTATGGACTATGAGCAGATCGCGGCGGTGCTCGAGATCTCGCGATCGACGGCACGGGTGCACGCCCAGGCGGGGCGCGAGGCACTCAAGGAGTTGCTGATGGAGCGACACCCCGACTGGTTCGACGGTAAGCGGCGCG
>JASFUW010000138.1:0-11434 GCA_050050135.1 Phycisphaerae bacterium
TTGGTAGCAGCAGATCGGCTTGCACTTGAACATGAGCTGCATCTGACATGGCCGGCTCACCTGTGTTCCCGACACAACGCGTCTGAGGCCTTCACTAATGTGGTCCTAAGCGGCAATCCGCAAGCGTCACGGACATCGTGTGCTGAGCTATTACTATCCAAGGATCGGCTTACTCCACTCCTCTGCGAGTAACGGGCCGGAGGGCGACTCACGTCCTTCGTAGATACTGCGATCGAGGGGACGCGGTTCCCTGATCGCTGTCACTCTCATAAAGGCAAGATGGCAGATTGGCACTCCCGCGGCCAACTTTATGGGCGAAGGGTTATGTGATGCTATCTCAAGGGTCAGGCTCGTTGGTGTCGCTGTGCCGAATCCTGGTGAGACAACGAAGGACCCAAGGCCCACGCACAGTCCCCAACGGGAAACATGTGACAGCGGGGCCACAAGCCCCACGAGGTGCGGTGGTAGCGATAGTGTCTCTGCCGTAGATGCCAAACAGAAGCCTGCTTGCGACAACATGTACTCTTCCGATGTCACGACCTGCGAAAGGCACTTCCTACCGTCGACCGAGGCTGCGAGATCAAGTGGCTCATCCGACGGTGTCCAGTTGCGCCAGCGATTCGAGAGGTGCAGCACGTATGATGCCGGCTTTAGTTGTGAGGGCGCGAATGGCTCGATCGACAGTTCGCCGGAGTCGATGGCCGTTTGTATTTCATCTGCCGACAATAGCATGTGGATTCTCAAACAAGTCTAGCGTGTCAAATAGTGACTGCTCCGGCTCCGTGTACGCTCGCCAATCCCAGGGGTCCTCGAGCCTGAACAGGTCAGCCAAGGCTCTGCGGAAGTACTGCGAGGGGTATCGTGCGCCGGATGACACCGAGAGATCGAGGAACCGCACGCAGTGCTCGGTGTCCTGAACCAGCAGGTATTCCGTCGACGCCCGCAGGCGCCCCAAGGCTGCGCAGAGCGAGGACGCATTCTGAATGGACTCTGAGTTCGGATCCACCCGCAACAGACTGTCCGCCGAAACACGGCTGGGAACCGGAACCAAGTGGAGGTGCGCATGGTAGATTCCGCAACCACCTCCGGTGTCGCAGCGAGCACCGTGCTCGAAAGCAATGATCGGTCCTTTCGACCCAATCACGGACTGCAGCTCGGAGACGAAGGTACAGAGATCCGCCTGTACGTCTGCTGGCAGGGACGCCATCGTTTCAATATGCGACTTCGGTAAGACCAAGAGGCTGTCCGGAAACAGCTGGCCGATTGTGGGCATGGCGACGAGCACTCCACGTCGTGCCACGACACGGTGCCCGACTGAGGGGGCATAGATCTGCGCAAACCGGGAGCGCGACGGGTGGCGAAACTCCTCGCAGAACTCACAAAGCATGTTCAACCTCCACGGAGTTTCAGGAACTCGCCTGGCCGCGGCCCAGACTCTGCGTGTCTGGTCATCTCGTCGATGGCGTCGAGGCACAATTGTGACCATGTCTCCATGCCGTCGCGGACTTGTCGCAGTTCGGCGAGGTCCATGAAGGCCAACTGGGTGATCATCTGTTCGCGCCTGCAAACGTTCGAGCTGTCCAAAGTCCAGAAGTGAACGATTCCGAGGTGGACCCTCCCCACCTCGGTGGAATCGTCGTTTAGGAGAGCGACGATCCGGTCCGTGTGGCCCGCTTCTATCGAGACCTCCTCGGCCACTTCGCGATCAACGGCTGTGAGATAGGCGGCGCGGGCGTCCGCGCAGAACAAGGGCATATCATCGTCTGGGTTGATGTGACCTCCGAGCCCGATCGATCTGTGTCCGACAAGGCGCGCCTCTCCGGCCCGCCGGCCGCGGACGTAGCTGAGGTACTTTCCACCATACGTCATGATCACGTAAGGGATGAGTTGTTTGTGGGTGGGATCGGCTTCCGCGTTCGACCGAGGCATGAATCGAGGAACGCCTGGAACGAAGAGCGCCCTGAGATAACGCTCAGCATCGAACGCCAGCCCCTGGAACATCCCGGCTTCCTCGAGGACCTCGCGTTTGACAACCAGCACGTCTTCTTCCCGAGCCACGCGGTCACTCCTGTTCCGCCTCTCAAGGTGCTGCTACGGAGATTCCTTAAGCATCACAGCCTTGAGAGCGCGGAGACTGTCCACTTCCACTTCATTCGCCAAGCCCAAAGCAAGCAAGAGCATCAGGCCCACAGCCCTCTCTTGCTCCGCGGGCAGGTCTTTCCAGTTCCCACGCTCCATGCCTCGAAGCGTCTCAAGAGTGCTGGCGGCTTCTGCTACGTGCGATAGCAGAGGATCTTCACCCGTTTCGGCTGAGTCGCGCAGTGCCGTGTAAAGAACGCGAGCCTCTTCTTGAGCGTCTCTCAACAACATGGCCTCAGGTTCCTGTTCGTCCGGTTCCGTGCTTCCTCGTGCGTTTACGTGAGCCACTCGCGATCCCACCTTAAGCCGGGCCTCATCACCATGCAAGTGACCAGCAGGCTTGGCGTACCTCCCTCGTGCCGGGCTTTCGACAAGAGTATCCCGTCCTGCCGAAACGAATACGATCTTGGGCGGCCCGAACGACGAACAGAGATTCGGGTGTTCCACGTCCGCAGGCCCTTCACACGCTGATGCCTCGGGCCCGGGCCCTTTGAATCGAGCGTTTCATGGGATCATGCCCACAGGCGTGGAGTCTGAATGCCGCCTCGCGTTTACGTCTATGCCAGCGACATACCTGGCTGCTCCGGAAGACCAGAAGATGGCGACACGCCCACCTCCCAGACCGGTGGCGGGAAGCTGTCCGGCTGCCCGCCGGAAGAGCCCTCGCGGAGCGGCCTTCGAATCGGGCAATGTAGCTGCCATACCGGGTCGTCGGACAATGACCCCGGCGGCGGAACACCCCACGGCCGATCGTTCGCATTCACTGTCCGCCGCCACGGCGCGTGCGCCGGGCTGGGGGCTTGCAGCCCCCCGCCCCATGAAGGTCGGAATGAGGCCCCCCGCGCAACCTACGGCTAATAACGGGCCTCTCGGAACCATGTAGCCCTAGAACTGGGGAACCCGCCTTGTTCCGCAAACCAGGAATCCAGGTACACTGGAATCTCGCCAGCGCACTCCTCTCCCGAACTCGCTGGGCACCCGACACGCCCGGAAGCCTCGACTGCCACGGCAACCGCTTGAGCTTGCTCCGACCTACACGCCGGCGGCGTTGCGTCTCAGCGCGCGAGGAGCGACCATAAGACTTGGCTCGGAACGTATTCTGGTTTGATCCGGCTCGATCAGCTTTGATCGCCAAAGATCGGTTGGCGCCAACCGTCACATCCGGTATGTTCCCGGCTGATTGGGCCGTTACGCACACCGGCCGATGCGTAGGCCACTGCGCGAGGTGGTAGCACAAGTGGGCTTCACGCGTTTCGAAGCTGCCGGTCCTGACATTCAGGGCGAACTAGACATTGCCGTCCAAAGAGCACCGATCGGGCTTGACGTATCCTGGCTGCCCGCTGTTGAGAATCGTGGGGAGGGGGTGTTTTTGCAGTTTCGGCCAGAAGCCGTAGACGCGTGGCTGGCCCGCGAATCGGTCCAGCGGCGTGACTCCGAACTTCAAGCGGGGTTCCGTTTGTGGCTGGCCGATCACGAGGGCAGCAACAGGCAGTACCCTGGACTGCCATATTTCATGCTGCACTCACTCTCCCACCTTCTTCTCATGGCCATCTCTCTCGAGTGCGGATACCCGGCATCGTCGCTTCGGGAACGCGTCTACGCGACACCTGGAAGATACGGTATTCTCCTATATACGGGATCGCCGGACGCGGAAGGGACGTTGGGAGGCCTGGTCGAGGAGAGTCGCCGCATGGCGTTTCACATAAGACGCGCGCTAGACATGGGTTCCCTCTGCTCGAACGATCCAGTATGTGCGTTTCATCGGCCCCGACAACATGACCATCAACCGTTGCTCGGAAGTGCGTGCCATGGTTGCCTTCTTATCGCCGAGACGTCATGCGAGCAGAGGAACGACTTCTTGGATAGATCTTTGGCTGTCTCAACGGTTGAAGGCCTCGGCACCGAGTTCTTTGGAGGCTGATGGTCTTGTCTCATCACTTTCAAAAGCTAACGTCTGCTTCGCTTCGCGAACTCGCGTCCGCGCTACGCGAAGCCTCGACGCCCCCCGGACCGAGTGCGCACGCATTACGGCAGATTGTTGGAGGTGCGCTTCTGCAGGAGTCGCTCGACACCGTTGCTGAGTTACAGGAGGACGGATGGACGACAGCACAGATCGCCACGCTCGCAGATCTATTGGCAGATGCAAAGGGGCAGGCAGAGAGCCCTGAACATCTTTTCGACCTTGTGCTATCCGGTCCTGATGTTCCCGGGATTCCGACACGAGATACCGCTGCCGTTGTGCACAGCCTTATCGAGGAATGTGAAAGGGAGGTAATTCTTGTAGGGTATGCCGTCCATGATGGACGCCACTTATTCGAAGGGCTTGCCCGCAAGATGGAGGCAAATCCGGATCTCAACGTGTGGTTCTGTTTGCACGTAGGCAGGCGCTACGGAGATACTTCGCTGGCCTCCGAGATTGTGCGCCGTTACGCGGTGGAATTCGTGACGAAGCACTGGCCCTGGCGACAGCAGCCCGACGTCTTCTTCGATCCTCGGGCGTTGGAAGAGGATGCTTCAGGACGGACGAGCCTGCACGCGAAGTGCATCATCGTGGACCGCCGCCGTGCGTTGATAACATCAGCGAATTTCACTGAGGCCGCACATCGTCGTAATGTCGAGGCTGGTCTGGTTGTGACGTACGTTCCGTTCGTGGAGAGGATTGCGGCGTACTTTGTGGGTCTCAAGGAGACTCTTCTGCAGCGATGCAAGTTGCCCAGCCACTGACCGGCCGCTCCTGCCTGTCCGCCTTCGTTGTGCAGGCGGCGTGGCGTACGGCCCGGGATGAGCACAAGAAACTTGCGCGGTCAGCTGAGGAACCCGGTAACACTCTTGGGACCACTGTCACACCCTAGCCCCACACTCCGCACAGTACTTGCCTCGTCGGACCATGGCCGCGTCGCACACCGGACACCTTCGCACGGAGATCGCCCGGACCGCCCGGCCAGGCAGTAGTAGCAAAAGTGCCACGATGACGGCAATGGCCGTCCCGGTGATGTACTCTGACCGGATGTGTTGGGCAAGAGGGATCACCCCCAGGTCTTGCAGCCAACCGACGATCGTACCAGCGTTCGCCACGGCAAAGATCGCGGCGATAGCACCCGCAACGAACAGCTTTCGACTTCCAATCGACATCGCGCACCTCACTCTCCGTGTAGAGGATATCACGAGATTGCAGAGCGCGCAAGTGGAATTCGAAAGAAAAGTCATCGCAAATTCTGTGCGCAAGCGCGGGAAGCATTAGCAAGCGCGACGAGGCGGAAGACGCATGTCACGAGTGCTCCGGGGGAGCGTCCAGCATCGATCCACTGGTGTCGACTACTCGAACAGAGGGCCTACCGATACTGAGTGCAGCGTGCGCAGCCTTCTGAGGATCGAAGTCTTTTACCGAGCCCTTGTACAAGGTAATGCGTCCTCGCTTCATGAGGCCGAACCTCTTGAAATCGGGAACAACCGTCATGCGTTGGACCTCAAGCCCGATGGCGTGATCTTTTGTCGCATAGACGATGTACCTGAACTCCTCACTCCAATCCGAGTGTTCTGGTTTGAGATAGATGTGTCCTGGACCGTCCTTGAAATGCGCTACGACCTGGGCTGCCAAACACGAGATGCCGGTCGCGGTAAACGGCCCGTCGGCATCGTCAAAGGCGGAGACCCATTCTTCATGCTCGTCGCCGCCAGCGTCGCCGGAAAGGGACGTACAGCGCATTAGGAAATCCCTCAGAGCGGCGCCGTGGCACGCGGGGTGTCCGTCGGCGTGGCGGTACATCACGGCGCAGACGCACCCCTGTTCCGCGAACACCGTAACGCTTCCTGTACTCATGGCATCCTCCTACACCATAGGTCCCATTCCCGGCCCCATAGACATTCCCGGCCCCATCATCTCCGGTGGTGGCAGCATGCCGGCGTTCATCATCTGCTGGAACACTTGCTCAACCATCTGCTCCAGCTGTGGCGCGGGATCTGGTTGCTCTTGAGCGGGTGCTTCGGCCATCGCCTCCCCAACTTGAATTTGATAGTCGAATAGTGCATTGGCCATGGCGACGGGATCGGGCTCCGGTTGCGGCGATTCCGGCACCGCGTATGGATCCGGCGAGGCGTCAGGCGCAACAGGCGCGGGATGCTGAGCCGCGGCTGAATAGGTCGCAGCCTGCATGAGTGCGTTGAACACCTCTTGATCCATCGCGGCGCTTTCGTACGAAACCGCGTCTTGTGCGACTTGGGCCTCGGCCGGCGCCGCAACCTGGGCTCCGGGTGGTACTGATGGTGTTCCCGTGGTAGGCATACCCTCAAACCAGGGCGCTGGCGGCCTGTATGCAGGAGACGCGTCCTCATACTGGGCAACGCCGGAGTCGTAGACATCGGGCTGACTCGGACCGGGCAATGGTGGCCCGGGCTGCGGCAGCGCTGGCGTCGCGCTGTTCGGGCACGGATTCTGCACGTGAGCCCGCATGAGAATCGAACGTACCAGGTCATAAGACATACTCAGCTTCTCCCTTGCAGGGCTACCACGGCGCCCCCTCGGTTCGGATCGGAATAGTAACACGCGAGAATCGCAGCCCATTTGTGAGCGTAATCGATACTCCCGCCGCAATCGGCAAAGCCTGTTAAGAGCGATCGACTGCATTGCATGAACGTCGAACTGGCGACCGAGTCGCGAGCCGCTTCGACGTTCAGTTGTGCGACAACCCGACCAACATCGCGTCCTGGATGACCGACATGAGCGAACTCGAAGTCAACCATGCCAAGCCTACCGTCGCAGGATAGGAGATTCGCAAAACAAAGATCACCGAGGCAGATCACGCTTGGCGACGACAACGCTTCCGCGAACTCGGCCAGCAGGTGGGTCTGCTCTGACGTGACATTGCGGATACGGCGATCAATGACGTCTCGCCGGATACCATCCTGGGCTGTCCAGGTGTCGCGAGGCACGTCTAGCATGATGTCACCGCTGGATTGTTCCAGGCGGGCGCAGACCCTTCCCATGGCCGCGAAGTTCTCTGGCGCAGGCAACGCCGCGGCGAGACATTGATCGAGAGGAACTCCGCCCAGGTCGGTCATCCACAAAGCGCTCTGGTCGCCGTCAAGACGGATAAGCCTGGGAATCACGAGGTATTCTCGCTCTGCCACGATCAACTTCGACAGCCAATCGAGAAGTAAGGTCTCCACCAGGACGCGGCCTAGCGGCAGCCGATAGCCGTTCCTGCGACCGCGGCGCGAGTAGTGCTTGCGGATCACCGATGGACCGAACAGGTTCGTTCGCCTGACGGTATTCGAGAGCGAGTTCAGTTGCGAGGCCGCCTGTACCATCATCATCTCTCAGCAGATACCGATGTTTGCACCTCCAGTATCCTACCCCGGAGGATGCCGATGGCGGGGAGTACGGGATGACGGCCGGCTGATTTCTTGCATACGCGGCGATGACGGCGTCATTGATACGTAAGTGCGGAATCACTGTTCTGTCATGCGAATGCAGCCCGACCATAAGAGCGCGAGGGTACACTCACTTACTGTGTAGGTTGGGCGGTGTTGGTCAGCAGGATGCCTAGCTCGGTTTCGTGGCCTTGGCGCCGCGTTGGTGTTGGACAAAAATCGGGAGCCGATTGTGCAGGAGAGACCAAAGTGAGCGATACCGTACGGCGAAGGCTGAGAATTCGTGGTCTTGTCCGGGTGGCCGACAGAGTACGCGTTGCGCTGTCGCAGCCCATCTCGGCCACTGGCAAGGAGCACCTGCAGCGCCAGGTGACTGATTCGATTCAGGAGGTGGACCGTATCGTCGCGCACCACGGCGTGAAGGTCGACAGTCTTCCGGCTCCGACGCGGAGGGCGTACCAGTTCCTCAAGAGCGTGGACTTTGACACGGTAACGCCGCAGGTGAGTTGCGACGCGGAGCTTCCAGCGCGCGGGAACATAACCCTCCGGGGCCTGAAATCGTTCTGGGAGGGCGTGCTGGACGGGTTGGCGCGGCCAGCCGTGGAAGGGATGGGTGGCGGCTTGTATAGGCGGGTACGGTTGGCCAGTGAGGACATCGAACAACACTTAGAAACCGAGGGGATGCGTATCGGGGATCTTACCAGGCAGTCACGTGCGATCTGGGGGTGGCTGAGGTTCTTCTCGCACCGCGAAAACTTCGACACGTATCGTGCCGCCATGCGTCGCGCCTGCCCGCACTTTGAAGCAACAATCCGAGCGACAGGGAGACTTCGTCCGCCCGCGTTCGTTCATTTTCGACCGGTACGCGGCCTGTACAGGATTCGCACATACGGCAACGGCACACGCGTCACGTTGCCAACACCGATGATCTGCTTCTCCGAGGAGCTCTTCGCTTCGCTTGCGACCGCAATGTTCGACGGTGGCAGCAAACAAGCGGTAACAGAAGCCTGCTCAAGCGGAGAATTCCAGACAGTTCAAGCCGAACTCGAAGCACTAAGTGGCGCAATGGAAAGGACAGCTGGCGTTCACCGTGACCTAGCGGTGTCGTTTGAGCGCGTGTGCAAGAAGTACTTCGGCGGCACGCTAAGCCGCCCCCGCCTTACGTGGAGCAGAGCATTCACAGGTCGTAAGTTCGGTCATTACAGTCCGATCGAGGATACGGTGATGATCAGCAGCAGTCTTGACCAGGGGAACGTCCAAGAGCTTGTGCTCGACTTCATCATGTATCACGAGCTGCTGCACAAGAAACTCGGTGTGGGCTGGCAGAACGGGCGTCGAGCCGTACACACGCCTGAGTTCCGGGCGGAGGAGAAGCGGTTCGAGCAGTACGCCATGGCGGAAGCAGCTCTCGAAAAGCTGGCCAGTCGACACGCCTGATTCGCTGGAGGCGATGACAATGTCGAATGAAACGATCGCGGTTTACACGATCGGTTTCTCCAAGAAGGGCGCGGCAGCATTCTTCGGCAAACTCGAGGATGCCGGTGTTCGGTGCGTCATCGATGTTCGTCTTCGGAATATGTCGCACCTTGCCGGCTTCACGAAGCGTGACGACCTCCGGTTTTTCCTGAGACGCATCGGAAACACGAACTACGTCCACGTTCCTGAATTAGCGCCAACCGCGGCGCTGCTTGACGATTACCAGAAGGGCAAGATCGACTGGCCGACGTACGAGCGCCGGTTCAACGAGATCATCGCCGAGCGCCGCATAGAGAATCTGGTAACGCCCGAACAGTTGCAGGATGCTTGCCTACTGTGCAGCGAGGCAGAACCCGCCAAATGCCACCGTAGGCTCGTCGCGGAGTACTTGCAGCGACAGTGGAACAACGTGCGGATCAGGCACATTCTGTGAACAGGGATTCTACTGCCAATACGGTTGATGGGAGACGCCAATGCCTCTGTCGTTGGGAACAGCCGAAAAACCAGGTGCCCCAATAACGAGAATCGACGAGAAGTTCAGACCGGTCTGGATGAACCTGCCGCCCGAGAAGCAGGTAGCGCTTGCGCGCTACTTCTTGCCGCATAGCAGCATCAAACCAATAATCGGCCCAACACGCCCGCGCATCGTCAAGTGGTACTGCCCGTTCGCGGCACAATGCGATTTCCCGAGCGGCCATCGCTACTGCATCAACGTGTACACCGGCTGTTCGCACACGTGTGCTTATTGTTACGCGGCAAGCTACGCGCCGGAGACCCCATCAGCAAAGCAACGCTTTGAACGCCTTGTGGCGATGGACATGGCCGACCTGGACCGCTTCGATGTTCCACCTGCTCCTGTCCACCTGTCCAACAGCACTGATCCGTTTCAGCCGCTTGAGGACGAACACGGCCATACACGTTTCGCCCTCGAACAGATCCTGAAACATCGGCACCGATTCACGACAGTGACTGTCTTAACCAAGGATCCGTCACGCGCCGCAGGCACAGAGTACGTCGAGCTATTCAGGGAGTTGGGTCGTCTGCCACACAGTCACGCCAGCCGCGAGACATTAGCCCGGAGGCGATGGCCCGGTCTTGTGGTCGAGGTAAGCTTGGCTTTCTGGAGAGAAGATGCAAGGCAGCAATACGACGCGCGCGCTCCTACTGTAGGCGAGCGCGTACAGGGGCTGCGAACGCTTCGCGACGCTGGGATTCCGTTGGTACTGCGGATCGACCCGCTGTTCCCAACTAGTCCGTTGACTACCGAAGGCGATCGGTCTTACGGAGATTTGGGGTTGGAAGAACCGCAGACGCTCGATGATCTGAATCGCTTGGTTGCCCTAGCCAAGGAGCTGAAAGTCCGCCATGTCGTATATTCGCCTGCGAAGATAACTAAGCCGCGTCGGAGACTAGGCGCGACGATGCAGGCGCTAAAACGGGTGTACGAAGCAGTTGCATCGCCTGACAAACTCGCATTCCGCGGTGGAAGCTGGCGGCTCCCTCAGGAGGTCGCAGAGGATCGGATCGTTCGCCCGTTCCTGGAGATCTGTAAGCGGCATCGAGTTCAGGCCAAGTACTGCAAACAGAACCTGATCGAGACGCCATGAACCCGTTGGTGCACCTTGCATCACCTGTCCAGCGGCCCGCGCCATACAACCCGCCACTCGACGAATGGCCGGACGTTGGCGTCTACCAGCTCTGGATCCGGCTGAATCGAAATGCTCGCATCACGGTGGGCCGGTTGGGCCGGTTTGTGTTTCCGGCCGGCATGTACGTGTATACGGGCCGAGCCTCACGTGCCCCGTGAGCCCGTGTGCTTCGGTACGCCAAAGGCGAACACAAGAAGCACTGGCACATTGACTACTTGCTTGACCATCGGCACGCCTGGCTACTCCGAGTTGATCTAGTGTCGGCGGATCCGGAAACGGAATGCGAACTCAACCAAGCCGTCGGAGCGTCCGGCCGATGTGTCGTACGCGGCTTCGGTTCGTCGGATTGCGGAAGGGGCCGTGATGCGCACCTCTGGCTCGTAGGCGATTCGGAGGGGTCGCAACGGGTAGAGCTGTCGCTATCTCGTGGCGGAAATCGCGGCCAGAAGGGCGGCCGCGATCAAGAGAAGTGAAAAAACGGGGCGAACGACCTAATCTTCGTGTGGTGTCATGATCGTTAACACAGGTTCACCGTGGTCGCCAGGCCCACAATGTGCCTTCAGCGTGACTTCTTCATGCCGGCGCGGAGTTTGCAGAAAGACTACCGTGAACAGCATGGATTCACGCTCTGTGCCTTTGGATCCCCTGATCGCACAAGAGAGCATCCACAATAGATCGTGCGCGCGACCTCGCTCGGATTGACCGAGTTCCTTAGTGCCTTCTGGCGGCACTATAGACCCATGCCAAACCGTCGATGTGCAGGCGACAGGAACTCGGAAGCCTGTTTCCTTGGCCCATGC
>JASFUW010000139.1:0-11344 GCA_050050135.1 Phycisphaerae bacterium
GAACTTGAACGAGTATTCGTCACCCGCGCTGATTGCGGAGAACGGGGCGCCGAACGCGCCGATGGCGACGTCGATCGTCCCCTCGAAGGTGAATTCGACCGGTTCGGCGACCGCCGGACCGGCGGCGAGCAAGCCGAGCACGATGCTGCATGAGAGAAAATGCCTCTTGCACATGATTCCGTCCTCCTAGGTCAAGCGAACCCGGACTGTTCGCCGCCCCTTTACCCGTCGCGTTTTGCCGTCCGACGCAGACCTCCTTGTGTACCCGAGAGTCCGCACTATAGCTCGCGGGTCGACGGGCGGTCAAGGAATTCCTTTGCAGAACTCCTAAGAGCGCCATACCGATACCGAGGACCTCGACTGAGCTCGGTCGAAGTCCCGCGACCGTGAGGGAGTGGGGGTTTGGCGCGGACACCGGTCAGGCGGATCGCTCCACCCCCGCTTTTCCCCTTTTATAAAGGCGGGATCACAGGGAGGGTTGCCGCTCCGCCTGACCGTTGCTTGCTCAAGTGCGTTCGGCACCGGCCCCGTTAGATGGTCCAAGGTCGCGAGGCGTGAGATCTTCCAATAGCGCGCGAATAAGAGCGCTCGTGGCGAGGCGTGTGTGGCGTGAACGGAGCCACCCTGGCAATCGCCGGTCGTTCCGCTTTTTCAGTACAGATATCTCCCCAAAAACGACCCCGAGCCCCGACGTCGCGGACGCCGGGGCTCGAAGTTCTTGCTCACGTGTGTCGGTTTTGTGTGGTCGGCGTCTCGCTACTGTACATCACCGGGTTGGGCATGTCCCCAAGGCCCATGCACCGAGAGCTCGTCCGGTTGCGTCTGGGGCGCGCCGGTCTCGGGCTGGGTTCCCATCTCGAACGGCCACATGGAACCGGCGGGACCGCCTTGACCCTCGAGCAGACCCAACGCATACAACTGGAACGAGGTCGGGTCCTTGATTTCGTCGCCGGGCAACGCAAACTTTTGATGGGCGTCGAGGGGGGCCACGATCTCCGGGGTGACCAGGATGACCAGTTCGGTGAGCGATCGGCGGTATTGGACCGAGCGGAACAGAGCCCCGAGCACCGGGAGATCGCCCATGCCGGGGATGCTGCTGGCAAGCCCGCGTACCTGCTCGTTCAGCAGTCCGGCGATGGCGATCGTCTCACCATTGCCGAGCTCGACCGTTGTTTCCGTCGCCCGCGTGGTCAGACCGGGAACGACGAAGCCCTCGATCTGGACGGCGACGCTGAAGTCCAGCTCGGACACTTCGGGGGCGACGCGCAGACGAATGCGCTGGTGTCCCGAGACGACCGGTGTGAAGTTCAAACGGACGCCGAACTCCCGAAACTCGATGGTCACCTGCTGGTTGCCCTGCGGTACAGGAATGGGGAACTCACCACCGGCGAGGAACGTTGCGGTCTCGCCGCTGATCGCGACGAGATTCGGCTCGGCGAGAATCTTCAGCAACGAGTTATCCGCCATGGCCTTCAGGAACAACTGCATCTGAGCGCGCGGGAAACCCAAGGAGAGCGTCGGTGTCTCGCGGAGGACGAGCCCGTCTTCATCGGTGAAGAACGGAACGTTCTGCGTGATCTGCGCGCCTGCGGCCGCTCCGACGTTCACCGGGTTGATCCCGGCGAGCTGGTTGACCATGAAGAAGTCGCGGAAGTTCTCGCCGATCAGGTACCCGTTGATCCCCAGCTCCTTGGTCGAGGACCGGTTCACCTCGGCGACCACACAGCGAAGCAGGACCTGCTGCTCGCCGGCGACCTGGAGGTGGTTCTGCACCGCCGCCTCGTCCTTTCCGGATGCGGAGGGCGGCAGAAAGAGGCCGGCGAGCTCGACGATGCGCTGTGCGCGATCCGCACCGCTGACGGTTCCGGTGAGGATGATGTTGCCCAGCACGGAGCGCGCCTGGGCGTCCGACTGCGGATCGACCTCTTTGATGCTGTCGTTTAGGCGTTGAAGGTCGAGCTCGACGGAGACCTCGAAGACGTGCTGCTGGTCATCCTGCCCGAGCAGCACGATGGTGGTCGTGCCGTAGCCTTTGCCCTGAATGAGCAGTCGCTTGGGGCTGAGGATCTGCACGTCGGCGACCTGGCCGGCGACGACGTCGGCGCGGGTCACTTCGACGGTGGTCTCAACGGTCACGCTGCCGAAGAGCGGCACGGTGACACGTTGCGAACTCTCGGCGAGATCGACGACCGTAGCCTGGAATGCGCCGGCGCCTGCGCCCTGTTGGGCGATTGCCGCGTGGCCGGACCACGTTGCGACGGCTGCGAGTGTCAGTAGCGTCAGGCCTGTTCCGCTCCAAGGCGGATGAAACGAGCGATGCTTGGGAAAGCGGTGTCCGTCAGCCCGATGGCTGTTTCGCTCGTCGTCCATGACTTTGTACAACATCACGAATCGTCCTCCTCAGTAATGTCTTTGGGACGAGAATCATCAATCCGCAGGACCGGTACGGTCCGTGTCACCGGTCTTTTCGTTTTGGCGCCACACGGCACCGACGTCGCGGTCCGACCCGCCAAGCGCCGCCGCCCCACGGGTCGGAGGTCCCTGTGTCACCGCGACGATCTTGGCCGAGTCCCCGTTCTGGAACGTAATCTGCTCGACGGTTGTCCCGCCGTCTTGTCCCCGATTGAACGAACCGCGGTAGACCATGACGGTGTGCGGCGGTTCCTGCGGCTGAAGCGGTCGTTGATGCGCGACTTGGGGAACCATCTCGGGCTCACCGCCGTCGTCTGCGTCGGCTCCGAAACCGAGAGCTCTGGCCCACAACGGGATCCCGTCGGACTGCGCCGACGCCAGACCACGTGGCAGACGACCGAGCAGTTGATCCATGGTTGCCCCGGTTGGGCCTTCCGCGACCTGACCGCCCTCACCGCACATCGCCAGCGATATTCTTCCGCGCGTGGATGCCAGGTGCAGCTTGGTGACATCCGCGATGCGCACAAAAAGCGTCGCCGACTTGGCCGGTTTCACGTTCGAGCCCGTCGCCTGCTCGTCGATGTCGGTGGTGTGGCCGATCGCGGCGACCTCCACATTCTGGAGAATGACCTCCGAGATCGTGTCTTTGCCGCGCCCGTCGGCGGCGTCGACGTCCATGACGACGCTGACGTCGACCATGTCTCCCGGTTTGAGCTGATACCCCACGCTGGTCACCTCGTCGATTTTGACGGAGACGGCTCTGAAGCCCGGCGGAATCCGTCCGATGAGCCCGGGCTCGGTCCCTTGCGGCGCAAGCAGGCTTTCGAGCACCGGAGTCCGCCCCGGTATCGCCTTTTTCGTCACGCGCCCGATAACTAAATCGACCGAATCGAACCGTTCACTTTCAGGAACAAACAAGCTTTCCGTGGTCTCGACGACCCCGACCATGTCGGGCGTGATCGCTTCGAAGGGCCGGATGTCGTGCGTAGCCCATACGACCTTGACCGGTTTCGCGCCTTCGTTGGCAGCTTGGGCTTTGCGGATCGTGTCCACGGCCAGCTTGACGGTGAAAAGCCCTATTCCCAGGCCTAATACCAGCGGAATGATCGCCTTTCGCTTCATGGTTTGTCCTCTACTGTTGTTGTCTGCCTTTTGCCGGTTCGGGTGGGTCCGATCCCGATCTCGGCCCGCCGGGACCGGGGATCGCCGCGGGCTCCGATGGCCCTAAGGTCCTACGCGAACCCCCCTCTCCAAAGTCTGGATGTTTATCGGATGGCTAACCGCCGCATCGGAGTCCGGTGTCGGGAAAAATTTTCCGGGCGCGGCGTGATCGCGGGGCGGCGCGCCCGCGCATAGGATTGTCCGCTCCGACGCCCATGCCTTCCGAGCGGCGGGTTCTTGTTCGCGCGGACCCCGCGCGGGCTTAAACCCGCGGCCTAAGATCGATGTGGCGGGCCGTTGCGATAGGATCTCGGCGCGGGGTTTCCGGCGCGACCTCGACTGGGCTAGGCCGACGTCGCCGTGATCAGAGTCCCTCTTTCCGCATGCTGCACGTCCCACCCAGGTCGTAGTCGTGGGTGCCGAAGAATCCCCCGAGAAGGGAGACGTCGTCGTACGCGACGGTGACGGTGACACTCTCGACCGGGTTGCCGGGTGTGGCGTGGGTCATGGTCACCTCGTAGGAGGTGAGCCCGGTGGGCCCCATGACCTGGGCGACGCGATCCGACACGTTGTCGTACGGATCGGCGGACGTTTGCAGCACCGCCAGGCGACAACCCTCTCTGGCAGCGGTCTGGAGCGTCTGGCGAACCATGAACACCCAGCCGTACTCGATGATGCCGAAGAGAATCGTGAGCAGCAAGGGCAGGACCACGGCGAACTCGACCACCGCAGCCGCTCGCTCTTTTCGGGTTCCCCCCTTACGCGCACTCCACGGCCGCATGAGGCGTCCTCGTTTACGCTTCATTCCTAAATCCCCCACCAGCCAAACACGTTGGCTGTAAGTATGAGCAGCGTGCCCGCCGTCAGGGGCACGCCGTACGGAAGGAGCTGCGACGTTTCGCCGAAGCTCTTTGCCGACGCGAACTCGCCGAACGCCGTCTTCCGCGTCGAACATTTGGTCAAGATCAAGGCCATGTTGGCACACGCCATCCGCAGTCGACCCGTGGACACGATCATGACCACGGCCACCACGCCGCCGATGACGGCGCCGAGAACGAACGAATAGAAGGTCAGCAACGGGCCCAACCAGACGCCGATAGCTGACAACAGTTTGACATCACCAGCCCCCATCCCGTGCATCAACCACGGCACGATCAGGAGCCCGAAACCGGTCAACATGCCCCAGAATCCGGCGGTGATTCCCGGCCATCCGAAAAACCATCCCTGGGTGACGAAGCCCATGACGATCAAGGCCAGGTTCAGCCAGTTGGGCACACGTCGCTGCGAGTAATCGATCCACGATGCCAACAGGACACCGGGGACCAACACGGCATAAAGTACGTGCCAGTAACCGATTTCCATTGAGACGGCTCCTGTGCGTTAGAGGACTGGCGATAGGCGTTTCGACGACCCCCGCCCGCCGACGCCCGTCCCGCAACGGTCCGACTGCTTCTTTCCCTCTCGCGCACAGCACATCAGGATGCAAGGCGGGGTGGCGCTGCCACCATGGACGGCGCCACCCTTGCCTACATCCCGGCAGAGTCTTCGAGCCGCCCTACGCGGTCGAGCAGACCCCGGTCATTACCTGAGATGGTGCTACCCACCTCCAACCACCGGCAGACTCGCGTCGACACCGGTGACGCTTGCCCGGGTCGATCGAGTCCTTCCGCCGCTACGGGGCAGCGGGCAGGCTCGTGTCGACGCCCGTGAAGATTCCCGATACCGTCGTGCCGAGCCCGGTAATCGCAGCCAGCGCGACGATAATAATCAGGGCAAGCATCACGGCGTACTCGGTTGCGGTCGGACCATCTTCGGACCTCAGAAAGCTCATGAATCTCTTCATCGTTTGATTTCCTCTCCAATTGCGGGTCGTAGAAAGGACCCAGGGTGCACGCGAAGGTTACGCAGGCACCTTTCATGGCGGGCCTGGCCTTCATGAATTACCCGAACCTCCGAGGGCACGAGCTGTAAGTCATCTTGCGGGCAGCGACCGGTTTCCGAGGCCGTGACGGATCGTGTCGACCCTCCGAATCCCCCCTGGCGCAGGAGCATGCAGAAGAGGCACTCTGTTCCCCGCGGTGGTCGGCTTTACCCCCAACGCCGCTGCCAATGTCCACCATATCGAATGTACGATACGACTGTTCCAGCTGCAAAACGAATCGCGGTCTTTTCCAGCCGCGTCTTAAAAGTGCCATTCCATGACAGTCACATCGGTCGGTATAGTGGATACCTCACCGAGGTAGCACTCCGGTGTCGGCATTTCCGGCCGGATGTCGGCCCTGTGCCGCGATCGATGCTCGACTCGAGGGCTCAGGATTCGCCAACGCCGCGGCGGCACCGCTAAAACACTTCCAGGGTCGTCGCGAGACTCAGGTAGAGGGCGTCCATGTGCTCGCCGAACATGGACAATGCGGCAATGACGCCCCCCGCGATCAGCGCGAGCAGAACCGCATATTCCGTCGCTGTGGGTCCGTCGTCGGCTCGACGGAAAGCAGTGATTCGTCTGCAGAGAGCATTCATCCCCTCGCCCCCCTCCTTTCTTAGATTGGGGTCGGCGCGGATTTTAAGCCGTCGCACAACACGCTATCACTAACCGTCGAATACAACGGGCGCGGAAGCAAGAGAAAACCCCATTTCCCCAAAGCGCCGTTATCGGCGGTGCGTGTTTTTCCGGACGCCCGCGCCCGACCCGGACCCAACGTCTTCTCGAAGAGAGCTTACGACTTGACGGGACGCCTCTTGAATTGAACCGTTCTGATGCCGGTTGCTTACATGAGGAGTTTCCATGCGCGCGACGTTTTCACTGATCGACGAATCATGGTTGGCGAGGAACCGTCCGCTAATCGTCGAGGCCACCGCCCGGACGCTGTGCGCGGTGTTCTACACCTATTTCGTGTACAAGGCGTTCCTGGTCTTCTTATCGAATCACAGCCTGCCGATCACGCTGCTGGTCGTCGCCGAAACGTTGACGTTCGTTCTGATTGTCAGTGCTCGGTTTCCACGGCAGGTGAACCGTTCGCTGTACCCGTCGGTGATCACGATCGCAGCCAGCTTCTATTTCCTGTTCGTCGATCTTTCGCGCGGCGTGATGCTCGTTCCGGTCTCGGTCATCGCCTTCTTGCAGGTGTTAGGAATCGGACTTCAGATCTACGCCAAGATATACCTCGGTCGCAGCTTCGGGCTGTTGCCCGCCAATCGCGGCGTGGTCAAGACCGGACCTTACCGGGTGGTTAGACACCCGATCTACTTCGGGTACTTCCTAAACCACCTGGGGTTCTTGCTGGCCATGTGGTCGTTCTACAATCTCGCGGTTTACGTTCTGCTCTACGCGCTCCAGTTCCTGCGTATGAACGAAGAGGAACGACTGCTCATGCGGGACGTGGAGTACCGGGAATACACCAGGGCTGTCCCCTGTCGGTTCATTCCTCTCGTGCTTTAGATGGTCCAACAGAGCTCATGCGGGAGGGATGAGAGCCCGTTCTCCGGCGCGCCGGGATCGCGGCTCGGCTTTGTTAGACGCTGTCGTATCCAGAGAAAAAGACCGGACGCCGGGGCAAACTGACACCGGCGTCCGTCGGGAAGCTTTTGGCGTTTCGCTCGCTTACTACTGAGTTCTTACTCGTTCTCCACCTCGATCAGCGCCCGATACTTCTTGTAGAGTCTCGGGCTACGGTCGTGGAGGTCGTCCTCGTCCTCGTAGAGGTGGACGATCTCCGAATCGCCCTTGCGGAGGTGCACTTCGATCGTCCCGTCCACGCGAACCTCAAATGTGTGGTTCGGTTTTCCGCCCTGCTGGACGTCGACCCAACCGGGGAATCGATGACCCTTCTTGACGAAGTCCGGCAGGTCGGGAATCTCGATGTCCTTGGGCAGGTTGCGGTGGCGTTTCAGTTGCTTCATGGCTTCGTGGAACTGCTCCATGGCCTGTTCGTAGGCTTGATGTGCTTCCCCGAGGCCCTGTTCGAGCTGGGCCTGCCACTCATTCGCGTTTTCCAGCCATTCATCGTCACCGAACTCGAAGTCGAAGTCCAGGTCGTCGAGACCCTCGGCAATGGCGTCCACGTCGAGATGGACGACCATGGCATCGTCGGCCTCGGCGAGTAGATCAAAGGCCTCCTCGTCTGCCGCGCGAAGCTCATCCTCGTCCTCGTACACCACCGTCTTCTTTTTGCCGTCGTCATCCACGCGGGTTACGGTTATCTCTCCGCCGTCTTCGCGCGCGACAACGATCACATTGCCATCCCGCTCGACGCTGACACTGACGTTCTCATGCTCATCGTCGGCCGATATCTTGATCGAGTGCTTGCCGCTTTTGGGGACGAAGCGCTTGATGTTGAAGGGCAGGTCCTCGAGCTCGTCGAGCTCGCCCAGGTCTTTCATGATCCACTTGCCGCCCTCGCCTTTTTTGAGGATCTTGCCGCGGGTGCGAATCTTCTCCTCGACCTCCGCGACGGGGCGCTGGCCGTGCTTCATGGTCCAGCTCAGCTCGTCGGGACGCGTCCCCAGCTCGACCTCCAGTTCCTTCTCGTCACCTCCACGCAGCACGACAATATCGACCTCGTCGCCCGGTTTCCGCGCCTTGATCAGATCGACCGCACGCCCGGTGTCGCCGCCTACATCGTCGTCGTCAACCGACAGGATGATGTCATAGACCTTCAGGCCGCCGCGGTCGGCAGGGCTTCCGTCGACCACGTCGATCACGAGAACGCCTCGATCCTCGATATCGAGCTGGGTGGCGAGCGACTCGGGGACGTTGTCGATCGAAACGCCGAGCCATCCACGTCCGGCGCGAATGAACTTCACGTCCTCGTCATCGTCATCATCGCCGGAGAAGAAGACGACGTCGTCCTCGTCGTCGAAGTCATCATCGAACTCGTCGTCGTCACCATCGTCGCGGGCTCCCTCGCCGAATGCGAGCAGCCCGGCGCTGCGGTCGCCCAGCTTGACGACGAAGTCGTTCTCCTTGCCCTCTCGCAGTACCTCGATCTCGATTTTGTCACCGGGGCCGTGCTTCTTGATCAGTTCGACCGCCTTTTGCACACTCGCGTCGACGTCGTCATCGTCGACCTCCAGTATGATGTCGTGGGTTCGCAGTCCGGCGTCATCGGCGGGGCTGTCCTCCACGACCTCGAGAATGATGACCCCCTCGTCCGCGTCGTCATACCGGTCGACCAACTCCTCTGGGACGTTGCCGATGGAAACGCCGAGCCAGCCCTGCTTTTCCCCTTTTTTCGTTCTCTTCTTTTTGATCTCGACCGTCTTGCGGTCGCTGCGGCCGTCATCCCGATCGTCATCGACGACGACAACGCCGCCCAACGTGCCGAGCTTTACGCGGAACTCCTTCTCATCGCCGTCACGCAGGACGACGATGTCGACCTTGTCGCCGGGCTTGCGCGTCTTGATCAGGTTCACCGCTCGGGTGAGGTCGGCGTTCACGTCGTCGTCATCAATGGACAAGATGACATCGTGCTTTCTGATGCCGGCGACGGCCGCGGGGCTGTCGTCGGCCACCTCGATCACGAAAACGCCCTCGCCTTGAAGGTCAAACTCGTCGACGAGCTTCTTGGGTACACCCTCGATTGACACGCCAAGCCACGCGTTCTTCCGCCGGTCTTGGTCGTCACCGATCCAAAGGAATTCCGGCTCGCTGCGACCGTCGTTACTGTCGCCGTCGAACGCGAAGGCAAACACGTCGGCGCCCAGCTTCATTCCCGGGCCGCCGACGCCGCACTTCTTGCGCACCACCACCTTGTGCTCGTCGTCCTTGTCGTCCGAGATGTTGAACGTGTATACGCCGGCGCCCTTCGGTGCACCGTGCTTGTGGCACTTACACTTCCCGGACTTGCACTTGCACTTGTGCGGTTTGTCGCCGCGAATGTCCGTTACGACCTCGGTCTTGACGATCACGTTGCGTCCGTCGGAATCCGAGGTCGTCCAGGTGAAGACGCCGGGGTGTTTGTGCTTGCCATGCATCCGGCAGTTGCAGTCGGCTGACTTGCCCTTGCAGACGCACTTGTGGGCCTTGACCTTTGCGCATTTGCATTTTCCCGGCTTGTCGCAGCACTTCGCATGTGCGTGGGCGTGGGTGTGTACCTTGTCGCCCTTCACAATGTAAACGTTCTTGCTCTTCGCGTGATCGTCGCATCCCGGTGCGGGGGTGCCGCCCACCCACTGCTGCATGCCCGCGACCAACAGACTCATAAGCAGGACTTTCATCGATTCACTCCTTCTCCGTTCAACCTTGCTTTACGGATTGCCGTGGATTCACCGCCGGATCGGGCAGCGTACGGCACCGGATAGCAGAAACCGTGTCGTGACACGAATACGTCATCTTTCGCTGAGTCACCCCGTTTACAGCTCTTCGAGCGATACCGGCTTCGCCCAGTTTGCGCCGGGCTGTTTGAATGTCCGGATGCGGTCGATCTCGATCCAGTATAGGTTGCCGTCCTCGCCGACTACCCCGATGATCTCTCGCCCGGTGTCGCGCTTGATCTTGTCGCGCAGACCGACGTTGCGGTGGAGGTCGCTTGCCGGGCCCGGTCGTTCGACCACAGGGATTCGGTTCTCGAGCGGCGAGCGGCGGTCTTCCGCCACCGGAGTCTCACTCGTGGTCGGGGGCGTCGGGGCGAACCGGCCAAGCATGACGGCGAACAAGGCAGCCGCGACCGCCCCCGGTACCAGCCACCATCCCCGATGATGTTTGTGACCGAGTGACGGCTGTGGCGGGCGGGCGAGCACAGTCGACTCGACCGGCACCGTGTTGTAGCTCAGCGACTCGGTCAGAGCCGTCGCCGCGAGACCGTCGATCCGCTCGTAGTCTTCCATCAACCGGCGGGCGTCCGGGTTGCGGATCAGCTCGCGGTTGAGTTCGAGCTCTTCATCCTCGCGGAGTTCGCCATCCAGCTTTCGGGCGATCAACCGCTCGATTCGCTCAATGTCCTTCTCGGCGTCCGACATAGATTATCGCACCACGTCCTTCAACGATTCGCGGAGGAACCGCCGAGCCCGCACCAACCGCGTCTCGACCGAATCCACGGGCATCCCCATGACGTCCGCGATTTCCCGATACGACCAACCAGCCACGTGCCTGAGAACGAACGGTTCGCGGTAGAGGGACGGGAGCCCGTGGACGGCTGCCAGCACCTCGCCGTGCCGCTCTTCAGCCGCGACGCTGCCGTCGGGCGCGTTCGGCACGGCTCGGACGGGCGGGTTGACAGCCAGCCCCTGTGCATGATGGCGTCGCCTCGTGACATCCCGGCCGGCGTCGATGGCTGCGTTTCGTACCAGCCGGTAAAGCCATGGCCGCCAGCGCTTTGCATCACGAAGCTCTCCGATCCGTTGCCAAACGTTCGTCCAGGCGTGCTGGGCCACGTCGTCCACCAGGTCTCGCTCGCCCAACACTCCGTAAATGGCGCCGCGTACCCAGTCGGTCTGCCGTCGTACGAATTCGGAGAATGCGTAACGGTCGCCCGCCCGGATCGCCTCCACCACGGGCTCTTCCGCATCAAACGCATCAGACTGGGCCATCGCCATCGTCACCCCAATAGACGCCGACCTGGGACGCCGCCTGTCAATTCAGCGGAATTCTACGGGGTATTTTCCAGAACAGGTCCGAAAATAGTCCCGAATCCACACACCTGACGACATTCGACAGGTCAAACCGAACCGCAAGTGTGAGGGAGTCGGCTACCGAAGCCCCGACCGTGAGCGAGTTGGTTAGCGAGCCCCGACCGTGAGGGAGGGTGTGTTTTGCCGAGCCACCCCGGAGGCA
>JASFUW010000140.1:0-11337 GCA_050050135.1 Phycisphaerae bacterium
ACCGGCGGAGTTCTCGAAGGTGGTCCGGGCGTTTCTTGGCGGGGAGATGAAGGACGAGGGATGAAGGATGAAGCGTAAGGCGGTGGGGACTCACGTTGACGGGTGATACGTCGATCTTCGTTCTTCAGTGAGGGATGCTATTGCGAACCGTCGGAGTGTGGCTATACTCCCGCGCAAATGCGCAAGAACTACATCCTGGACGCCAACATCCTGCTGCACGACCCGAACTCCATTTTCAACTTTGCTGACAATACGGTGATCATCCCGGTCGGGGTGGTGGAGGAGATCGACCGGTTCAAGAAGGAGATGAGCAACCGGGGGTATAACGCCCGAGCGGTGGCTCGTCTGCTGGACAGCTTGCGGACGGCGGAGGCGGACGAGCGGTTCACGAGCGGAGTCAGGCTGTCGAACGGGGGGATGTTGAAGGTCCATTGTGACGAGGAGCGGGCGCTGGCGGTTCACCCCGAGGAGGGGGACGTCGAGGTGCTGCGCGTGGCACGGGCGACGCAACAGAGTGAGCCGGATACGCCGGCGGTCATCGTCACGAAAGACATCAACCTTCGTATTCGGGCGGATGTGTGCGGTTTGCGGGCGGAGGACTACGAATCGGATCGTGTTGTCCTGTCTGAGCTGGAAGGGGAGAACGTAGAGCTGACGGTGGATCGGGAGGCGCTGGAGGCGTTCGTAGAGGATGGCGAGGTCAAGACACCGGACGGGCCGAGGCCGCCTGGTGAATACGTACTGCTGCGTGCGGGTGGCAACAAGAAGCATTCGAAGCTCGCCCGGGTGGATCAGAGCGGGGAGAAGCTGGTGGCGCTTCAGGTTCCGGCGGAGGGGGTGTGCGGGATCCGGCCGCGAAACAAGGAGCAGTATTACGCCATCGACGCGTTGCTGTGCGCCGATCTGCAACTGGTCACATTGATGGGGAAGGCGGGTACGGGGAAGACGCTGCTGGCGATGGCTGCTGCCATGCACACGACACTGGTCGAGCGCGTGTACCGCGGTATCGTTGTGGCGAGGCCGATCGTTCCCCTGGGGCGCGATCTGGGGTATCTTCCGGGCGAGATCGAGCGGAAACTCGAGCCGTGGATGAAGCCGATCGCCGACACGGTGGACTTCATCCTGACGACGGACGGTCCGATCCGGCACCACACCGATACGGACTCGCTCTTGCAGGGCGGGGTGATCGAGATTCAGCCGTTGGCGTACATCCGCGGGCGGAACATCGCGAACCGGTACGTGGTGATCGATGAGGCCCAGAACCTGACGCCTCTGGAAATGAAGACGGTGATCACGCGGATCGGGCAGGGTGCGAAGGTGGTGGTGACGGGCGACCCCTATCAGATCGACAACCCGTACGTGGATGCGAACAGCAACGGTTTTTCCTATCTGGTGAACCGGTTCAAGACGCAGCCGCTGGCTGCCCACATCAACTTCCGCAAAGGGGAACGGAGCCATCTGGCTGAGCTGGCTGCGAACCTTCTGTGACACAGATTTGGCATTTTGAACTTGGTGCGGTTCCGGGTGCGTTGGCTGGGCAGGTTCGGGGCGTTAGTGCCGGCGGCGAGGCGGGTTTCGCTCCGGGTTAACGCGACGAGAGCCGTGGGTTTGGAGGCGGCGTTCGGGTCGGCGCGCGGGGCGATCGCAGTGTCGGCAGAGGTCGTTTCCACGGCGTGGGCATGAGTGTTGTGAATTCAGTGTGAAAACATTTTTCTGACGTCTCCGGTTCTGTGACGGGTGTCCAATAAGCTTTTGGGTTGTCGGGACTTACGGGACTCGGGTCTTGATGAAGGCGGATACCGGGGGTGGGTTGATTCGGAAAACGCTTGATTTCCGGACGACGAGATGCTATATTTTAGATCGTGACGTGCGGTTGCACGAGTGCTTGAGTGCCCAGGGCGTTCCTGAGCGACCCCGGTAGGGCGAGGCATCTCGCGAAGATCGTCGGCCGGTCAGCAGCAATGCATGACGCGGCGTGAGGTGAACACATAGCCAGCGAGTCGCCGAGCTTGAATGCTTCAGGAATGTACCGGCGCGGGAACTCTACGAGGGTTGTCCCGTCCGTCGGCGTGCTTCACGTTTCGCGGATGGGGCCAAGTGGAGGTTGATTGATACTCTGAGGTGCAGGCTTTGGTCGGGTTCGCCCGGGTCGAGGCCAAGCGCGTGAGAGGAGTTCGGGCGGAATCCCGAACAAGACCTTCACCGGCGTGCCCTGGAAGAGTGAATCCCAGGGGAGCAGCCAGCACCGGAGGCGCTAAACACGTGTCCGGGTGCCAGGGACTCTCGGGAGGATGAAAGCCCAGGAACCGCGGCCGGGCGGGCTGGTCCCGATGCGAGTCGGGGCAAAACGCCTGGAGAAACGGTATGTGGGTTCATCCGCCTCGGAAACGTTGCGGATGCCTTTCGAGAGGGGAACGCTCCGAAGGGCGAATCCCAAGAGCGCTGCCGGCGTGAAACAAAGCCGGCACGGGTTCGAAGGGAGCAAGCCGCCGAGAGGGTAACCAAACCCTGAGGGCGGAACGAAGCGGGCAGGCAAAGCCCGCGAGCGGTGGACCTTCGTTCCCTGATGTGCTGAAGGGAGAAGAAAGCTCACGAGAGGTGTCGACGGTGGAGTCGACTAGGTTTTGGTCTGGTTCGCTTTAGACGGAGGTTGAACTCGACGAGAGGGATTGCCGGATTCGTTGAGCGTTTCCGGTGAGGCTCGATGAGGGAATACCGCAAGGCCGAGGAAAAGTCCAACGGCGCAGCGGGGGCGGCAAACCGATAGGCCGCTACTTCTTCGAGCAACAGACTCTGAACGAGAGACCGATCCGACAAAAGCAAAGCGCCGCGGCGGTAACGAGGCGGCGACAACAGACAAGGCCGAAGACTCTGGAGAGCAGCACGAGCGCTGGCGACCACGCGTCACGCTTTTTTTATGCGCAGATCGAAGCGGATGTCACGACAGGGCAAAGATCCGCGCCGTCGCCCTTCACATCGGTACGTTTAGAATACGTCCATGGATTCCTCGAGCCGTCGCCGAAGCAGCGGAGTGCTCTTGTTCGCGGCATTTCTGGTCACGAGCGCGCTTCCTGTTCCGATGGATGTTGCACTTCGTGAGTCTCTTTGTGTTCTGGCGGTTGTGATTCTTGTGGCTTCGGCGGTGGTGGCAGATGCACGCGTCGTGGTTGCAGGCGTGTTTTGTGCGGTGGCGGTGGTTTCTACGCGGTTCAACCCTTGGCAGTTCTGGCCGACGGCGCTGCTGGTGCCGTTGGTGGGGTGGGGGTTGATCGCGGTGGTCGTGCCGGCGTTGCGTCGGGCGGTTGTCATATCTGTCGGGAAGCGGCCTGACCGGGTGACGGCGTGGTTCATGGCGTTGACGGTGGTGGTGAGCGGGATCGCGCTCGTCGTGTGGCACGAGTTGGCGCGACCCGACTTGGGCGATCTGCTGGCGATGATTCCCGTGATGCCGGCGTTGCTGCTGCCGCTGGCATGTCTCGGGTTTGCGATCGTCAATGCGATCATAGAGGAATTGATCTGGCGCGGGATCATCTGGGAGATGCTCGCTGGGTCGATAGGCAGCACCGCGTTGATTATCGTCCTGCAAGCCGTGTCGTTCGGTCTGTTTCACATTCACGGGTTTCCGCGCGGGGTGATCGGCGTGGTGATGGCAAGTGTCTATGGTGTGGCACTAGGCTGGATACGCCATCGGACGGGCGGGCTCGGGGCGGTCATCGTCACGCACGTCTTCGCGGACATCGTGATCTTCGTCGTTCTTATCTCACTCACACCTTCTGCCTCCTGAGCGCGCCGTTGGTCGGTTCACTTGACGGCGGTCAGGCAGGTGGATCGCTCGGTGAGGGCGAAGACGTCGATGTCGTTGAAGCCGGCTTGTGAGACCCACAGTTTCAGCTCGCCGGCGGGGATGGGGTCGCGGCTCGGGTCGGAGAGCAGGAGATGCACCACGAAGAGCGCTCCGAACAAAGACTCGGAGCCGCCGGGATCGGAGTAGTAGCCGCGGACGATCAGGCGTCCGCCGGGGACGAGGGCGTCATATGCGGAGCGAAGGACGGTCAGGCAGGCGGCTTTGGTCTGATAGAGGACGTCGGAGAGGAGGACGACATCGAGGTCGTGGCCGTAGGAGTCGGTGGTCATGTCGGCGGGCTTCGTCCGGAGCCGATCGCCGAGGGCATAGGATTGAATCACCTCGCGCGTGGTTTCGAGGACCTCGGGGCGATCGAGCAGGGTGGCGCGGAGGTTGGGGTTGCGCAGACAGAGCGTCGCGGAATAGGCACCGGACCCACAACCGACGTCGACCAGGGTTTTGGAGTCTGATAGATCGATGGCGGATGCCAGGGCGTCGGCTTCGCCCTGCATGGCGAGGTTGTTCATGGCGAGGGTAAAGCGTCGCGGCGCGGTTTGCGGATGGGGGAGTGCCTCGGTGGCGGCAGTGTTTTGTGAGACTACGTCGTAAAGTCGTTGCCAGGCGGCGCCCTCGATGGACAGGACCTCGATGATGTCGCCGAGATAGAGCGGTTTGCCCTCGACCAGATAGGATTCGCTCAGGTGCGAGTTGACGTAGCGGCGATCCTCGCGATGGAGCAATCCCATGGGCACGCAGGCGTCGAGGATGGCGGTGAGGAGTCGCTCATCGGCGCCGGTTCGGCGGACCAACTCGGCGGCGCTCATCGGATGTTCCGAAAGCAGCGAGAAGACTCGCAGCCTGCTGGCCGCGAAGAGAACTTGCATGGTCCAGGGCTTAAACACGAGATCCAGGATCGGGTTGCCTTGCATGGGTTCGCCTCTGCTTCGTGCTCGGTCGGCTGGGGGCCGGTCTACTCTGCGTTGCTTGTAAGGGCCGAACTTGATGGTTCAGTTCCGCCACCATTGTAGTTTGTGAATGACGTTCGTCATATACCGCTAACGAAGATCGGCGGGTCGAGTGCCGGCGCTGGTGGGTTGGCACGGTGCGCGATAGACTCTCTCGGCGCGTTCGGGGACGGAGACAACCGGTGTCGGCTGAGTTTCTGAATACGAGGTTGGGGCAGACGGGGATCAGCGTGTTCAGGCTCGGTTTGTCGGGCACGTACCGTCCGAGCCGGAAGACCGTTCACAAGGCGCTTAACGAGGGTGTCAATTACTTTTTCTGCTATGGGTTTGATACGCAGATGATCGGGGCGTTGCGCGAGCTGTCCGCGGGGCAGCGCGAGCGGTACGTGGTCGCGAGCGGGTTGTTGAGCTTTCCATGGTGGCGGCAGGACCCGGTGCGGGTGGTGGAAAGGCGGCTGCGGCAGTTGCGGACCGACTATGTCGATGTGTTCCATTTCCTGGGTGTGACGCGACGGAAGATGTCGGCGCTGCGGGTGATCGACGGGCTCGCCGCCCTTCGCGCTAGTGACAAGGTTCGGGCGGTATCGGTCTCGACGCACGACCGTAGGCTGGCGGGTGAACTGGCGGCGGATGGGGTGGTGGACGTGCTGATGGTCCGGTACAACGCGGCGCACCGCGGCGTGGAAGAGGACGTTTTTCCGCATCTGATGAAGCACCGGCCGGGGTTGGTGTCGTATACGGCGACGCGCTGGGGTCATCTGACGAAGCGGCCGCGTGGCTTGTCGCCCGTCGGGCGGGTGCCGACGGCGGGCGAGTGCTATCGGTTCGTCCTATCCAACCCGAACGTTGACGTGTGTTTGACGGCGCCGTCGGACCTCCGCCAGTTCGAGGAGAACCTGGCGGCGGTGCGACGCGGGGCACTTGGTGACGACGACATGTCGTTCATGCGCGAGTTCGGCGACGTTGTGTATCGTCAGCGGAAGTGGTTTGCGTGATTGAGGAGTGCCAGATTCTTGTCATGGGCGTGCCGATTTCGTAGGCGGTGCGCAGAAGGCAATGGGAATGTGAGCGCGCCGCCCGTTGCCACAGCGTTGGCGGTATCGGCCGTGGCGTGCAGATGGAGCAATGCAAGGCCAAGTACCAGTCCTGCCCCATCGAATGACGGGACAGGACGGGTCAAGGCCGTCGACCCCCTCCCGCTTCGTTCCCAAGTCCTGGGACCAATCTTCCCCCTTCGAGGGAGAAGACTAGGCGATCGAGTTTAGAGGTACATAAACGTCGTGTTAAAAAGAGAATAAGATTGGCGCGCCCCGTTTTGGACGTTGCGCGCGGCGCCACCAACAACTCACAACCTGTTGAAGGTTCAGCGTCGTTGTGAATTGGAGATCGGTGAGAACTGCGCTCGACGGCGGTTTCTTGAAGGAGGCGCTACGGACGATCGCGTTGGGCGTGGATCGTGATTGCACGTTCGGGCGCGACATCACGGGTTTCCTCGATTGCCGCGCCGCTTTGCGTGTGTTGCGAATTTCTGCTATCGGTCTGTACCTGCCGCGGCGAGCGAGGTGCCGACCGGCTGCGTCTTTGGTGCGTTCCCGCGGGCTCGCAGTCGGACGGAAAGGCATGGAGAGAGACGATGGGTGGTCGACTGAGTGCGCTGGTTGGTTTCGCGACGCTGGTCGTTTGCGCGGGGTGTCGGGTACCCCAACCGGCGGTCACGACGGGCTTGCGTGCTGAAGACAACGGGCGCCATGCAAGGGGAATCGTTTATCACGATCGGAACCGAAACGGCGCGCGCGACGCCGGCGAGCGCGGCATCTTGGGCGTGCGGGTATCGAACGGACGCGAGGTCGTGGTCACGGACGGGAAAGGGCGATATGTGCTGCCGGTGGACGACGACACCGTGGTCTTCGTCATCAAGCCGGCGGGTTGGATGACGCCGGTCGACGAGCGCAACCTCCCGCGGTTTTATTACGTGCACAAACCACAGGGCTCGCCCAAGCTCCAATTTGCGGGCGTCGCGCCGACTGGCCCGCTGCCGACGTCGATCGACTTTGCGCTGTACAAACATGATGATCGCAGGCGGTTTCGGGTTCTGCTTTTCGGCGATACGCAGCCGTATACACAGGAAGAAGTCGACTTTCTGGCGCACGACATCATCGAGGAGGTGATCGGGTTCGAGGCGTCGTTCGGTGTTTCACTCGGGGACCTTGTTGGAAACGACCTGGCGCTGTTCGAGCCGCTGACCGAGGTAGTGAAACACGTGGGCATACCGTGGTACAACGTGTTGGGAAACCACGACCTGAACTTCGACGCGCCGGGCGATGCGCACTCGACGGAGACGTTCCAGCGTGTGTTCGGCCCGCCGTATTATTCGTTCGAGTACGGGGAGGTTCACTTTATCGTGGTGGACGACGTGATCTGGTCCGGTTCGCATGCTGGTCAGGAGGGGAAGTACATCGGGGGGATCGATGCCGAGCAGCTCGAATTCATCAAGAATGACCTGGCCTTGACACCGAAGGATCGGCTTGTCGTTCTGATGATGCACATTCCGCTGTCCGAAATGTTCAACCGTCAGCAGTTGTTCGACGTGCTGGCGGGTCATCCGCACACGTTTTCGATGTCGGCTCACCTGCATACGCAACATCATGACTTTCTGGGGGAGGCGAACGGGTGGGCGGGCGCGCATCCGCACCACCACTTCGTGAACGTGACGACGTGCGGTAGTTGGTGGAGCGGGCTGTGCGACGAGGAGAATATCCCGCATACGACGATGCGCGACGGGGCACCGAACGGGTATTCGATCATTACGTTCGACGGTCATGATTATTCGATCCGGTACAAGGCGGCGAGGCGCCCGGCGGATCATCAGATGACGATCTTCGCGCCCGAGGAGGTCGGTCTTGCCGATCTGCCCGAGACGGAGGTCGTGGCGAATGTCTTTGCGGGTTCGGGAAGGTCGGTGGTCGAGATGCGTTTGGGGGATGCGGGCGATTGGATTGCGATGGAACGCGCCGAACGGGAGGACCCCTACTATCAGATCATGAAAGCGGCCGAGGAAGCCCGCGGGACCGAGGAGGGGAGGCTTCCACGGATCAGGAAGTCAAGACACATCTGGGTCGGGAAACTGCCGGGCACCGCGGTCCCGGGGACTCACGTGATCCACATAAGAACGACCGACATGTTCGGACAGACCTATCTGGACCATCGGATCATCCGTGTTCACTAGCGCTCCCGCGGCCCGCCACTCCCCCCTAGAGCGGATCCGAATAACCCCTGACCGTCTGTATTACGTTCGCGCTGATCCGACTTCATCTGGTCGGTCCGAGAACGTCCAATCTGCTGTGCTGGAGCATAATCGAGCGCTCGAGTAACCGCGCGAACGGGGCTAGTGCACGGTCACGCCTTAATCTGCGGGTTCCAGAAGACCGCTTCCTCACGGGCGCGGCTCGGAAAGAGGCCGCTCGCTACCCGCAAAAATACAGTTGACGCAGCACTCGGGCAACAAGGAATGTACAAGAACCGGTTTCAGGGGAGAATGGGAAAATCCCGCCCTTCTCCTTGCCCATCTGCCCACCATCGTGCATAATATTCATATGCGGGCGGCCGTCTTCCTCGACGCCCGCATGCAGGAGTGTGCCGCATGAAAACGACCAAGACGACAGACGACAAAGGCAGGCTGGTTTTGGGTCGGCGGTTTGCCAACCGGACGGTCATCGTCGAGGAGACTGACCCAACTGAGCTGCGCATAATCCTGGCTCGGGTGGTACCTGAGCGCGAAGCTTGGTTGTTTGAGAACGAGACGGCCGTGGACCGCGTGATGGAGGGTTTGCGGCAGGCCGCCGGGGGAGAGTTCAGCGCTACCCCTCCCAATCTGGATGCCGACGCGGCCCTAGCCGACTCTCTTGAAGAGTCGTGATGTTCACCCCGGTTTGGACACGTGCGGCGGAAAAGGCATACGATGAGCTCAAGCGTAAGGCACAGGCATCGTTGGCCGCTCGCAAACGGTCCAAGAAAGCCAAAGCCACGAAGGACGAAGGGCTCTTCAAGCAGGTTCATAAGTGCATCCAGAACTTGCTGAAGAATCCGGAACATCCCGGTTTGGCGACTCACGAATATCGTTCCCTCGTCAATCCATACGACCGGGGTGAGAGAGTCTTCGAGGCATACGCGCAGAACGACACACCCGGAGCCTATCGCGTGTTCTGGTGCTATGGCCCACAGAAGCAGCAGATCACCATCATTGCGATCACACCGCATCCGTGATTGACGGTCGGGACTTTGCCCAACACGGCTGTTCCGCAACTCCGATGCGAAAGATACAGGGGGCCCTACGGCATCCGACTATAGGAAAGAACCTTAATTCGAGCGGTCCGTTGTGGTATACTCAATCTCGGAGCTGCTTGGAAGCGTTCGCCATGGTGCGCTGCGCGGGCGGCTTGCATGATGAGCACCACAAGTATGGAAGAACGGGGAGGGATGTCATGCCCGTCGTCGGGAGCACGCTGACACTCATCACGTCATTGTCGCTTGTCGTTTCGAGCGTTTCAGCGAGCCGAGCTACGGAGCGGGTGCGCTACGACAACCACAGGCTGGTGAATGTCACGCTGACGTCACAGGCTGATGCCGACACGATGCTCGAGATCAGCAAGGACTTCTGGACGGAGCGCGTCGGCGTGGGCACGGTTCCGTTCCGCGTGCCGCCGGAGCAAATGCGTGCACTTGCTGACAGTGGGTTGGCGTTTTCCATCGTGCACGAGGACGTTCAGCGGCTTATCGATGAACAGCGAGGGGCGCGACCCGCCGAACCCGCCGGTTGGTTCGATGATTTCAAGACCTATGACGAAGTCAACGCCCATATCGACACGCTGGTTGCGCTGCGACCCGACCTGGTGACGAAGCTCGATCTCGGACAAACGCTCGAGGGGCGGAGCATCTATGGGATGCGCGTTACGGCTGTCGCGGATGTCGCGAACGCCCCGGCGGTTCTGTTCAACGGGACCCAACATGCCCGCGAGTGGATCAGCCCGATGGTGTGCATGTACATCGCCGACGCGCTGGTGCAGACCTACGATGGCGACGCCGAGGTGCAGGGGCTGATGGACGAGGTGGTGTTCTACATCGTGCCGATCGTCAACGCCGATGGATACGTCTACGCGTGGGACGTCGAGCGGTTGTGGCGGAAGAACCGCCGAGACAATGGCGGTAGCTGCTTCGGGGTGGACAACAATCGGAACTGGGGGTTCAACTGGGGCGACGACGCGAGTTCCAGCAGCGACCCTTGCGGTCAAACGTTCCGCGGGGGCGGGCCATTTTCGGAACCAGAGACCCAGGTTCTGCGCGACTTCATCCTCGCCCATCCGCGAATCCTGGCCCACATGGATGTGCACAGCTACGGGCAAGACCTGTTCTCGCCCTACGGCGAGATCAGCGGCCAGCCACCGGAGCCGGACCGAACCACGTTTCAGACGCTGAACGCAGAGCTATCCGCGGCGATTTTCGCGGTGCACGGTATGGTCTACGACGCCCGGCCGAGCACCAGCTACCTGTCGGGCGGATGTGCCGTATGGACCTACAACGACCGGGACATTCTCTCGTGGACGCTCGAGCTGCGCGACGAGGGCACCTACGGATTCCTGCTCCCGGCGGATCAGATCATTCCGACTTGCGAGGAGAACTTCGAGGGTGTCAAGGTTCTGGCCGGGTACATCGCGCTGCCGTTCACGTTCTCGTTCCCGCAGGGCCTGCCGGGACGCGTTACACCCAATACGGAGGCAACGGTTTCAGTCGACATCACCGAGGTGAGCGGGACGGTTGATCCGGCGACGGCGCAGGTGTTTATGCGGATCGGAGCGAGCGGGCCGTTTGCTTCCGGCAATATGAGTCCGCTGGGCGGCGGTTCGTTTGAGGCGGTTCTGCCCGCGGTGCCGTGTGGGTCGGTGATTCAGTATTACTTCAGGGCGGTGTCGACGACGGGCAGTGTCCGGACGTCCCCCGAGGGGGCACCGGCGGCGGTGTACGGGGTGGAGGCCATCGATACGGTGATCGCCATGAGCGACGACATCGAGAGCGATTCCGGTTGGACCGTCGGCGCGGCGGACGACGACGCGACGACGGGGGTCTGGGTGCGTGTCGATCCGAACGGGACGGCCGCCCAGCCGGAGGATGACCACACGCCTTCGGGCACGCACTGCTGGGTGACCGGGCAAGGCGCGGTCGGCGGTGGATTGGGCGACAACGACGTGGATGAGGGCAAGACGACGCTTTATTCGCCCGTGCTTGATCTGACTGACCTGGATGCGATCGTCAGCTACTGGCGGTGGTACTCGAACGACACGGGTGCGGCACCAAACACGGACGTCTTCGTCGTGGACATCTCGAGTGACGGCGGCGGTGAGTGGTTCGAGGTGGAGACGGTCGGGCCCGCGGGGCTGGGGACGTCCGGCGGGTGGATCCACCATGAGTTCCGTGTGGGTGACGTGGTTGATCCGACCAGCGAAGTCATCTTGCGCTTTATCGCGTCGGACCTTG
>JASFUW010000141.1:0-11173 GCA_050050135.1 Phycisphaerae bacterium
GCCGAGGTTCAACGCGGTCAGTTCCGTGCAGCGCACCCTCAGACGCATGGACTCATAGAGTTCCGCGTCGTGGTTCTCCACGTACCATTCGTCGTAGGGGTGTGGGAGCGGCGCGGGGATTTCGCCCGGGTCAAGCTCGATCGGATCGGGAAGGGGGTTGTTGCGGCTGACGATGGTGAAGCTCGGACTGTAGGGTGTCTGCCATTGTAGAAACGTCGTTCCCACGAACTCCTCCACCAGAACATTGCTCAGGGAGACCCAGTCACCGACTTCGACGTGATCGTACAGGTCGCCGAGGGTCCAGTCTTTGACCTGAACACCGCCCCACGCGTCCGGGTAGGCGGGGTCTTGTAGAATGATGCGCGGGCGCGTGCCCGGGAACTTGCCGATGACGATTCCGCCCGCGCAGTCGACCACTTGCCCTTGATAGGCCGTGGCGTCGCCGTCGATGGTGTTCGACTGGATAGCGTAAATGGTCAACGGCGCGTCGCCGCCCCGAGCAATCGCTGCAAGGATCGGCAAGAGCACGAGGACGAACGTGTTCGGACGGATGCTTGGCATACTCCGTTCCCTTTATGCGGCGTACGCACGGGCCGCCGGTCCGTCGCGCCCCTGCAACGCGATGGTCCCCCCGATCAGAAGCAGCAGACAGATCGCCGCCGCGCCCCATGATGATACCGTCGGGATCGGCAGCACGACGACGTCCGCGGCGGAGCGTGTGCAAAGCTGATAATAATCCCATTGACCGGACGTATACTGCTCGAGCACGCCGGTGATGCGCGAGAGATTGACACCGGTCTCGATGCGCGGGTCGTAGGGTGCCCCCGCGTCGACGTTCATGTAGTCGGTTCCCCAGGCAACGTGACCGCCCTGGACCAGTTCATAGTTATCGTCCGCCTTTCCGAGGTCCATCTGGCCGACGTGCACATCGTGCAGGGTGACCACCATACCCTCGTAGCGCTCCGTGGCGTCATGATCCAACGGATGCAGCACGTCCGCGACGTTGACGAGCACGGGGTCGGGCAGTGGGTTGCCTTGACTTTCAATGACGAACCCAGGGTCGTAGTAGACCTGATACTGGAGCATCGTGTTGCCGACGAACTCCTCGACCAGGACGTTGGTGAGCGAGACCCAGTCGCCGATCTCGACGTTGTCGAACAGCGCCCATTCGCCCGTGCCGGACTCGTAGATCCAGTCCTTGACCTGAATGCCGCCCCACTCGTGAGGGTATGCGGGGTCCTGGATGATGATTCGCGGCCGGTACCCGCGGAATTTGCCGACCACGACGCCGCCCGCGCAGTCGACGACGGTGCCCGCGTGGCTGGTGGCGTCGCCATCGACCGTTTCGGACTGAATCTGGTAGATCGTCAGTGGCTGGGCGCGCAGGTCGCCGGTACCCATCAGGGCGGACACACCGACGATAACAGCCGTCGGCCGCATTGACACGATGGACATCGCCTACCGTCCTCAGGCTTGTGCCCAACGGCGTCTCGCGAACGTGACTTTCGCCGTTGCAAGCAACATTAGTGCCAAGACAACGACGCCCCACTCGGACACCGTCGGGATGCCGTCAGCCGCGACGATGTCGTCCGCCGACCGCGTGACGATCTGGTAGTAGTCCCATCCGTCGGGCAGGTTCGTATACTGCTCGACGAGACCGGTAAGGCTGGCGAGCGTCGCACCCGTCTCGATCCGCGGGTCGTAGGGTCCGCCGGCGTCCATGTTCTGATAGTCCGCGCCCCACGCCGTGAACACGCCCTGGCGCAGCTCGTAGTTGTCACCCGCCTTGCCGAGGCCCTTCTGCCCGATGAGGACGTTCCGCAGCGTAACCAGCATGCTCTCGTAAGGTTCACTGAGGGAGTGATTCGGCGGGACGGGGAGGTGGGCGGCGTTGAGCTGGATCGGTTCGGGCAGGGGATGGCCGGTACTGACGATGCTGAAGGCGATGTCCGGCGACCAGTCCCGGTTGTATTGCAGATGCGTCGTGCCGCGGCTCTCCTCGATCGTGATGTTGGAAAAGCTGACCCAGTCCCCGAGGTTCACCGCTCCGGCCAGCTCGCCAGAATGCCAGTCCTTGACGATGATTCCGCCCCACTGGGCGAACGCCGGGTCCTGCACGTAAATGCGCGGTTTACCGCCGAACCAAATCTGGGTTACGATCCCGCCCGTGACGTCGTGAATCTGCCCGTCGTACGGTGAATCGCCGCTCGGATCGGTCGTGTACTGAACGTCGCGGATCGTCAGATGGTCTGCCCGGGTTGTACCACTCAGCACGAACACCGCCAACGCCGCCAGAGCCAGGAAACGTGAACGCTTCTTCATGAGAACCTCCTTCCGCTTAACCTACGGTGTGAACGGAACGCGCAGCCGGTGCGCGCTCCCGCGTTTTTCTTAACTAGTCGTACTCATCGCCCTCCCGGTGTATGACCGCGTCCTCATCCGGTTCCGCGCCGGGGGCAGGCGGGTAGGGATACCAGTCGGGGTCGTCGCGCGGGGGTACTTCGAGCTCGGGGATCCACTCCTCCTTCCACACCGTTTGCTTCCAACCGACATGCCCGTCACAGAACAGGATGTTGCCGCCCAGACCTGATCGGCCATGGCGATGCCGCGCCGCGAAGGATTTGGGATAGGTCGCGCTGTACTTGCCCGCACCCTTGTACATTTTCTTTTCGTCGAAACCCTTCCTGGGGTCGAGGAGCTGATCGTAAAGGAGGATGACGCGAGGCGGTCGCACGATCTTCGAGGTCGCCAGGAACGACTCCATCGGATAGCCGATACCGTCGTCGGGCGGCCAGGCGTTAGCATCCAACTCCAGGCACGAGTTCATGGCGTAGCTGAAGTAGCCGTCGCGAAACGGGCGGTAGCTATAGATTCCGTTGCCCTCCAGGGGCATGCCCGTCGGACATTGGAAGAACGTCTTGTCGTCGGGACGATGGAAGCGCGGGTGTTCGCGCCAGGGTTTCAGGTTGAGCATCGGGGGGAGCATGTCGGTCCACCCGTGCCAGTCTGCCTCGTCTTCCGGGGTGACGAACGGGTCGTCCAACTCGCGCGGGCCGCGGTCGAGCCCGTCACAATGAGGCCACACGCCCCGGTTCTCCGCTTCGTAGCAGTTGAACGCCACGCCCCATTGCTTTAACCGGCATGCGCACATGACCTGCTTGGCCTGCTGCCGTGCCGCACCCAGCGACGGCGCCAACAGAGCCATCAACAAAGCGATAATCGCCATGACCACGAGCAGCTCGACGAGGGTGAAGCCGCGCCTTAGTGTCAGCGACGTGTCAATCGCAAGCGCCCGGGGGAGCCGATCGTCGCTAAGGCATGCGAGGTCAGACCCGCCGCGTGGTGGTGGGACACCGCCGTTGGATCGATATGTTTTTGAAAACATAACGCCAACCAAACAAAAGACGGCACTGCCGCCGCGCCTTCATGGGTCATGGACCGCGCGACCCATGCCGACGCGCTTGTTATTCTAGCACATTCGAGGCCAGTGCGGTACCATGTACGCTGATTTCTTGGAATCCCAGACGATTATGTTACTTCACTGCATGTGTTAAAATGGTGAACCTTATTACGGGCACACAGGGGTCCGGCAAGACGTCGTTCCTCCTTGGATACGTTCGGTCTCGGGTCGCGGAGGGGCGGTCGGTCGGCGGCGTTGCCGCCCCGGCTGTGTTCAGCGAAGAGCGCAGAGAAGGATACGATGTAATCGATCTCGCGAGCGGGCAGCGCCGGACGCTCTGCCGGGTCGGGACGCCCGGGGAAGGGGCCCTTGCGGTCGGGCCGTATGTTTTCGACCCGGCCACCCTCGCGGCCGGCAACGCGGCGATCGTCGAGGCCATTCGGGGCGGACTCGACGTGATCGCGATCGACGAGATCGGCCCGCTGGAGTTCCGTGGGTCGGGATGGGCGCCAAGCCTAGCGACCGCCCTCGAGGAATGTACGACGTCACAGGAGCTGCTCGTGGCGGTTCGGCCCTCGCTGGTCGATCGGCTTCCCGGGCAGTTCCCGTCGTCCCGCTGGAGCGCTGCTACGACGCTGGCGCCGCCTTGGCCGGGCATCGAGGGGGGAAGGTGCTGACAGAAGTTGGCCGGGCGCCGCAAGCTCTCAAAAAAGGGGCGGACCGGCCGGAACGCCAGGGGATGGCGGTCCGACCGGCCCTAAGCGCGCGGTCTATTGCTTGTAGAAGACCGGCGGTTCTCCGCTCGCTCCTCGGTTGCGGCGATCAGCTCTTCGCTGACCGGCGTGTGAACGGTGGCGGCCCGCCGAGGCGGTTTCCAGAACCTGACCGACTCACGATTCGTGTCACAGCACGCCGACCCACGCGGCGCCGACACCGCCGACTCCGTCCAATCCGATGTGCCATGCTCCGGGTGTCGCGCTAAGCCTCTATAAGCCGACGGTGAAGATTCAGTTAAGTTCGCTTCGAGACGCCGCACGCACGGCTGTGAATATTCGACCTGTTTCATCCGCGCGGCGCTCAGACCTCCGCCTCGGTATGGCGGCGGAGCGTGTAGCCGACGCCACGCACGGTCTGAATCATCGAGGATGCACCGGTCAACTTCTTTCGCAACGCCGCGATGTGGACGTCGACGGTTCTGTCGGTCACGATGGCTCCGGTTCCGAGCACGGTATCGATGAGCTGCTCCCGGCTGAGCACCCGTCCTCGGGCAGCCATCAACTCCCAGAGTATCTCGAACTCTCGCGTTGTTAGTGACACGGGAGCGTCGCCTACGGTTGCCTTGCGCCGGCTTCGGTCCAGCGTGATAGGCCCGGCCGACAGCACGTCCGACCTAATCGGGGTGACAAACGGTCGACGCAACAAGGCTCGCAAACGGGCCATGAGGAGCCTCATGGAGAACGGCTTGGTCACGTAGTCGTCGGCGCCGAGGGCGAACCCCACGAGCTCGTCCGACTCTTCGCCTTTCGCGGTCAACATGAGGATCGGAATCGCTGACGTTCGCACGTCACCGCGCAGCCTGGCGATCACTTCATCACCCGACATCCGTGGCAACATGCGGTCGAGGATCATGACGTCGGGCGGATGGCGGCGTGCCTCCGCAAGGGCCTGCTCGCCGTCGCTCACTGTGCGGCAGCGGTACCCATCCCGTTCGAGGTTGTACCTCAACAGCTCGACGAGGTCGGACTCGTCCTCGGCGATCAGGATGGTCTTCTCGGCAGCCATCTGTGCGACAGATCACTTGCGAGGCCGGGTCTACACGGCGGGGCGTCCTCACGGGCGACGCGACCCGTTCAGCGTGAATCGAACGACGCGGGCCCACGACCGTACGCACCCGAGACCGCTGCGGAGGACACGCGTACGCGGTCCTCCGGGGCGTCGCTCGATGTAAGTGACACAAGCGAACCCAAAGCAGAGACCACGTTGTTACGCTCAGCGCGCGGTCGCAGATTGCGCCATGATGCTCCACCCATCGCCAGCCAGCCCCCGCCAGGGCTCACTCCGAGCCCGCAGGTCTTGTAGGTTCACCACGTTAGACGGGCGTTAAGGACGCGCAAAGACTCTGTTAAGTTCAGCGCGTCGCCCCCCGTCCCCCGGCGCGTGGATGGGCTACTCGGTCGTGAGGCGGACAGACCAATCGCAGAACTCACGACGGGGTCCGGAGCGCACACCCGGAGGACGTTCGACACTACGCGTTCATGTCGGACCACCGCCTGGCCATCCGCCCGAAGATGCCCAGTGCGATGGCGGCGGCGAATCCGATGGTGGCGAAGGGAAGCCACACCTTGTACTGAGGGGAATAGGTGTCCCACAACAGGCGGGTCGCGGTGACCGGCGCTTCATTGACACCCGCGGCGGCGAGGGCGCGGGCTTCGTACGGGTTCAATCGCAGCAACTGGCGCGCGTGATGAGGCGATTGCGACCAGTTCTTGGCAGCGAGTGCGCGGTGGATGAGGCTTTGCCGATCCGCGAGCCGCCGAAACAGCGGCCGGTCGTCTTGGCCACCGCCGAACAGGCCGACCGCCGCGGACCACAATCTCAAGTGCCAGGGTATTTGATCAATCCCCGCCTCGACGATCTTCATCGCGCCTTCGTCCGATTCGATAAGGTGCCTGAGGAACGTCACGTCGTCGTTCCAATCCTTGCGAGCGACCGAGAGGAAACGGTGGTCCGGCTGTTGCATGAGGTATACGAAGGCCCGGTCCGCCGGGTCCTGGAGGTTTCCGGCGGCGTCCGAGAGTGCTTTGTCGACGGCCGGGTCGTCCGCGCCCATCGCGGCTGCGAGCGCTGCGAACGATTTCGTCCGCCCGATGCCCAGGCGGGACTCGAGTTCCTTGACCGGTTGATCGAACGTCATGGCGGCCGCCACGTCGTGCGCCTGCGCGGTCCCCTGAGCAAGATACTCGAGCGCAAGGTTGTCGAGTGTCTCGGCGTCGTCGGCGAACTGCACCCAGAGCGCCTCGACGATGGGCGCATCCTCCAGGATTTGGTCCGACGGCTTTCCGTGGTTCATCCGATCCCGGACAACCTCGAGGACCTGCGGTCGCCTGATGTCCAGTGCGTTCGGTAACAAGTCGACAAACCGCGCGACCCCGATCTGATCGATAGCGGTAGGGCTCTGCGACAATTGTTGTGCCAGGCCCTTGGCAGCGACATCGTCCTGTCGTTCGCCGAGCAATTCCGCCAGTCGGCGTGCGGCTGACTCTCGGTGAGACGGGTGCAGGGCGAGGTATTGCAGCCCGAGGTTGGTGATCTGCCCCTCGTCGTAACGGAATGCTCGACGAAGCGTCGCCTTGGTCGCCTCGCGATCCTGACGGAGTTCCTCGGCGGCAACATCCAACGCGCGGCCACGATCGAAACCGAGAAGCCCGGGCACGAGGTCCAGCGAATCGCTCCAATCGGCGGACTGAGCCGCTCGGGCGACCAGTTGCGTGTTGGCGCCGAGGTAGTTGAGGGCCAGCGTGGCTTTCTCGCCGTAGTTGTCATAGACGTGTCCGGCGATCCAGGAACCGAACCCGACGCCGACACCGACGGGAATGTTGACGTAACCGAGGTAGACGCCTTTCTTGCCTTTGGGGGCAATCAGCCCGAGGTATTCGTTCTTTTTGGGCCCCGTAAGCATCTCGCCGAGCGAGAAGAAGACGATGCCGAGCAGGAGAATCCATCCGTTTCCGGTCACCCCCGCAACGACGACGCCGGTCGTGGCGACGGTCATCCCGATGAGCATCGCACTCAAGGTGCGCATCTTCCTGACCAACCAGGAGATGGGAAGGATGAGGAGGATGATCAGTCCGGCGTTGAGGTTCAGGAGTATCTGCTGCGGAACTCGGATGATGCCGCGGTCGCCGTATTCCTTCCAGCCGTCAAAGGGGACATGGGCCGCGACCATCGAACTGTCGATCCAGTCCTCGATGAAGTTGGGGTGAAGGTCCCAAAGCTGGTACATCATCAGCCAGAAGCATGACATGATGAGTAGCCAGACGGGCAGTCGCAACTGCCACACGAACCGTCCGCTGCGAAGCCACAAGAAGACGAACACGCCGACAAACAGCAGTGTCACACCGCATGCACTCTCGACCCAACCGAGACCCTCGAACCGTGCGAGAGTACGCTCAAACGGGGTGAAGATCAGAATCGCGAGACCCGCGAGGAAAACCAAAGCGCCGGGTATGCAGCGGGACGCGGCGAACTTTCCGCCTTTGAACCAGTACGGCCAGATGTTCTCGATGGTGGACCAGAACACCTTGATGACGTTTTGGGTCTTGTCCGCTCCGGAAGGGACGTCCTTGAACGTGAGCAGAAGAAACAGGTTGATCGCGGTGAACGCGGCCGATGCGATGAACAGGTTGCGCCAGCCCTCCGCGCTGTGCGGCTTTCCGAGAATGATCGTGGCGAAAATGGGTCCGCCAAAGGCGCCGATGTTGACAACCCAGTAGAAGATGCCCCAGCCGAGGGACGAGTTTTTCTTCGTGAGATTCTGCGCCAACGAGCCCTGGAGGCTCGGTTTGAAGAACGCGGTACCGGTGGCGAGCACCAGGATGCCGGCGAAAAAGCCGTAATAGCTGTGGAAGTAGGCCATCATCAGATAGCCCACGACGTTCATGCTGACGGCGAATGCGAGGACGCGCTTGTAGCCGAATCGATCGGCGTATCCGCCCGTGACCATCGGTAAGAAGGACTGGAAAACCGCCCACCACGCGTAGATCCAACCCTTGTGCAACGCCGTCAGGTGTAGCCCGCCCGGTTCGGTGGCTTGCATGATGTAGATCGGAACGACGGAGCGTATGCCGAAATAGGCCAACCGCTCGAACATTTCGATCGAGTTGAGCATCCAGTACGCATGTCCGAAGGCCTTGCCCGATCCCTCGTCCGCGTGCGTAGACCGCTTTCCCGGTTGAGGCTGTGCCATGTCTCTGTCCGTTTCAGGTTAATGAGCTCGCTTCGTTGGAAGCGCGTTTCGCGTCCGTCGTGCCGGACGGGGCCAGACCGACCGCACGAGGTCCTGCCCCGTTTTCCCGTCGAGCGCCGTTCGCTTTCTTCTCAGGGGGGAACCGGAACGAAAACTCATGGATGCCCCGACCGTCCCGTGTAGGCGCGGGCACATTCTGCAGGATTAGCACGGGTCTCGCAAGCGGTGTCCGAGCGATCCCGTCGCAAGCGCGGGACCGTCCGTGGGGGCATGACGGGGGCGAGCCTCGAACAAGAGGAGGTTAGCGGGGCGCGGGCGAAGCGGCGCCGCGTGGCAGGATCAGTGTTTGGGGAGGCAGTCGATGAGTTGATCGATTTCCCGGTCGGAGTTGTAGCAGTGGGGGCTGGAGCGGAGGCGTCCGTTTCGGACGGCGATCACGATGCGGTGCTCGCTTTCCAGGTGACGCTGGATTTCCTGTGGATCGTGCAGGTCCGAGAAGAAAGCGACGATGCCGCTTGCTTCGGTGGGTTGACGCGAGCTGACCACCCGGTAGCCCTTGTCGCGCAGACCGGCGATAAGTCGATCGGTGATGGCGATCACGCGTTCGGCGATGTTTTCGATCCCGATATCGAGTGCCATTTCCAAGGCACCGCCCAGGCCGTATACACCGGCGAGGTTGTAGACGCCGCTGTCGTAGCGTCTGGCGGAATCGGCGAACTCGAACTGGTATTTGCTGAACTCGTAGGGGTTCTTCATCGAAGCCCAGCCGATGGTGCTCGGGCGAAGGTGGCCTTGCAGCTCCTTCCGCACGTAGAAGATTCCGGCGCCTTCCGGTGCGCACAGCCACTTGTGACCGTCCGCGGCGAGGAAGTCGATGTTCATGGCCTGCACGTCGATGGGAAATACGCCGAGCGATTGGATCGCGTCGACACAAAGCAGGACGCCCTTGCTCTGACAGAATTCGCCGAGCGTGGCCAGGTCCGTACGAAATCCGCTGGCGAACTGGACGGAGGAGATCGTCACCAGGCGCGTGCGGGTATCGATCGCTTCCATGAGGCGCTCCATCGGGACGCGCCCGTCTTCCTCAAAGACCATGCGCACCTGGACGCCGCGGGCCCGAAGCGCCTGCCAAGGGTAGACATTGGCGGGGAACTCGGCGTTCGAGGTCACGACGTTGTCACCGCTTTGCCAACTCAAACCGTTGGCGACGAAGCTGATTCCCTCGCTGGTGTTCTTGGTGAAGGTGACTTCGTCGGGTTTGGCGTTGATCAGTAGAGCCACCTGGGCACGGACGCGGTCTGCGTGTTTATAGAATCCGCCGCGCACGTAGGCGTTGCCCTCGGCGTAGTCGAGGTAGCGTCGGGCGGCGTCGGCGGCGCGACGACTTAGCGGCGCAGCGGCGGCGTGGTTCTGGAAGTTGTAGTTCCGCGTTACCGGAAACTCTTCTCTGACAGCATCCCAGTCCATCATCATCCACCAAGCCCGTGGCGACCCGGGCAAAAAACACACACAACGCCTCGACATCAACGCGTTTCCTCGCGGGCGTCGCGGTCGTTCTCGGTTCGAGCGCTACTAAATCATACGATGTACGGCCGAAATTCCGCGTCGGCCCCGAGAATGGTGCCCGACGCGGCACCCCAACGTCCGCATAGGATTCTAGCGATCCGAATCTGTCTTTTCTACCCGCTCTGCCAGCCGGCTTACAAATGGCAACCGCGGCGAACGGACGACGCGCGACCGCGCAAGCAGCGCCCAAGAGTACGACCCGATAATTCCCGCGACTCGGGTGCACGGTCGATTGCCGCGTCGTGTCACCCTGCGTATCATGCCCTCACAATGCGGAACGCAAGGCGACAGACCAGCGTTGGCGAACTTGCGGAGGCGGTTGACACCAATAGGGCAATACAAACTGAAGTGCCAATATGAAGCCATTGTCGGAATCACTGCTCGACAAGCTTGTTCCCACCTTGTTTGAAGACGAGCACCTTCTTGCCGTAGGAAAGACCGCGGGTGTCGACGTGGGGGGGGGGGGCGGAAAGGGTACGTCTGGGCTCGTCGAGATGCTGGCGAGTCTTCGCGGAAAGGGCGAGACGCTCCGACCGGTAAACCGGCTCGGACGGCAAGAGTCGGGCGTGCTCCTGCTCGGGAAGGACATCGCGACGGTGGAACGAATTCGCGCCGACCTGAGGTCGTCGCGGGTCGGGCAGGAGTACGTGGGGGTCGTGCTGGGCCGAATGCGAGAAGAACGGATCCGGATCGGTGAGCGTCACGGGGCGTCGCGCGGGCGACGGAAGAAAACACAGCGATCCGCGTCTCGAAGAGCGTCGAGTGTTTCCGCGGGAGCACCGACGATGGTAGTCCGGTTGCAGGAAGGGAAGAATGCGACGCTGGTTCGTTGCCACACCTCTGTCAAAACCACGCACGCCCTTCGAGCTCAGCTCCGTTCAGCCGGATTGCGGCTTGGCGGTGATACGACGCGAGAGCGATCGTCAGGCGGGAACCGTACTCTAGAGGTCGGTCTGCGGTTAACGCGCCTCTCGTTCACGCATCCGGCGAGCCGGTCGAAGGTAAACCTCGTTTGGAAGCCGCCGCAGAGCCCGAAGGCAGCGTTGGACGGACGCGCAGACGCTGTGCAGTCGGCACACTCGGCGTTGGTGCGGCGCCTTCCCTGCATGACGGGCCGCGACACGGACTCCTTTCGATTGCTGACCGGGCGCGTTGAAGGTATTCGAGGGCTCGCTGTCGAAAAGTACGGCGAGGTTGTGGTGCTCCAGGTCTCGCACGAGACGCCGGAGTTACGGCGGGCA
>JASFUW010000142.1:0-11125 GCA_050050135.1 Phycisphaerae bacterium
CGCGCGGCCTGGAACCTTAAGGCCGACCTCGATGTCGACCCCGAAGCCTTGCCGTTTGAGGACCCCGTGTTCTACGCCGCGCTGGACGACGCCTTACGACTTCCGCAAGACGAGGCCGTGTGGGTCCCGGCAACGTACGCCTTGCTGGCAGACCTCGCGGGGCTCGAACTCGACGAGGACCTACCGGTCGGCGCGACCAAAGGCGATGGCCCCCCCCATTGGAGCAAAGACAAAAGTGTCTCGACGGAGTGCCCAGGTCCGTGTTACTGCCCCTTCGCCCGGATCGGCCCATTACGGTCTCGGACGTGGCCGCCGACGAGCCGCCTGTACCCTTCTTCAACAGCCTCCAACGCTCGATGGATCAGCACGCCCACGCTAATCGGGCCCCGCCTCGATAGCCAGAGTCGGGCGACAGTCCGGGCTCCTGCTCGGGCTAGACAGAAGAGTTCGGTGCCGGGTCGGCCGCGTGGGAGCTCAGCACTGACCGTGCATCGACGTGTACGCCACGTGCGTGGTACGCCTGCGATCTCACGTTCGTTTTCGAGTCGTCGGCGACAGAACCGACACAGTTATAGTGTGCCCGTTGCGCAAGCGATGCATTCTACGTACGCGCACACAGTCGCGTCTGGGTCATCGGGGGAGCATTCGCGCCCTTTTTCAGTGCCGCAATGGCACAGCGCTCTGTAAGGGACCGGCCTCCCGTTTCTAAGTGCGCATGGCTTTCCGCTCCTCAGATGTATTCGGCCTGGACACCTTCATCCGGGACACACCCGACCCTCAGCCGGCAACGCTCAACCAACGCTGATCGCTCGACTCGACAGATCAAACGAGCGCGGTTCACGTTATAGTCCAGGGCGATCCCGACGCCCGTCGGGCTACCGCTGCGCCCGTGGCGCGCGCATGCGCACACGAGGCTCAGCCGTCCCGCACGGGGAGATGGAAAATGAAAAAAAAGAAAAGTTGCGAAACGAAGCCAAAAAACCGCACTGGCGCTATCAAAAACGCGGGCTCCCGTGGCTTCGTCCCCCACGAAAACCCACCTTTTTTCACGCACTGCGGCCGCGTCCCCTCGTCCCGCAGTCCCCGAGCCGTCGCGGCGCGCCGGAATCCGCTCTTGCCTCCGTCCCTATCTCCTTTCGTCCCGCAGTCCCCCGGCGTGCCACTCACCCCGCAATCCCCATTCCGCTACGTTCCCGTTCCCTGTTCCCCGCGGCGCGTCAGCTATGCGCCGCTTCCTGTTCCTTCTTGGCTGCGTCCACGATCTGTTGTTGCACGTTCCCGGGGACGGCTTCGTAGTGCGAAAACTCCATCGAGTAGCTGCCCTCGCCCCCGGTTATGCTCGAGATGCGCGAGTTGTAATCCGCGAGTTCAGCCAGTGGCACGGTGGCTTTGATGAGGGCCAGCCCGCCCGGCAGCATGTCCTGCCCCTGCGGCCGACCCCGACGCGACGCCAGATCGCCCTGGATGTCACCCACGTTATCCGCCGGCACCATGACCTCGACGTCCACGATCGGCTCCAGCAACACCGGCTTCGCCTTCAGGAACGCATCCTTGAACGCACCCCGCCCGGCGATCTGGAAGGCGATGTCCTTGCTGTCCACCGGGTGCGTCTTTCCGTCGATCAGCTCGACCTTGACGTCAACCACCGGGTACCCCGCCAGCACCCCCTCCGTCATCTGGGCCCGAACGCCCTTGTCCACGCTCGGTCGGAATGCCTGGTCGATGGCACCGCCGAAGATCTTGTCGACAAACTCATACCCCTCGCCGCGGTCCGCCGGCAGCAGGTTGATAATCACCCGCCCGAACTGCCCCGCCCCGCCGGTCTGCTTCTTGTGCGTATATTCGATGTCACGCGCCTGCGACGTGATCGTCTCTCGATACGGAATGCGCGGCGGCCGGGTGTCCACCTCGAGCTTGTGTTGGGCCGCCATTCGCGCAAGATACGTCCGAAGCTGCATGTCGCCCATCCCGCGAATCACCAGCTCACCGCCCGTCCCCCGCTCCGACAGAAAGCACGGGTCTTCTTCGGCGAACCGCCTCAGCGCCCCGCCGATCTTGTCCTCGTCGCCCCGCGCTTTGGAAACCAGCGCCAGCGAGAACATCGGCCGCGGGAACGTCGGCATGGCGATCTTCCCCGGCTTGTCGGAGTAGAAAGTGTCACCGACGTTGAAATCCAGTTTCGCCAGACAGATCACGTCACCCGCCACCCCCGCCTCGATCTCCGAATGCTCCGCACCCAGCGAGCGGAGCACGTGCCCGGGCCTGGTCCCCTTCGGTTCCTCGACCGTCTTGAGCGACATGTCCGACGTCAGCTTGCCGGAATGCACGCGGATCGAAAGGTGCTTGATGTTCGTCTTCGGGTCCGTGGTGATCTTGAACACCTGCCCCACAAACGGCCCGTCCTGCTTGGGCTCGACCGCCGTTTCGGTCTCGTCGTCGACCAGCGTGCGTATCTTGCCCGCAGCCGGCGAAGGGCAAACGGACTCGAGGGCGTCCAGAAACTCCGCCACCCCCACGTCGCCCCGCGCGTCGGTGAACAGAATCGGGACCAGCTCACCCTGCGCGACGGCTTTCGCCGCCGCCGCCTGCGCCTCTTCGTCTGAGAACTCGCCGCCGAGGTATTTCTCCATCAACTCGTCGTCCGCACCGACGACCGCCTCGATAAGTGCCGTATGCGCGTCACCAACCGACGAAAAGTCCGCGTCGCCCGAGTCGTGGGTGAAGCAATCGACCACGCCCTTACCCCCGCCCATCGGCAGGTTCAGCGGAACGCATTGCTGCCCGAACGTTTCCTGGATTTGCGAGACGATCCCCTCGAGATCCACGTTCGACGCGTCGATGTGGTTGATCACGATCCACACGCCGAGCCCGTACGCCCGCGCCCGCTCGAACATCTTCCGCGTGTTCACCTGGATGCCCGACGAGGCGCCGACCACCACGACCGCACACTCCACCGCGGCGAGCGCGGCGATCGCCGGCCCACAAAACGCGGGCGCGCCGGGCGTGTCCACGATGTTCACGTGAAGACCCGCGTGTGTCAGGGCGCAGACAGCCGAATCGAGCGAGGACTGCTTCTCCTTCTCCTCGTCCGTGTAGTCCAGAATCGAGGTCCTGTCCGGCACGCTCCCGAGGCGCTTCGTGACACCGGCCTTGAAGAGCAGCGCCTCCGCAAGCGACGTCTTGCCCGCGCCGCCGTGCCCGACCAGTGCAATGTTTCGGTACTTCTCGACATCGAAGATCGCCATCACCTACTCCCGTCTGACATCACTCGCAAACTTCCGAGGGGTCATTCGTTCCGACGAACCGCGAATTGCCCGCGCTCGGCACTTTGGACCGGGCATCGTAACGGATGCACGGCGCGGACGCCAACCGCAAATCTCGCACCGATCCGACCCGCTCGACACCCTCCAGCATGCGCGAACGTTCCCCTCCAATCGGGCTTGCCGAATTCGCGCGGGCTAAGGCCCGCGGCTCGGATCGAGCGGTTGCGTCGCCGCGCCGATGGGCTTCGTGATGCGGGCGACGGGGTACACGTTCATGCGGTCGTCCCAGTACGGCGATCGCTTGTAGAAGAAGTAGAGCCGGGCGCGGGGATCGGCCGCGAACTCGCGATGCGTCCGGACCTTCTCCTCGAACGTCTCCCGAAGCGCCGGGTCGGCAGCGAGCATCTCCCGCGCCTTGGTCTCCATGACGTAGTGCTCGACGTATTCCTTTTGCTCGAAGACGGCGTTGAAGAGACCCCACGCGACGAGCGAGTCAGGGGCATTAGGCTCGAAGAGGTGGACCGCGACCTTGGCGTCGGGTTGATCGAGCGGGACGATCACGGAACCTCGCCGATAGGTGCGGCGCTCGGTGATCGGCTCGACCGTAAATCGCGGCTGAAACCGGCCTTCATACGGCCGGGAGGGAAACGACACCTCCGAAAACCGGTACGACTCGAACTCGCCGGTGACCGGCTCCAGCAACCGCTCGCACCGCAGACCGTGAGCGCGAGCCAGCTCGACCGCCTCCGTCCATTGCGGCGGAATGATGTACGCCAGAGGCGGCGTCACCTCGGTCTTTACCTCGGTCGTGTGGTACCACACGGTCTCGACGTCGATGGGCGTAGTGTTGTCATAGATGACGCGCACGTCGCCGGATATCCCGCTCAACTCGCGCCGCGTCGCGAACCCTTTGAACGTAATGGGTTCACCGTCGTCGGTTCGACGGATGGCGACAGGGAGGCGGCGCTGAGGGTCATAGCTCGCCCCGATCGCTTTCGTGGAGGCGTCGGCGGCTGCGATCGCCTCGCGCAGCGCTTGCGGCTGACGGTTCAGCAGCTCGAGCGTGTGCAGCATGATGTTATACGTGCCGATGACCCGCGTGCGGTATGGTTCGAGCACGTGCACTTCCACCAGAATGGAAGGCCGGTTGCGAATCGACACATAGCCCGTCGAGTAGCGCGGGCTGAAACCGCCCGAGCGGATGCCCTTGGTGAGGTCCTTCGAGTCGACGAGTCCGAAGTATTGCATGACGACGTGCCCGTCCCGCGCCAGCGCCGGCAGAACGTCCGGATAGAGTTGCTCGGTGAGCCATCGGGCGATCTGCGGCGCGGCTGCCGCGTGCGTGTCGGCTGCGTAGGTCAGGTCATACTGCCAGTCACCGCCGTCGGTGGTGTGGTTGTCGAAGTGCATGTGCGGGCGCCATTCGTTCCACAGCCCGAGCCACGCACGCATCTCGACGGTGTCCGCCTTCAGGTAATCGCGATTGAGGTTGAGGTTCCGCGACGTTACGCGCCAACCCATTTCGTCCGGCCCGTTCTGATTGATCCGCGAGTAGGGGCTGAACCGTTCGTGACCGTCCAGGTTGAAGATGGGGATGACCAGAAGAATGACGTTGTCGAGCAGCTCCGCCCGCGTTCGCGTGACGGCGATGTCCCGCAGCAACATGAGCGAAGCGTCCTTTCCGGCACATTCCCCCGCGTGGATGCAGTTCTGCACCAGAACGATGAGCTTGCCGGACCTGCGGGCGGCGGCGGGCGTGAAGGCGTTGTCTTTCGACGCGACGAGCAAGCCCATGTCACGCCCTTCGGGGCTGGTCCCGAACGACTGGAAGTCGATCCATTCGCTCGTCGAAGCGAGGCGTCGGGCATAGGCCATCGTCTCGTCATACCGCGGCGTTTCTCGAAAGGCGGTCTGTTCGGCCTTGGTCAGCCATTCCGCGGGAACGTTCGCGGAGGGATTCGCGGGGGCGGCGGCACCCGGCTCCTGTGCCATGATATTGGCACCAGCGAACCCGCAGGATATCGACCACGACAGGGCGACCCACAAACTCGAACGTTTGCTCATCATGCGTTCAACTATCGACCAGACCGACCTGGTGACACACGTTGCCCCTCCCCAGGCCGCGCAAAGATCGGGGCGGATGGGCAGAGCACGAGAACTCCGACACTCCCCCGGCCCCTCCCCATAGGGGAGGGGGGTCAGTTCCGACAACTAGTCCGCGTCCATCGACTTTCCAACCACCAGCAGGAGGCTCTGGTTGGCCATGAGCTCGTTGACCGCGGCTCGCAGGCTCTCGAAGTGGTCGGGAGCGATCAGATCCGTCAGGACCGAGACCTCACGGTAAAAGCGAATCGTCTCGTCCCGAACCTCCACGCGCTGCTCGACGCGTCCCCAGGGGCCCTCTACCGGCGACATGGCCCTGGGCACGGCCAGGCTCTGCCACTTCTTCGGCACTTCGAAGGTGAGATTGACCCGTTCATGGAACCGTCCGTTCGTGTGGACGTCGGTCCTTCGATACGAGCGGTTCAACGGGAGCGGTATCTCTTTGAGGAACGCCGGTCCGTCGCCGAGCTTGAGCAAGCGGCGTCCGTCCAGCTTCTCGAGCTCGTCTTTCGAGGCGACACTGGCCGTCGCTTGAAGCAGAGTATCCGAAAGTGTGGCAATCGAATGACCCGGAACGTCCACGTCCGACAGAAAGCGGCCGACGATTTCCTTCACCTTCTTCTTCTGAGCGTCAGCCTCCCGCAACTTGTCCGGATCGAAGAACGCGCCCGTCGCGCGAATGCGAAGCTCGCCGGACGCTTTTCCTTCCTTGTCGACGACGATCTTTCCGATGATGTCGAGTTCGCTCGGTTTGTCCTCGCCGCGGGCGTAGATGTACTCGGATTGCAGCCGGTCACCGTCCGCGCTGACGAGCCAGTTCCGGCCCCAGCCTCCCGGATTCTGCACGACGCCGTGCTCGGGGTGCACCCAGACCGGCCCATCGCGCAGTTTGACGCGGACCGCCACGCCGGTGAAGGCGGGTTCGGTGGGCGGAAGTCCGGTGGACTCATCCCACCATGTCGCGTCCACCCCGACAAGCGGCGCCGCCTCCATGTTCAGCGCCCGGAACGCCGCCAGGAGGAGGGCTCCGGCTTCGAGCCGGTTGCCGTAGTTGGCGCGGAGCACATCCGCCGCCGTCCGAGCCTGCAAGGTCTGCATCGTCTTAAGCGACGTCACCGTATTGAACGAGTCTTTGATCTTTTTGGCGATCTTGCGGACCTGCTGGGTGACGTCCGCCTCCTCCTCGATCGCGGACTCGGCGAACTTCTTGATCGTATCGGCGGGCCGAGCCGCCCGTTCGACGCGCTCGAGCATGGAAGATGCCCACTGTGTGGCACTCGGGCAGGTGCTGAAGCGGAGTCGTCCGGCGCGCTGCTGCCACGGCGCGGACTCAGGCTCCCGTGGGCTGCCCGCCAAATCCGCAAACGCCCATCGGTACGTTATCGATCCGCCGGACGTCGACTCGCTGAAGTCAACGTGTGTGGGCTCGACCCGGTCGACCTTGTGCCGGACCGGTGTGCCTTGCGGAACGGTCACGCTGACCACGCGGGCGACCGTCGGATAGACATCGTGCAGTCGGAGGTCGGCGTCGATCCAGGGAAGCGTGTTTGCCGGGGTCACGACCTCATAGTCGAGCTCGATGACGGCGTCGTCCTCGATGCCGCCGAAGCAGATCACCATCTGCTGCCAGTCGGCGTATTCCGGCCAGCCGGCTACATCATCCGGACCGACGTAGTTGAACGAGTAATCCGGCACCGGAAGAACGGTCCCGTCCGGAAGATGCGTCTGCGCCGTGTGGATGATGAGCTCGTCCCGTCCGTGCTTGAAATCGAGTCGCGGGTCGGCGACGCGGCGGATGGGCCGCGAGTTGAGAAACTTCAACCACTTGTGATCGCGTCGATGGACCGTCCCGTCCCGATCGATGGTCCAGTCCTGTTCCCAGCGCAGGATGATGGCGTCCTCGTCGGGGAACTGCGCGGCGCCGACCGTGAGGTTCGGCGCGGACCGGTCGGCGAGCTGGGCGCGGGCGTGCGGCGGCTGGCACGCGGTCGAAACGATAAGAAGCAGCGTTCCAATGATCGACATCGCTTTCATGCTGAGGTCCTTCGTTGTGTCGCCCTTTGTCACCGTGTTCCCCCCGTTCCCGTACCGAGCCGTGCATCGGTTGCCAGCTCGGTGTCACGCTGGTCGGTAGCGCAGACGATCCACTCGTTGCCCAACTTCTTCATGGCGTCGACTGCCTTCTTGTAGTCGCCGTATTCGTCCGCGGGGACAACGCCCTTTTTGAGCTTGAACACGAAGCGATAGGTCAGACTGCCGTCACCCGGCGTCGCCTCGAACGAAAGGGAAGCCGATCCCGAGTCCAGCGTCTTGGGCTCCGGGACCTTCGTGACTTTCCAGCCATCCGGTAGCTTCAAGGTCTCCTCGTACTCCAGCATCCGCGTCGCCCAAAATCTCGCGGCGTACTCTCGTTCCTTCTCGTCTGCCGCCTCCATGAAACTCGCTCGGAAAAACCCGTTGAGCGGGTGTGACATCAGAGGGAGCCGAAAAGTAGCGAACCCTTCCCCACCGGCCGCGTACGCCGGTGCTGAAACGGTCATGTCGATGAAGCCGTCCTGCGAGTAGTCATACGGATCGATGTGCGTGTATTCCTCGATCCTGGCATTCGGGGCGATGCCCAGCCGAGTTTCCAGCGCGGCCTTTTGCTCGGGTTTGGAATATCCGTGGATGATGCGGCGGAATCGGTTGTCGGCTGCACCGTCCATGAGAAACCGGAGGCGGGTGACCAGCGTGCCATCGTCGCGAATCTCACCCCTGCTCGTGACGGATCGCTTGTTCACGTCGGGCTTGTAGTAGGGCGACGCCGTGAGGTCCTGACCTTCGGGCGTTCCGTAGACCAGTCCCTGCTCCTGCTCCAACGTGGACCAGAGATCGCGATTGAGCGGCACCCAGGTGGGATCGAGGATTCGGAAGGTGCCATCCTTGTTTCGCATGACCGTAACGGTGTGGTTGAACTGGTCAGCGGGGATGTAGTCCACGCGTGAACCGGCCATGGTCAGAGCCGGGTAGACCTCGTAGCCGAGCACGCGGAGCATGGTGACCGCCATGCCGGCCTTGTCTTTGCAGACGCCGCCGCGATCGCGGAATGTCTCGGTGCTCTTGTGCAGCGTGTATCCTTCGGAGGGTCCGCGTTTCGTGCCGAAGTATCGAACATTGTCAGCCACCCAGTGGACACAGGCGGCGATCTTTTCGTCATCTGTGGTCAGGCCCTCGGTGATCTCGGCGACCTTGGCCCGAATGGCGTCATCGGCTTCGAACTGGGGCTCGTTGACCTCATGAAACCAGCGCGACTTGGCGTGCCAGTCTTCGAGTGTGGCCATGACAAGCTTCGGTACGCAATCATCAAGGGCAACCATGCGTTTCTCGCGTTTGACCGCGGGGACGTCCTCCGCCGTCCACGTGTAGATGTGCGTATCGCCCTTAAACCAGAGCGACGACTTCAAAGAGCCATTGTACACCTCGTACTGGACGGGCATGTCCTTGGGCATGTGCACCGAATAGCGTTTGCGAAGGATCGGGTGGTTGCCCTGGAACAATGTGACCTCGTACCAGTGGCCGGGCATGGGCGGGACCAGGTCGCAGCTTCCGCCGGAAGCGCCGCCCGACCCGCCGCCGGCGCCGGAGCCGTTCGACAGATACGCGATGTTGAAGCCGATCTTGCTCGTGCGAATCTCGAGGCTGTCGCCGATCTCCAATCGCGGAAGACCGAGCACGTGTTGCTGGTTGCCCCAGTAAATCATGTGCTGTGGTGCGGGCTGGGTGATCAGCGCGTCGATGTTGACGTCTTCGATCGGTCCGTCTTTGCGGTGAATGCGGACCTGCTTGACCGTGACACGGTAGGTGTCCGGATCAAACTCCCAACGCAAGACGGACTTTGACTTGACGCCCTTGTCGGTGAGTATCTTGATGACCTGGCAGGCCTCGGTCGTCGCGAGTCCGCTCTTCTGCACGTAGACGTCAGCCTCGTCGAGCACGTAGGCGAAGTCGGCCTTTTTGTACTTTTTCGCATCACCGGCGTCCGCGATCCACTTCGCGATCTGCTCGGCGGTGGCGGGTTCCGGGGCTTGGCCCCATGCCTCGGGGGCACAGACGGCGGCCAAACCGACCACCAATGCACATTTTTCAACAACCGTCGCAGCTCTCATAAAGTCACCTTTCATAGAGCCAGGAAACCCGGCGCGCCGGGGTCAGCGTCATCATAGCCCCCGTCAACGGCCGTGGCGGCGTCGGAGGACATCCAAGCGTCCGTCCTGCACGGTTCCGCGTGGGCGGAGCCCGCTTCTTCGGAGCACGGGGCGAGGCTCCGTCCGCTCGTTCGACCGGCACAGAGGATCCTCATGATACGGCTCACACCGGTCAGATGGAAGTCGGCCCGGTCGCACAGATTGGGCGTAGGACGGGAGACTCACCGTCGTCGAGGCGCAACGACCCGGGGCGAAAGGTGGGTTCTGCTCGCGCCTTACCCCGTTTACAGCGGCGCCCGGTTCTGCTAAAGTCCGGTCCGGAGGCCTGGTGCGTTGTTCGGGCCTTTCGCGTACCGCGGTTCCGTTCGTGAATCGCGGTCATCACCCTGACTTTGGTGTCAATGCTATTAGAAGAGGAGTATTGTGGTATGAAGCGTTACCTGATGGTTGCCCTGTTTTCGTTGGCGCTGGCATTCACCTTCTCGACCGGATGCGCGTCCACCCGGTGCGGGTGCAAAGGCCGCACGCCGTGTGCGTCGGCGCCATGTAAGCCGGGCTGCAAGAAGCCTTGTAAGCCTGGATGCAAGAAGGGCTGCAAGTGCCCGAAGTGCAAAAAGGGCGCTCAGGGCGGGTAGATAAGCTTTGATTGTCCCGAGTTGCCGGCCCCCCGTCGGCGAGACGGGTTCGAGATGAAACGAGACGAGCCGACGCCTGTGTGCACGCGCGGGCGCCGGCTTAGTCTATTGCGCCGGGTCCGAGGCATGTCCGTTCCGCGCGTAATCCGCCGAGCCTCCACGGGCGAGGTCCGCGCCCGCGCCTGGCGTGGCGAGCGCAGTGCGTGTACTGTTGATCGCAGCGTCCGATTGCGGACCGATTGGCGTCGCCGTGCTCGATAGGATGGAAAGTCATGCCTCCCCGTCGAATGCTTTTCTCGATTCTGCTCCTGTCCGTTGTCGTCGCAGTCCTTGTTGGTATTGCCTCCAGTCGCGCGTCCGATAACCCCGGACAGGACTCCGCCGGCACCGAACGGGACAACGAATCCCTCATCGCAAACATGGTGCAGTACGCCATGCCGGCGCCGCAACACCGTCTGCTCGATCGGATGGCCGGCAAGTGGAAGACCTCGGTCAAATACAAGATGTCGGCGGGTTCGCCGGTCGTGGAATCGGAAGGAGGCTGTGAGCGAGAGTGGATACTCGGCAATCGCTTCCTGCGTGAGGAGTTCGACGGTGGCGACCTCGCGTTACCCTTCAAGGCGCTGGCGGTGTACGGGTACGACCGGTTCGAGAAGAAATACACATCGGTATGGATCGACTCGCTCAATACCGCGATCACGACGTATCTGGGGACCTGCGAACAGCCGTGCGACGTCATCAACTTCGTCGGCACGCACGGCGATCCTTGGACCGGCGTAAAACGACCGAGCCGGGGTGTTACCCGGTTCGTCGACGACAAGACGCACGTGGTCGAACTGTATGAAGCGGGCCGCGATGGGCGAGAGTTCAAGATCTTGGAGGTCACTTACACGCGCGAGTGAGAGCATTGGGGATTGTCGATTGGGGATTGGAGATTGCA
>JASFUW010000143.1:0-11111 GCA_050050135.1 Phycisphaerae bacterium
GTTTGTGACTGGGACGACGACAACGACGGCGCGGGTGATGTTGCGGATAATTGTCCCTTGGTGCCAAACCCGGACCAGAGCGACCTGGATGGCGACGGGATCGGCGACGTCTGTGATTCCGACCTGGACGGCGACGGTTTCGAGAATGAGCAAGACAACTGCGCGGGCGCTTCCAACCCCGATCAAGCAGACGCCGACGGCGACGGTGTCGGCGACGCGTGTGACGGGTGTCCGGATGATCCGACCGGATCCGATCCGGAGGTGGATGGCTGCGAAGCGGTGGATTCGGACGGAGACGGGATCGGCCGAGCATTCGACAATTGCCCGGAGGTAGCCAATCCACTTCAGGAAGACTCGGATGACGACGGTGTCGGAGACGTGTGCGACAACTGTGTCACCGTCGGGAATGGTGATCAGCAGGATTCGGACGGTGACGAGTACGGTGACGTCTGCGATGCGTGCGGCGGAACCGCTGACGGCGAGGCGGTCAACGCGTTCGGCTGTTCACCGGTTCAGGACCCGGATAATGACGGCTTGCCGACACCTGGGACCGTTCCCGATTCGGGGGTGGGTCAGGCGCTTCCGGAGGACAACTGTCCTGCGGTGGCCAACCCCGATCAGGCGGACATCGACTCTGACGGCGTCGGAGATGCGTGCGACAACTGCCCCGGGGTCTCCAACCCGGATCAGGACGACGCCGATGGCGACGGGGCGGGCGACCCCTGTGATGCGACACCCAAGGGCAGCCCGTTTGGGCTTTGCGGAGTCTGCGGTGACGGATTACCGCTGGCGTTAATCCTCTGTGGCTTGTGTTGGCCTTGTCTGAGGTTCCACGCCCGTGGTCGAGCGCGGTAGACACGCGACGACGGAAGCGGTAGGATATGGCCCGCCTCAGAGGGGGGGTGTTCGGCGTGGAGGGTTTGGCACGCGGCACGGCTTTTGGGGCGTCGACTTTCGGATCATTGATGGAGGATGACCGCGCGCGTATCGCGGGTCATCGCTGGGGCCGGTGGGTCTGGTGACGTGCCATCGGCCACACCCGAAGTAGGAAGGAGGAAGCATGTCCAGGCGGATCCAAGGGTGGATTGCCCTGATCTTGTCGCTGGTTGTCGGCGCGGATGCACTCGCGAGTGGTGAGCCGTGCGAACCGACGTGGGAGCGGGCAGCTGGACAACCTGGCGTTGTCGGATTGGCTGTTGAAGCGCTCGTGGTATTTGACGACGGAAACGGCCCGGCTCTGTATGCGGGTGGGACGTTCTCGAGCGCGGGTGGGGTCGCCGCCAATAACATCGCCAAGTGGAACGGGACGTCGTGGAGCCCGCTGGGGCTTGGAACAGACGGCACCGTCTATGCGCTAGCAGTCTATAATGATGGAACGGGCCCTGCACTCTATGCGGGCGGGTTCTTTCTGAATGCGGGCGGCCTGCCAGCCAGTTTCGTCGCCAAGTGGAACGGCACGACGTGGTCGTCTCTCGGGGTGGGGACTTCAGGTGTGGTCTATGCGCTGGGGGTTTTCAACGGCGACCTCTACGTCGGTGGGGGATTTCTGAGGGCAGGAGGGATCGGCGTCTCGAACATTGCGAAGTGGGACGGAGAGAACTGGGGATCGCTCGGTCTGGGTACGGACCGAAGCGTGAACACCCTTGCCGCGTGGGACGACGGGACAGGGTCTGCACTGTTTGTGGGCGGTGACTTCACATCGGCCGGCGGGCTTCCGGCGAGACGCATCGCGAAATGGACGGGCAGCGCATGGGATATTCTGGGCGGTGGTTTGGGTGATCTGGTATTCGCGATGGTCGGAACCAATGAAGTATCTCGGGTCGGGCCCGCGCTTTACGTGGGAGGGAGTTTCACCAGTGCGGCGGGGGGCACGGCCCCCTACATCGCGAGATGGGACGGCACGCGCTGGTCCGCGCTGGATCCCAGCCCGAGCTTCAATGTTCTCGCCCTGGCGTTGTTCAACGACGGGACCGGTCCGGCGATCTATGCGGGCGGTACGTTTCTCGAAGTCGGTAAACTGACGGTCAACCACATCGCCAAGTGGGACGGTCTGTCCTGGTCGCCCCTGGGCTCGGGCGTCAACGACGAAGTCTGGGCACTGCTCGCCACGGACGAAGAGGACGGACTTGGCGGCGCGCGACTGTATGCCGGCGGTGACTTTTCGATGGCAGACGGCGGTCCGGCGGCGCATATTGCCGCGTGGGCCACTTCGTGCTCGGTCGGTGACTGCAACGGTGATGACGACGTCGACTTGGGTGATTTCTCCGATTTCCCCGATTGCATGCTCGGTCCGAGTCAGAGCACCCCGCCAGGATGCGAGTGTGCCGACATCAACGGGAACGGGCACGTGGACCTCGCGGACATGAGGGTGTGGCAGATTGTTTTCACCGGGCCGTAGGTTGCGCCTAACCGCCGCCGGGGATTGAGCACCATACGAGCATTCGTTGGGCGATCGCGGGCTGCTGCTCGCCCGGCGCGGTTTCCACCATCAGGCCACTGGAGGCCGCAACGTCGAGCACGCCGTCGCCGTTGACGTCTCCCAGTTCGACCCCGCTCGTTGCCAACAGGCCCGTCGAGGCAAGGCCGCTTCCCGGCACATAAGTCCATCCGCCTGCACCGTTGCCCAGGAGCAGGAACACGCCGCGGGTGAGTCCTGCGGTGGCGTCCAGCCGGCCGGTGACGGCCAGATCCAGGTGTCCATCGCCGTCGACGTCGCCGAGGGCGAGACCGATGGCACCGCCGCGCATTCGCGGAAAAACGTCCGCCGTCTTGTGCCATGAGCCGTCGGTCTGTTGCAGGTAGACTTCGGGCCCGTCCACCCAGTTGGCGACCGCCAGGTCGGTGAGGCCGTCGCCGTTGACGTCGCCAAGCCCGAGGCCGGTGTAGAGGCCTTGGACCCTCGGCGTAGGCAGACCTTCAGACGCGGGCAGCCAACCACCCATGTTGTCCCCCAACCAGACTCGGGGCCCTTCGCAATACGCCGCCACGAGGTCGAGGCGGCCGTCGTCATTCACATCGAAGAGTGTCAGGCGGTTGGCCCAGCCCCGGGTGGGCAGGTCGGTCGGGGTGCGGGTCCAGTTCCGTCCCGTCCCGTCGCCGGTGTAGAGATTGATGCCTCCTTCGTCACTCGAGCCGGCGATGATGTCCAGGTATCCGTCGTTGTCGAGGTCGGCGACGGCAAGGTCTTCGGCGCCGGTGAACATTTGCCTGACGGATCCGGAAAGCAGCTCCGTGGGGAACAATGCTTCAGTGACCATTGTCCAGGCGCCGTTTCCGTCGCCGAGGTATACGTAGATGCCCTGGCAATGGTCAGCCACGACGAGGTCGAGGTTTCCGTCGTCGTTCACGTCGGCCAGTTCCAGTCCGCCACCGCAGGATGTCAGACCCGGGGTAAGCCCTTCGGCGGAGCGTTGCCATCCGCCCTGTCCATCGCCCAACCAGACGGCCGGTCCCTTCCCCAGGCGCGGGATGCCGGCGAGATCGAGGTGTCCGTCGCTGTTGACGTCGGCGAGGACCGGATCACACTTCCACATCTCTTTCACGGGCAGGCCGGCGGCACAGAGCTGAAAGATCGCCCCGGCCGGTGGCTCGGTCGGCGGCGGAGCGGGCTTGTCGGGAATTGTCGGCTTTTCCGTAACCTGTGGCGGCGACACCCGCTCTGTCGACTGGCTGGTCTTGCACCCGCCCATGAGGATTGCCACGCACAACACGCTTGCATAGGCTACTTTACGGTATACGTTCATCTTGGAACATCGATCCTGTTATTCACTGCTTATGTCCAGGTACCATTCACCGTGACGCTTGATCCATTTTTCATTAAGATATTTAAGTTGGGGTGGGAGCTTCGACAGATTCGGATCGGTTGTGCGATACCGGTAACCGACTCTTAGCGTTCCCTCGCCCCCCACGGCCTGCACCCACAGCACCTCGCTGGATAAAAACTCGACGAGGCTGTGCGTTTCTGCAAAACCGTCCTCGGGAACCTCGCGACGGTCCTCGGGGTCGGTGAGGGCGTATAGCTTGGCCCAATCCTCCTGCTCGCGCGCTGACCACGCCTCCTGAAAGCGAGCGTGCAGGCGGGCTTCTTGGGCCGCGTCCCGGACGGCGGGCGAAAGCGGATAGTTGTCCAGCAAGCCGCGTGGAACAGGGTACCAGGCGCCATCGACCCTCCGCCATTTCTCCCAACGGTGGACGTCTCGATGTTGTGCGCCGGGGAAGCGGCGTATGGACGTTCGGCAGTCGACTTCGACCCAGCCGAAGTCGCCGTCGGTGATGTCGTCGCCCAACTCGAATGCGTGGATGATGAAGGGCTCGTTGTTCTTTGCCCATTCGACGAATTCGGCCGGCTCGACGCCCTCGCGCATTCGCGGGTCCTCGAAAAGAAAGGCGGTTTCCCAATCTTCGTTCACCCGCGCTTCCCAGAGCGTTTGTGCTCGCGCGCGCAGCGTGGCGGGCGCCTGGTGCGCCTGCTGTTTCTTCGCGGGTGCCTTCCGCGGCGCGACACACGACGTCAAAGGCAGAAGCGACAGCAGCACGACGACCACGCCGGCATGCCGCAGCCAAAAGCGCCGCTCCGCGACCGTTCCCGTCATACGGCCAACCATGATTCCCTCCAACAATAAAACCAGCGCACGAACATTCACAAGATCAGGAACTATACCGCCTGTACGGATGATCGCAAAGGCGCAATCGAGAGTGCAACCGTTGTCGGGTTTTCTCAGGAATATCGGACCCATGTCCGTTGGTCGAAGCTTGCCGGAAGGTGCCAGCGCGTTTCGGGGTTTGAAGTTAGACGGGCGAGGCCGGTTCCCGTACTCCGCAACCGCTCGACCGACGAGCCATGCGCGCTCAACGGTCAGTCTGGCGGCGTGCGACGGTCGGCAAGACGTTGCGGTGCCGTCTCCTGTCACTTCTCGGACAATGGGGTTCGCGGTTGCTTCCGTTGCGGGCGGACCGGAGGGCACAGACGCGAGAGCGACCGTCGCCCGCGGCCCGGCGGGGCCGTGTGGCCAACAGGATGGGCGGGGGCGCCGTGGCAACCCGTCCCCCCCGCGGGCCCGCGGGGAGTCGACCGTTTCCGGTCGCGATCGCGGCTGGTGAGACCGGCGCAAGGCGCAGGGCGGGTGCGCCAGGCGCCTGTGCCCAACGTCGGCCGCGCCAGCTTGACGGACGGCTGACGGTGGACGATCATCCGGCGATGCCGAGTGGTGCGGGGTCGTGATGCGGGTGACCGGTAGACGGGGCATGGGTCACTCGCCGGACAAACGGAGGGGTCGGTCCTGACCGAGGTTCGCATCGCGGGTTGCCGTGCGGCAGCAGGGGGTTGTCCGGCACGCAACGCGTGTTGCCTTACGGGCCGAGGGTCAGCCGCCCACGAAGATGAAGAGGGAACATGCGGCGAGAGGAACTGGGTGTGGCGGATCGGTTGCGCGATACGGTTGGGCAGCTCGCGTTCTTGCTGCTACTTTGCATGGTCCCCTCCCATTTGGGAGCGCCACCGAGCGTGGTCAACTCCCGGCCGCACGAAGAGCTCGCCGAAGATCCGTACACCCGAACACCGAAACAGCCATTCACAAACGCGAAGGGTTTTGCACCGCAATGGGTACGAGACAGCCATGTCAGCGTCCAGGTGAACGTTGACGCAGAGGGGAACAACATCGTCGGCGACGCGGCCAACGAACCCTCGATTGCGGTGAGCGCGGTCGATCCGTCTCGTATGGCGATCGGTTGGCGCCAGTTCGATTCGGTGGAATCCGACTTTCGCCAGGCGGGGTGGGCTTACAGCCATGACGGGGGAGCCACCTGGACGTTCCCCGGTGTTCTCGAGCCGGGCGTTCGGCGGAGCGATCCGGTACTTCGGGCGGACGCCGACGGGAACTTCTACTACTACAGCCTGTTTCGGCGCGACAACGACTTCTCGTGCCAGATGTTCAAGTCGACCGACGGCGGGGAGAGCTGGTCGATCACCGGGAACACCGCGTACGGCGGCGACAAGCCCTGGATCGCGATCGACCGGACGAGCCTTCCGAGTCGCGGGCACATCTATGCGGCGTGGGATCAATGGGGATGTTGCGGGGAGAATACGTTCGTTCGGTCGACGGACGCGGGCTTGACCTTTGACGAACCGGTACCGGTTCCCGGTATGCCGATCTGGGGTGTTCCGGCTGTCGGTCCGGACGGTGCCGTCTACCTTGCCGGTCAGCACCGGCTCTTCAGCGACCGGTTCATCGTGGCGAAGTCGACGACGGCGCGGGACCCGAGCCGGCCCGCGGACTTCGACTTCGGGGCGGAGATCGACCTCGGTGGTCGAATGGTCGACCACGCCGCGGGGAGCCCGAACCCCGGCGGTCTGCTCGGGCAGGTCTGGGTGGCATGCGATCATTCGCAGGGCCCGCATCACGGCAACGTTTACATCCTCTGCTCTTTGGCGTCCTCCGATACGCCGGTATTCGATCCGCTCGACGTCTTGTTCGTGCGCAGCATCGACGGTGGGCTGACATGGAGCGATCCGGTTCGCGTGAACGATGATCCGCCGCGTGCCAGCTCCTGGCAGTGGTTTGCTGCCGTGGATGTTGCGCCAAGCGGGCGGATCGACGTCGTCTGGAACGACACCCGCAACGACCTTACGGTGACGTATTCCGAACTCTACTACACGTTTTCCACCGACGCGGGGCAGACGTGGGCTCCGAACGTTCCGGTCAGCCCGCCGTTCAACCATTTTCTCGGCTACCCCAACCAGAACAAGATCGGCGACTACCTCGATCTCGCGTCCGACAATGCCGGTGTCCGGGTAGCGTATGCGGCTACGTTCAACGGGGAACAGGACGTCTACTACCTCCGTATCATCGCAGAGGATTGCAATGAGAACGGGATCGCCGACGCCGACGACATCGCGAACGGCACGAGCGAAGACTGCGATTCCAACGGGATTCCCGACGAGTGCGAGTCGTCAGGACACGACTGCAACGCCAATGGTGTTCTGGACACATGCGATATCGCATCGGGAACGAGTCTTGACTGCCAGCCAAATGGTGAACCGGATGAATGTGATCTGGCGATGGGCGTCAGTGAAGACTGCAACGAAAACGCGGTTCTCGACGACTGCGAACTCAGCGGTCTTGACTGCAATGACGACGGCGTTCTTGACCCTTGTCAATTAGAGGGAAACGACTGCAACGACAATGGAACGCTGGACGCGTGCGATATTTCCTCTGGAAGCAGCGCCGACTGCCAGAGTAACGGTGTTCCTGACGGCTGTGAGCTGGACGACAATGACTGCAATGGAAACGGGATCCCCGACGATTGTGAACTTCCGGATCACGACTGCAACGCCAACGGTTTGCTCGATACATGCGATATCGCGGCGGCCACGAGTGAGGACTGTCAGCCGAATGGTGTTCCGGATGAATGCGAGCTGGGCGACCACGACTGTAACGGGAACAGCGTTCCCGACGTCTGCGACATTGATTCAGGTCTGAGCAGCGACTGCCAGCCCAACGGCGTGCCGGATGATTGCGAGTTAAATGATAATGATTGTGACGGCAGCGGGGTGCCCGATGACTGTGAGCTGTCGGGGAATGACTGTAATGGAAACTTGTCGCTGGACGTTTGCGACATTGTGTCGAGTACGAGTGCGGACTGTCAGGGCAGCGGCGTGCCGGACGAATGCGAACTCGAGGACAACGACTGTAACGGAACCGATGTCCCTGATGAGTGTGAACTCGCGGACAACGATTGCAACGCGAACGCGCTTCCGGATGAATGCGACATCGCGGTTGGTACGAGCGCGGACTGCCAGGGCAACTTCAAACCGGATGAATGTGAGCTGGTCGGCAATGATTGTAATTCGAACAGGGTGCCCGACGAATGCGAGCTGTCCGGGCATGACTGCAACGGGAACGGCGAACTGGACGAGTGTGACATAGCGACGGGGGAGAGCACGGACTGTCAAGAGAACGGCGTTCCGGATGAGTGCGAGCTTACCGGGTCGGACTGCAACGGAAACATGGTCATCGACTGGTGCGAGATTGCCACGGGTGCCAGCGCGGATTGCCAGAACAACGGTATCCCGGACGAATGTGAATTGGAGGGAAATAACTGCAACGGCAACGAGGTGCCCGACGAGTGTGAGTTGTTCGGAAACGACTGTAACAGTAACGCGACACCGGATGACTGTGAACTCGCCGGGGGGGACTGCAACGGCAACGGAACGCTGGATGTGTGTGACCTTGCATCTGGGCTCAGTGAAGACTGTCAGTCGAATGGGATTCCGGATGAGTGCGAGCTTGGGAGTAACGACTGCAATGCGAATGGTGTGCCGGATGAGTGTGACCTGGCCGGGCGTGACTGCAACAACAACGGGGTGGTGGACGGCTGCGAGCTCGAGGGAAACGACTGCAACCGCAATACGATGTTGGACGAGTGCGACATCGAGAGTGGAAGAAGCGAAGACGAAGACGGAAACGGGGTGCCGGACAGTTGTGAAAGGCCTCCGTGTATTGTCGGCGAGTCGCTAAAGCTGTCGACGGGTGGTGCGGATGCGTCTGATTACGTGGGCTACGCGGTCGGGATATCGAGGGAAGTAGCGATCCTGGGTTCGTACGGGGACGACGACAGCGGGTACGACTCGGGTTCGGCACGCGTGCTTCGGCGCGATGGCGGAAGTTGGGTAGAAGAAGCAACATTGCTTGCGTCTGACGCGGCCGCGGGCGATCGATTCGGTCGGTCTGTCGGTGTGTCTGCGGACGTCGCGGTGGTGGGTGCCTACCAGGACGATGATCTGGGCGACAAGTCAGGCTCGGCTTATGTCTACCGGTTCGATGGCATGGGGTGGACGGAAGAGGCGAAGCTGGTTCCGGCGGACGGAGCGCGGCGGGATCGGTTCGGGTATGCGGTGTCGGTATCGGGGAACGTGGCCGTGATCGGGGCGTACAATCACGTGGTGGACGGTATGGCTACGGGGGTCGCCTACATCTTCCGCTTTGATGGGAGTCAGTGGATCGAAGAGCAAACGCTGGTGCCTGCGGAGACGGCGGCGGGTGACCGGGTCGGCGACGCGGTGTCGATTGCCGGTGACGTTGTTGTCGTCGGGGCGTATGGAGACGATGAGCGTGCGAACGCGGCAGGGGCGGCGCACGTTTTCCGCCATAACGGCTCTGCGTGGGTGCAGGCAGCGAAACTCACGGCGTCCGACGGGCGGGAGGACGACTGGTTCGGGCGTGCGGTTGCCGCGGGCAGCGACGTCGTGGTGGTCGGTGCGTATCACGCTGACCCCAAGGGTGACCGGTCGGGGGCGGCGTACGTGTACCGCGCCGGTGAAACAGGTTGGTTCGAGGAGCAGAAGCTGGTTGCGTCCAACGGTGCTCCGTCGGACCTGTTCGGCTACTCCGTCGCGGTCTCGGGACAGACTCTGCTGGTCGGCGGTCCGGAGAACGAGGGCCTACTGGACAACGTGGGTTCGGCGTACGTTTATGGTTTTGACGGTGCCGGATGGATCGAACAGGCGGCGCTCGCGGTTCCGGGGAACGCGGCGGGTGACCAATATGCCTATGCCCTGGCACTGTTCGAGGGGACGGCGTTGATCGGTGCGTACTATGGGCCGGACGGCCACGGCGACCGATCCGGCGCGGCGTACGTGGTCTCGGGACTGGTGGACTGCAACCGCAATCTGGCTCTTGACGTATGCGATATCGCGGACGGCGTGAGCACGGACGAGGACGGGAATGGCGTGCCCGACGAATGCGATACGGACCAGATCGGGGACTTCAACGTGGACGGCCGCCTCGATCTGGTCGACTACCGCGCGTTCCTGCAATGCGCGGCCGGCCCTTCCGGGGTAGCCCCTGCTTCCAGCAGGCCGAGCGTCGATTGCCTCAGAGCGTTCGATGTCGACCTCGACACCGACATCGACCTCCGAGATTTCTGGATGCTGCAATCCGAGTGGAACCCGCATCCCTAGCCGCCGCTCGACAGCCGTGTGGCCCGTAAGCTTGGGCGGTCCGGCGTGGTCTTTTTTGATGCGCCGAGGCTCTTTGCGTTCCCGCTATCGGCGTGCGGAACGTGCGTTGCGGGCCGACGAGCCTGCGAGAAATCCTCACCGTGCAAGAACCTGCGGATGCCTCAGCGTCCGTGCGCTCGCGGGTTTCGTCCTGCGGTGCTCTTCGGCCCGCCCAAGGGGCAACCGGTTTCGTTGAACCTCTCGAAGTGGTCTTTCGTACCTTCGACGTCTCCACCCGGACCGAGCGCAGCCTGTACGGCGGCGATAACGGCGTCCGTGCTCATGCCGTAGTCGACTCCTTCGGACTCGGCGTTGAGGAGCGCCGCCACGGCGTGTCGACCGAGGGCATTGACCCCACCGCCACCGCGCCTGGCCGCGTCGAGCAAAGTCAGGTCCGGGTCAAATACGTTTACACCGAATACGGTATCGAAGTCGTGATCCGGCTGATAGGCGTCAGGCCACCAATCAAGGTGGTTCTTCCAAAAGCCCGGTGTGCAACCTTCCCCGCCGCCGTCGCCGTTGCAATCATCATGGACCGTTACTGTCGATGTTGCGTCACAAGTTTGTCCGGACACCTGGGCCGTAACCGTGACCGTGTTCGTCATCTGCTCGGACAACATCGTCCGGAGCACGAAAACGAGCGACTCACCAGGATTGAGAACACCGATCGAACCGCCGGGGACGTCGCCAAAAACGTCATCCACGATCGTGATGTCGCGCAGTGCACAGTCCGTCGGATTCGTGACGGTGTACCTGAACTCGACCTCGGCCGTTGTTCCACAAGGGATAGCAGGCAGACACTCGGTCGGTTCAGGCGGCACGCCTGTGTTTGGGTTCTTTCCTCGGTGGACCGCCCAACTGTTCAGAACATTACCTCGACCGATCGGGCACCCCTCTTCGTTGAACGACTCGAGTCGGTTCTTCGTTCCCTCGATATCGCCGCCCGGGGTATACGCCGTTTGCACGGCGGAGATGACCTCAGCCGCTGTCATGCCGTAATTCACGAGGGAGGAAGTCGCGTTGAGCAAAGCGGCCGTCGCGTGGCGACCGAGCGCGTAGATTCCGCCCCCACCGTGGTTCAGCGCCTCGATGAGTGACAGGGCGGGATCGAAGG
>JASFUW010000144.1:0-11029 GCA_050050135.1 Phycisphaerae bacterium
ACGCCCGATCACTGCTACGCCCAACCGCCGCCCGGCGACCCCTGCCAAACGCACTGGGACTGTGGGTTCTGCACCGACCCAGTTCCGGGTGCCGACATCGCCGGCTGCCCCGCGTTATATCGCTTGGTCTGTGACTTCGATCCCAAAGTGACACTACCAAGTCGCAATGTCTGGATGGTCGTCGAATGGACCGAAGGCTGTCGAATGGGATGGCGCTGGGCCGTGTTCCACCCACCCGACATCGCCGCCGTCGGCGAGGAGAATTTCTGCGACGACACTTGCCCCAACATGTACTCCCCCTGCGTGGACCTCGCCGTCGAATCCGTCGACGGCGCCAGTCAGTGGAGCAGCCTCGGCGTCGGCCAATGCTGCGAGGACTCTAGCATCGGATGCGACCATACGGATGGCACTCTCGAGTGCGATCACCCCGCAAGCTGTAGCGACGGCCAAGCCTCGGACTTCGACGCCTGGTGCTTCGGCGCTCCCGCCTACTTCGCCTCCTTCGTAGCCGGCATCTACGCCAATACCGAGACCACCATCACGCTCGTGCCCATCGGCGCGTCGGGAGAGCACACCGTCGACCCCGCCAACAACGAAATCATCATGCCAAGCGGAGGGCAGATGATTGACTTCGAGGTCTTCGTCGCCGGTTGGGATCCGGACCTGGACGGGTCACCGCTGATCAAGGCATGGCAGACAACGATCGATTCGAGCACATACCATTCGGGTCTAGCCGGCGAGCTCACTAACAGTAGACCCCCATGCACCACCAATTCCGACTGCCCGTCCCACGACACGGGCGAGTTGTGTGCAGGAATCTACTGTGCAGGCGCGTGGCAAGAGTGCCCGGGACGCCCGACCGAGCTGTGCCTCGATCTGCCGGCCTGCGATGTTCGGCATGCCAACCCGCGCTGCGGTAGTACCGGGTTCGAGCCCAGTTTCCCGGACGACGGAACGCCCGACTACGGCATGTCACTCCGTCTCGAATCCTCCTCCGATGCCAAAGGGACCTTCGAAGTCGGTTTCCTGCCCGGCCCGTGGCGGACCTACCTGAAAAACCAGTTCAGCGTTCGGATTCCGTTCGTCGCCCTGGTACCCGCGAACGTCACGATCGTGACAGGTCGATGCTGCGACCGTGGCATCGGTCCCGGCAACGAGCGATGTCTTGACACGCGTACGATCGCCGAGTGTGATGCAATTGGCGGATTCCTCTTCCCCGGTGAACCCTGCGATCCCGACATCAACGACAGCCTCGAGTGCGCACCCTTTTGCGGCGATGACGAACTAAACGACCCGGCCGAAGAGTGCGACGGCTCTGACACCGGCGCGTGCATCGGCCTATGCGATCCCGATTGTCTATGCGTCCATCTATGTGGAGATGACGAGGTCAACCTATGGTGGGAGCAGTGCGACGGTACGGACGACGCGTTATGCCCCGGGAAGTGTCGGTCCGATTGTAGGTGCATCGCCGTCTGCGGAGACGACGAGGTCAACCAAACCTCGGAACAGTGCGACGGCGCAAACGACAACCGGTGTCCCGGCCAGTGCCGAGATGATTGCACTTGCCCACCGGGAAGCATCCCGGCTGTCTCGCATTGGGGAGTGATCGTCTTGATCCTGCTTGTCCTCGGGTTTGCGAGAATCCACTACGGGAGGAGCGGGAGGGTGTTGAAGGGTCGTTGAGCGGTAGGTGCAGGTGACTCTCGGCTCGGCGTTTGAGTGCACCGGCGTCTTTTCTAACCATCGAGGCAATCTCGAGCCCCTTTCCGCAGACCACGGTGCCGCCAAGCTACGTGTGCTGCCGCCCCAAGCGTAAGGAGCGACGAACGTGCAAAGCCTAAATAGTACCATCAAGCTCTTCGGCAGATGTCTGGTCCTGTCGTTGACCATGGCGATGATTCCTCTGTTGCCGACACCATCGGTTGCGCAAACCTGCGACCCACCGGCCGTCGTGGCCGAAGGATCCCGCTACTTCGCCGTGACACCACCTGACACCCCGGACGCCGTCGCCATCCGTGTCACGGGAGCACATCCCGACGTCGACTGTGTCGTCGGATATGTTCAGCCCGACGGGCGGCTCCTCGAACCCGCGCCCGGTCAGTACCCTGAGACGCTCGCCGTCTATCTTCCTCCGACCGGACCAAGCGGATGGGGCACGGCCCACGTTCGCGGTCGGGGCGTCACCGGCCCACCAAACGCTGTTGAAACATACACCTATGAAGTCCAAACCGATTGCAACCCCGCCAATCCCGGCACCCGCCTCTCGTCTCCGGTTACCGTTGCCCCATGGCGCTACGGCGACGCCGGCGGCGTGTCCGGGCCCGATGGTGTCGTTGACTTCGTCGACATCACCATGCTCGTCGACGGTTTCCTCGACGTCTGGGGCACGCCGCTATGTTGTTTCGACGATGCCGATTGCACTCCCTTTGGACCCGGTTCTTTGTGCAACACAACCTGGGAAGGGTGCCACAGCCCCATCGTAGCACCCGGCCGTTGCCAAGGTGCCTATCCCAACCTCGATATTAAGAGTTCGTTAACTTGCGTTCCGGACACGATCGTCGATTTCAACGATATCGCAGCCATCGTCGACGTCTTCCGAAACGACGCCGAACCTTGTTGGTCGGTCTGCCCCTGATCGGACCAACAGGGCGCCAAACGACCACAACCGCCCTGCGCTCCTTTCCGGTCGTTACCAAACGCGATCAGGGATTCAGCTCACCCACACCCTTCGCATTGACCCTGCAACCTGGTTTCTCCGTGCGTTACCGCTGCGACACCGATAATCTCGCCGTTGACGTTACGTTACGGGCTTGGCGCGACCGGCTGCGCCGCTTATACTGGAGGTGCCTCATGTGGTGGTGGGGCAGGCATTCTGAACCAGGTGGCGGGATGAGCGTCCAATTAAAGAACCGGGGTGGGGCTTCTGCACTTGTTACTGCCGTCCTCATTCTACTCGCACCTGCGCCGAACGCACTCGCGCAATGCGGTGTAGGCGGGGACTTCACCGGCCAGTGCATAAACCTCGAGTGGCAGCCCGCTGACCAAACCGTCATCGTCGGTGAGACCGCCGAGATTGCCTTGTACGCCACCTCCGTCAACGACATTGACCAGCCCATCGGCGGCATCGACATGATACTCGTTTGGGACGACCACACCGTGCTTTCCCTCGCCGGCACGGACGACAACGGGCCTTACTCGTGGCTTCAAAGTTGGTTCCCCAACGACAGCGCGCTCGACGGGCTCAACAACGATTGCGGCGTCGACCTCTTTTGCGATCCGTTCACCTACATGCCCTTCAACGATGGCACCGCCTTCTACCAGGCCATCTCCACACCCGCTGCGGCGCTCGCGACACCGGAAGGGCTTCTGGTCACCACACTCCAGTTTACGGCGCTTCAAGAGGGCACCGTTCAGGTTTCGATGCCCGCTTCGTGTGAAGCCATTTACGGCCCGGACTCGGGCTGTTTTGCCCAAACCCGCGTTGCAGGCCCGCCCGAAGCTGGCGTGACCACGGCCTCGATCGCCCCGCCAGTTACCATCGAAGTGCTCAACTGCTTTCCGCCGACAGCCGTCGTCGAAGGCTCACGCTACCTAGCCGTCACCCCCGAAGACGCCGGCGGCGACGTTGCCATTCGTCTCGTCGGTACCGATCCCGAAGTCGCCTGTGTATCGACCTACGTTCAGGCAAACGGAACGCTCGCGCCGACGCCCGTCTACCTCCCGCCGGGACCGTCCGGCTGGGATACCGTCCATGTTCGCGGCGAAGACCTGATCGGCAGTATGACTTATGATGTCGTAGCCGACTGCGATCCCTCTGACCCGGGTTCGAAGTTCTCCGACCCGGTTCCCGTAACCATGTGGCGCTTCGGCGACACCAACGTCGATAGCGTCGTAGATTTCGTCGACATCACCATGGTGGTCGACGGATTTCGGAACGTCTGGGGCACGCCGATCTGCTGCACCACCGACGTGGATTGTGCGGTGCTCGGCCCGCTTTCGTTCTGCAACACGGCCTGGATCGGCTGTCAGACCCCAGAGGTCACGCCCGGTCGCTGCCAGAGCACCTTCGTCAATCTCGATCTGAAGGGCGGTTTCAATTGCCTTCCCGACACTGTCGTTGACTTCGTCGACATCACCGCCGCCGTCGACGCCTTCCGCAACATTCCCGACCCTTGCCTGGGTGTCTGCCCCTGACACGTATCCGGAGCCGCTTGAATTCCGAGGCCTCCTCCGCGGCCTGCCGGCACATCGACGCGTTCTGCAGTAGCTGGAGCCCACGACGCATCACGGTGCCTCGCCTGAACAGCCGCGGCGCCTACGCGCGGACGCGTCGAAAACGGTGCCGTTCCCGAAGAAAACGAAGTTGCGCGTCCCTTCCAACGGCGTACAGCGATCCAAAGATCGGTAGCATCGGCCGTGCGACGTCCGAATCGTCGGTTCATCCATGTGAACGAAATCCGAACATTGCCTCCCAGCCTCGCGCCGCATACGCTACAATTTCGTCATGGGCAAGAGCGTAAGGATTCTGCACACCGCGGACTCGCATATCGGGGCGGAGTTGGTGATACGCCCCCGACACAGCCGCCCGCGTCGGGGAGACGACTTTATCGCCAGCTTTCGCCGCGTCCTTGCGCGGGCCTGTGAGCTTGACGTCGACCTCGTGGTCCATGCCGGCGATCTGTTTGACCGATCCCGACCATCGGCCCGGGCGCTGGCCGCCGCCGGTGAGCCGCTTCTCGATCTCGCGGTCGCGGGCATTCCCGTTGTCATCGTGCCGGGAAACCACGAACGCTCGATGATCCCGGCGTCCCTTCTGCTCAGCCATCCGAACATACGCATCGCCGCAGAGCCGCGTACGTTTTCGTTCAATCTTCGTGGGACGTCCCTCGCCGTCACCGCAGTTCCATGTCTGCGGCGACAGGCCGCGAGCACCTTCGCAAAGGTGTTGGCCGCCACGCGCTGGCCCGAAGTCCGGGCCGACCTCCGCGTCCTCGCCATCCACCAGACCATCGAATCCGCAACATGCGGTCCCGCCAACTTCAGGTTCCGGTCTTCCGACGACGTCGTCGAACGCTCCACGCTTCCGCAACAGTTCGATTACGTCGCCGCTGGTCACGTCCACCGTCACCAGAAACTCGCCGCAGCAAACGGCAACGGACAACAGATCGTATATTCCGGCTCGCCCGACCGCATCTCGTTCGCCGAGGCGTCCGAACCCAAGGGCTGCGTGCTGGTTGAGCTCGTCGAGGGAAGGCTCGTCCCCACCTTCCTGGAGCACGACGTGCGCCCGATGTCGACCTGGCCGATGGATGTCACATCGCTGACAACAAGACGGATACGCGAAGAGTTCGAAACCATCCTCGCGTCACTCCCATCGCGGGCCATGGCGCAGGTTCGTATGTCCGGTCGTTGTCCGCCCGGAACACTTCGGGCTCTCGGTTTTTCGACCTTGGCGCGGGCGATCAGACCGGATGTGCTCGTTTCGGTTTCGACGCGTGCTGTCGAGTACGTGGCACCCAATTCGCGCGTGTCGGCAAAGTGCGCGTTCCGGTCGGTCTTTACGCGTTTGCATGCTCCGCCACGGGAACCGGTGCGTGTCTCCGTGCGTGACGTGGCACGACTGCCTTCCGGATCGGGCACCTACGCCATGTACGATTCGTCGGGACGCGTACTCTACATCGGCAAGTCGAACACGATCCGTGCCCGCGTGCGGTCCCACCTGCGTGGCAAGGCGAATGGAAACCGCTTTCGTGGTTGGTCGCGACAGATCGCGGAGATCGAAGCCCGAACCGCCCACAGCAACCTGGAGGCGTTGTTGATCGAAGCGGAGTTGATCCGTCGCGTACGACCACCCTTCAACCGTCAGATGCGCCGGTGGAGGGACTACTGCTACCTCTGCGAGAACGGCAATCCCTACCGGCAGCTCGACGTCTGCAAGCGTCGTACGGCCGGGGACGTCTGCTTCGGACCGTTCAGGAGTCGACATCTGGCGCGCTCGATCGCGGCCGCCGTTTCGGAACATTTCCGATTGGCGCATTGCCCGGAAGGAACTGACCACACCAGCCCGATCGCGCTTCTTGCCGACGACCGGACCGCCCGACTGTGCACACGCTACTTCAAGGGCGTCTGTTCAGGACCCTGTGCCTCTCGCGTGACACCCGCCGACTACGACGCACTCGTCGCCGCACGCGACGAACTCCTCGCCGGACGGAATGACGCCACGGTGCGCACCTTGGAGGAAGAAGGCGAACTTGCGGCGCAGCGCGCGCTCTTCGACGAACCGGCGCAGCGACGGGTGCGTCTCGCGACAACCTTGAGGTCCGCCTTCCAGCATACACAGACGCTTCGTGATGCCGAGGAGATGGTCGACGGCGTGCTCCTCATGCCGGGACCGGACGAACGTCGCACCACGGCTGTTCTCACGGGTAGCGGCGTTCGATTCGGTGTGCTTGCGCCCGATCCCGCCGACGTGGATCGGTTCCTGGCCCGCCACCGCCGTCTGACGCGCTCCACACGCGGGGAGCGAGCCGACCGACTCCCGATCACCATGTTGGATACGTTGTGCCTAGTGGTCCGCACGCTCCGCGAAACCGGGAGCGAATACATCTTCATATCGGCCGATCAGATGGCGAGTTGTTCCGCCGAGGTGCTCTTGGAGACGGGACGCGAAACCCTTCGACAAACCGACGAACCCGCACCAACGCGACGGGAGGACACCACGTGAATCGTGGAGCGCATCGGCAAATCATCCACATCGACATGGACGCCTTCTACGCCGCCGTCGAACAACAGGATAACCCGGCCCTGCGGGGCAAGCCGGTTCTCGTGGGCGGCGATCCGAAAGGTCGCGGCGTCGTCTCCACCGCGAGTTACGAAGCGCGCCCCTACGGTTGTCACAGTGCCATGCCTATGGCTCAGGCTGTCAGGTTGTGCCCCGATGCCGTCATCGTCCGACCCCGAATGGGACGCTACATCGAGGTGTCGCGACGTATTTTTGCCGCCTTCGAAGAATTTACTCCGCTCGTTGAACCCATCTCGATCGACGAGGCGTTTCTCGATGTTACAGGCTCCACACGTCTGTTCGGACCGGCCGACGTGATTGCCAGGTCGATCAAGGGCCGCATCTACGACGCGACGCACCTGACGGCCTCCGCAGGCGTCGCCCCCAACAAATTCCTGGCGAAACTCGCCAGCGATCTGCAAAAGCCGGACGGGTTGGTCGTCGTTCACGCTGATCAGATTCGTCAGTTTCTTGACTCGCTTCCCGTATCCAACCTGTGGGGTGTCGGCAAGGCGACACTCCCGAAGTTCGACGCACTCGGCGTGAAGACCTTCGGCGACGTTCGTTGCATGTCGGTGGCCCGGCTCCGCACGGCGTTCGGCGAGACCGGCGAGCACTTCCACCAGCTCGTCCGCGGCATCGATCGGCGCGAGGTTATCCCCGATCGCCATGCCAAGAGCATCAGCCATGAGACCACCTTTCCCGTCGACGTAAGCGAACGCGACTACCTGCGCTCCGTACTCTTGGACCTCCTCGAGCACGCCGCCGCACGACTGCGCCGGCACAAACGGCAAGCCAGGACCGTGACGGTCAAGATTCGCACCCACGACTTTCGGACCTTCACCCGGAGCGCCACGCGCAGGGCCCCGACTCAGCAAACCGACGAACTGTGGGAAAGCGCTGCCGAGCTGTTCGATGCCTGGTGTGCACGCCGCACGGTGTCGCTGCGCCTGATCGGTGTCGCACTCTCCCACTTGGCGGATCACCGTGGTGAGCAGCTCGAGCTTTTCGATCAACCGGGCGGCAAAACCGATCCCGCCCTGGACTCCGCGGTCGACGGCATCCGCGAACGCTTCGGCCACAACGCCATCACCAGAGCCTTCAGAGCAGATAACACCCGCCCGTAGCGCCCCCTCCATGCCCCCTTTGGCAGGCGTGAAAGAGGGATTTCGGACAATTCACCTCGACATTTGGCGCTGGAACAGACCACGCACGACCATTGTGCCCGTAGAAATCTGTCCACGACGGCTTGACCGCGGACCGATATATGGTACAATTGCCATAGAGCCATGAAGCCAAAAACGAAACAGCTCTACGAAGCCCGGGCCAAGGTCGCCAAGGCCCTGGCCCATCCCAGTCGACAGCTCATGCTCGACGCCCTGGCTGAGTCCGAAAGGTGCGTCGCGGACCTCACTGAGCTCGTCGGCGTCGATCAGTCCACCGTCTCGAAGCACCTGGGCGTGCTGAAAAACGCCGGCATCGTGGACGACCGTAAGGAGGGTTCCATGACCTTCTATAGACTGAAAATCAAGTGTCTCCGCGGGTTCTGGAGCTGTGTCGAATCCGTCCTTAAACAGAACCTCGATGAGCAGCGTGTTGCGATGCGCCGCTGATGCCGCCCTTGCTGAACCGTGCCGCGGCCTAACTCGCCGCCGCCCCGCTTAAGCGAGCCTCGATCGTGAGAGAATGGAAGATTGCTGCGGCCTTCGTCTTGATCTTCGCGGTGGCGTACGTCCTCCCACTCTCCAACGCCAAGGTCACCGTCGCCATCCTCGAGGCATTCAAGATGCTGCAATGGTACGCGCGAAACCACACGCTCGCCTGTGTGGTTCCCGCTCTGTTCATTGCGGGTGCAATCACTACATTCCTATCGAAGGAAGCGGTTCTGCGTCATCTCGGTCCGAAGGCGAACAAGTTCGAGGCCTACTCCGTTGCCTCGGTCTCCGGGACGGTGTTGGCCGTCTGCTCGTGCAGCGTGCTGCCGATGTTCGCGGGAATCTATCACGTGGGAGCGGGGCTCGGTCCAGCGGCCACCTTCTTGTATGCGGGTCCGGCCATCAACATCCTGGCGTTGTTCTTGACGGCGCGTGTCCTGGGTTTCGAGATCGGCGTGGCTCGCGTCGTAGGTGCCGTCGTCTTCGGCGTCCTCATCGGGCTGCTGATGGCGCTCATCTTTCGCAAGGACGAACAGGCAAGATCAGCCGCCACCATGCACATGCCTGAAACGCCCGCACATGGTCGGGCACTGTGGAAGACCGCCATATACTTCGCCTGCATGATGGCGTTCCTCGTCTTCAGCGACTGGTACAACCCCGGGAACGTCATCGTTCACAAGACGGACGCGACCGCGATCCCCGCGGTGATGCTTCAGGAGACGCGGGACGAGATTGTCATTCAAGTGGACCGGCCGACGGCGAATCTCAAAGTTGGCGATAGGATTTCGCTTGTCAAGAGTGAGATCGCCTCGATCGAAGAGACGCAAAACTGGGTCATGACCGTCTATCACGCGAAGTGGTACCTTGCGGGTTTAATGGGACTTGCGGTCCTATTTATGGTCCGGCGGTGGTTCGATCGCGAGGAGCTCGTGAACTGGATGCGCAATACTTGGGACTTTGCCAAGCTCCTCATTCCGCTTCTGTTCGGAGGTGTCTTCGTCGTCGGGTTCATCGGAGCTTTGCTGCCTGACGAGCAGGTAGCAAGGCTCGTAGGCGACAACAGCTTGTCATCGAATCTCGTCGCGTCGGGTGTTGGTTGCTTGTTCTACTTCGCGACCCTGACCGAAATCCCGATTCTGCAAGCGCTGATGGAGCGCGGCATGGCCGAGGGGCCGGCGCTTGCCCTCCTGCTGGCCGGACCGGCACTCTCTCTGCCCAGCTTGCTCGTGATCCGCTCGGTCATCGGAAACGCGAAGACGGCGGTGTTCACCGCGCTGGTCGTAGTCATGGCGACCCTGGTGGGCATGATCTATGGCGCCATTGCGTAAGGAAGGACGACATGAAAGTGGAAGTACTCGGGCCTGGTTGTCAACGGTGTGACGCGCTGGCGAACGCCGTCCAGACGGCCATCAATGGACTAAGCCTCGATTGTGAGTTCAGCAAGGTCACCGACATGAAGAAGATCATGACGTACGGCGTCATGGTCACACCCGCGCTTGTCGTGGATGGTGAAGTCAAACTCAGTGGCAAAGTGCCCTCGATTCAGGAGATACAGGACCTGCTTCGGCCGCCCGATCGAAGATGAAGACGACGTCGGCATGACCGAGGAGCACATCGTGGGAGAACTGTTATGGGTAATGCGAAATCGTGTGAATGTTCCGCGGGACCGACATTGATATTTGCCTGTTCCGGAGCCGCCGACGTGGGCGAACTCTCGGACCTCGCGGCAAGAAAACTGAACAAAGAAGGCGTGGGCAAGATGTTCTGTCTTGCCGGTGTCGGCGGCCGCGTCGCCGGAATCATGGGAAATACGAAAGGTGCAGCCCGTCTGCTCGCCATTGACGGATGCGGGCTCGATTGCGCCAGGCTGACACTCGAACAGGCGGGTATCTGCGACTTCGCACACATGCGCGTGACCGACCTCGGAATGGCAAAAGGCGAAACGCCCGTCACGACAGGGAATGTGACGCGCGTCGCCGATGAGGCGGCAGCCACACTCATGACCTCTCCCGGGAGAAAGGCATAAACGTGAAGGCCAAGGGCGTTATCTCGACCGTACTGTTGCTTTTCGTGGCCGCGAGCGTCATCTACCTGGTGGTTGACGCCTCCCGTCGCGAACCAACCGCACGGCAACCCACGACCGGGCAGACGGTTGCGACCGCGAGTACGCAGCAGGCGCACAAGTTGGTGGCGTACTACTTCCACCGGACGCAGCGCTGTGACACCTGCCTGACAATCGAGGCCTACGCCGAGGAAGCGCTCAGAGCGGCTCTTCCCGAGGCATTCGAAACCGGCGAAGTGGAATGGCACGCCGTGAACATCGAGGAGCCCGCCAACGAACACTTCGTGCAGGACTATGAACTGGTCACCAGCACACTGGTGCTGGTCAACATGCGCGACGGGAAGCAGGTGGGTTGGCGGGCACTGCACGAAGTCTGGGACCTGGTCGACGAGAAAGATGCGTTTTTGGCGTACGTCGCGAAAGAGGCAGCGGCGATGATGGAGACCGGTTCGTGACCGGCGAATGGTGGTTGGCGTTGTGGTCCGCGGGTTGGCTCGGCCTTCTGACCTCGATCAGCCCGTGTCCGTTGGC
>JASFUW010000145.1:0-10911 GCA_050050135.1 Phycisphaerae bacterium
CATGCCCCTCCGCCACAGGCGACCGATTGACGAACCCGCGACGCGTCGACTCGTACAAGCACTACGGATCAGGCGAGAGCACTGCTGAATGAACCATGCACCGCCAGCAGACCTATCGACCCGCAGCGAGATCGCCGCTGCGCCCGGCGCGGACTCGAACGAATCCGGTGCCGTCCAGCCGCCTGCGGTCAAACCGCTGCACGTGGTGATGATTGTCCTGGCGGCACTGATTCTCATCGGTAGTTCGTTGTTGTTGAGTGCCGCCGAGTCCTACATCCTGATCGACGGGGCGCTCGAATGGCGTGAAGAGTCGCCGCTCAGGGCGGTGGTCAAACTGCTTTGTCTGGACTATCAGTTTCCGACGGTCTATGCCGGTACGGTCAAGAACTACATCCTGGGGATGGGTGCGGGGCTTGCGGTTCTCTGTGTGACGGTGGCCATCGGGGTCGGAAGACGCAACGGCAACGCCGGCGACAATGAGGAAACCGGCGCGGCGCAGACGACCGGCGCGGCTCAGGCGGAGGGCGCGGTCGATCCTGAGCCGGCATCGCCTCCCCGGACCACCCACATCGCCCCGCTGATCGCCGCTCAGGTTCTGGCCGGGTTGTTTCTGCTCTGGTCGTTCGCGAGCAGCCGCTGGTCGTCCGCGCCGGAACTGGCGGTCGGGGCCAGTCTGCTCCTGACGATCCAGTTCTTGTGGGCTTTTGGACTGGGGAACGGACTGGGCCCTCGCGCCGTTCATATCGTGTGCCGTCTCGTGGTCGTTGTCACGGTTGTGACAGCCGCCGTCGCGATCTGGTACTTCTATGGGCGCAATCCGAATCTGCGGGCCAAATTCCCGTACGGGAACCCCACGTTTCTCGCGGCGTGCCTGATACCGGGAATACTTCTGGCGGTGACGACCGTTTGCGGAGCGGTGGTTCGGTTTCGCAAGGCGGGCGGAGGCGGACATCTCGGAGTCGCCGCTGCCGCGGTCGCGGCACTCGCTGTCATCAGTTGGGCGATGGTACTGAGCGGTTCTCGCAGTGCAGCCGTCGGGCTTGCTTTCGGGTTGCTGGGACTGCTGTTCTTCTCGCTTCGCGGTTGGCGGCGGGCGCTGCCTGTGGTGCTGGCTGTCGCGCTGTCGCTGGGTGGGTGGGTCTATTTTCTCGGCGCATCGGAAGCCTTCTCGCCGACGGGTCGACATTTTACGCTGCGGCTGCGTACCTACGCCTGGAGTTACGCGTGGCAGATGTTCAGGGAGAAGCCGATCACCGGGCACGGGCAGGGCGGCTTCGTGCTTGCGGGCGATTCGTACGCGTCCGAGGACGTGCTGGACGATCCGCTGGTGCTCGAGACCAGAATCGCTCACGTGCACAACGAGTGGCTGGAGATCATGGCCGATTTGGGGCTCGTCGGGTTCCTGCTGATTGCCGGAGCCATGGTGTTCACATTTCGTGCCGGAATGGTGACGCTCAACTCTTCTCCGGACACGGACACACGTTGGGCACTATGCGGACTTTTGGGCGCGTTGATCGGCTTGATCGTCGAGGAGAGCTTCGGTGTGGGACTGCGCGTATCCGGCGTGCCCACGATGTTTTTTAGTGTGGTCGGTTTGATCTGGGCGGCGAGCGCGTTGGGCACGCGCGGGCTGGTGCACCACTTGTCGCAGACGCGGGCGAGGCGGTTGACGGCGTCCGTCGTCGGCGGCGTGGTGGGGTTGATGACGTTGGCCACGATCCAACAGGACGTTCGCGCGGCCCGGCAGAGCTTCGAGCGGGACGTGGCGTTTTTCGAGGGGGACTACGACCGTGCGGTCGAGTTGGCGTCGAACGCTCCAAACCAACTGAACCCGCAGCGGGCATTAACGGACCTGTACAGGCTCAGCGAGGCGCACCTGCGCCGCGCGCAGCACTTTCAGGACCGGGCACGGGATCGGCGACGCCGGGCGTATGAAAGCGACGTGCCGGATCAGCGATTGGCGGCGCTCGCGGAAGAGGACTATCAAAACAGCGAGATCGCCTGCCAGCAGAGCGGGCATGCGCTGAACGCCTTGCTCGAACGTGCACCCGGATTTCTCAATCACGGTCGGCTCGAGTACCGGCTGTATCGGATCATGGCAGGCAACGCGGCTGCGCGTGAAGATCATGCCACGGAAGCGGCACTCATTCGGAATGCCGCCGAAGCGATCAAACGGGAACTGGTTCGCCAGCCGTTCGAGCCCGCCATCGCCGTATACTACGGCCGGGTGGCTCGCTATGCCGCGGGCGCCGACACGGACCTGAAAGACGTGCTGCACGTCCTGGCGAGACCCCTGCGGCACAGCCGCCTGACCGAGAGCTACATGGAGCTTCTCAAGCGGATGGCGAGCGATCCGGACTTTGATGCGCAGCTCGGTCCGATCGTCGATGAGATGCAGCGCGCGCTGCGGTCACCCTCCGATGACAAGCCGACGGCACCGGAGCTGCGGCGGTGGGCGCCGGAGGTGTTGCGCCTCGCGGCGGCCGTGGATTTTACGCGGGGCGACTACCAGAAGGCGCTCGCACGGCTCGAGCTCGCGGCGCCGGCGTACGATGATCTGGCCGGAAGCGCCGCAATCGGTGCGGCGAGTTGCTTTGCCGAGTTGGCGATCTGCCGGTTCTTTGCCGATCCGCTGGACCCCGACGCCGCGTTGGCGTCCGCGGAGCGTGCGGTCGCTTTGACGCCGGAATCGCTCGCCGGTCGGCAGATGCGTCACGCGATCCAGGATCGAATGATCGACTACCACTTGGCGGCCGATCGGGAGACGGAGGCGAAAGCGCTTCTTATGGAAGCCGCGCCGGCGGGCGTCGGTGAAGAGGACGTGCTGCATGAACTCGGCGTGCGGTACCGACGGATGTGTGAGGCGATGCTCGGGCGGCGCGAGGCGGACGGGATGCTTCGGAAAGCTCCGGCGGACCTGTTGCCGAAGCTCCGCGGTTGGATCGGTCGTTCGTTGGCGCTGAACCCCGACGATGCACTCGCCCATTTCGCAGCGGCCGACCTGGCGTTCCACGCGGGGAATGACCGGGCGACGGTCAACCAACTGGAACTCGCTTTGCAGGACGGTCTTCCCCGAGAGGACGCGGCGCGCTTCGTTTCGCTGGCCCTCGGGAAGATGCCCGAGAGCAAACCACTGCAAGCGCTGTGGGCGGAACTGACCTCGACCTCGACGAGTAGTCCGGATGGCGGTTCAGAATGATCTATACTTCCCGAGGCGCCGGTTCCCTGGCAGGGTCGACCGCCCGCGCGGCGCGCTGAATGGTCGTTGCGGAATGCGGAGTCGGGGTCGACCGAACGCATCGCCGCCGACGTACATGGACGATTTCACCTTCATGCGTTACGGGAAAGGTAAGTGATGGCCAAATCGCGTCGCGGTACGGCGAGTCAAAAGAACACGTCCGGTTTCCCGGCCCCGCTTGCGGCCGAAGCATTGCGCTGGCGTTGCGATTGGGAGGACTTCCCGTTCGATACCACGGCGGATGTCGAGCCCGTCGCCGGCGTCGTGGGACAAGATCTCGCGGTCGAAGCGGTGCGCTACGGTCTGGCGACGAACGCGCCCGGGCAGAACGTCTTCGTTCGCGGACTCACCGGGACGGGACGTTTGACGATGGTCCGCCGGCTGCTGGAGGACCTGCGGCTCACTTGTCCGCTGGTCAAGGATTGCTGCTACGTCCACAACTTCTCTCAGCCGGATCGGCCGCGCTTGATTACGCTGGAAGCCGGTCGCGGGGCGGAGCTTCAACGTCGCGTCGGCGGTGTGATCCGCTTCATACGCGATCACCTCGCACCGGCGCTGACGTCGAAGGGGGTCAGTGAACAGCGGACACTGCTCGACCAGGAAACCGAAAAGAAGCTGAAAGAACTCGTCGTGCCGTTCGAGGAGACCCTCAAGCAGGCAGGCTTGACGCTGGTCACGCTGGAGGCGGGGCCGGTCATGCAGACCACGATCTATCCGCTGGTCGAGGGAAAGGCCGTCGACCCGGAAGAGTTTGACGAACTCCACCGACAGGGCGAGGTGACGGACGAGCAGTTCAACGCGGTCCGGGAGCGGTATGACGAGTATTCGCTGCAACTGAGCGGGCTGAACGAGCGTGCGAACAAGATTCGTCGGAAGCACTCCGAAGCTGTGGGCAAGCTGTTCGAGCGATCAGCGCGTTCGCTCCTGGAGAAACTGGTAAGCGAAGTCCAGGATGCCTTTCCCGACCCGGTGGTGCGGGTTTTCTTGAGCGAGGTCGTGGAGGACGTGGTTTCCAACCGCCTGGGGAATCTCGATGAAGGCACGAAATTCACGCGACTCTATCAGGTAAACGTGGTCTCGGGGCATGAGGCTGAGGGCGGATGCCCGATCGTTGTGGAGACCGCCCCGACGCTGCGCAACCTGCTGGGCACCGTTGACTACGAGTACGAGCCGGGGGACGACGTGCGTCCCAACCATGTCGGGATCCGCGCAGGTTCGCTGCTCAGGGCTGACGGGGGCTTTTTGATTCTCGAGGATCGAGAGGTACTCGACGAGCCGGACGCGTGGAAAGCATTGAAGCGCGTGTTGCGCACGGGCAAGCTCGAGATTAGCGCGCCGGGCGGGCCCTTCCCGGGTTGGGCGCCGGCGTTGAAACCCGACCCGATCGACGTCGACGTCAAGGTCGTCCTGCTCGGCGACCCCTGGACGTATGCCCTGCTCGACGAATTCGACGCGGACTTCGGCTACTTGTTCAAAGTGCTGGCAGACTTTGACGACGTCATAGAGCGGAACGACGAGGGATGCCGCCACTATGCCGCCGTTCTGGCACACATCGCCCGTAACGAACAACTTCTTCCGTTCGATCGGGGCGCGGTGGGGGCGTTGATCGAGTTCGGTGCTCGCATTGCCGCCAGCCGCGGCAAGCTGTCGGCACGATTCGGGCGGGTCGCGGACATCGCCCGAGAGGCTGCGTTCATCGCCGCCGAGGGAAGCCCCCAGCGCCCGAAACGCGTCTCCGGACGCGTCAGCGCCGACGACGTTCGGCGGGCCGTGCGTCGCGGCAAGCAGCGGGCGAATCTTCCGGCGCGGCGATTTCGAGAACTCGTCGCCGACGGGACGATCCGGGTCGAGACCACCGGGTCCGCCGTGGGACAAATCAACGGGCTTGCGGTGTTGCAGGCGGGGCCCATGGTCTATGGTTTCCCGACGCGCGTCACGGCCACCATCGGCCCGGGGACGGCGGGCGTCATCAACATCGACCGAGAAGCGGCGCTGAGCGGGGCGATCCACACCAAGGGCTTCTATATCCTCGGTGGGCTGCTTCGCTACTTGCTGCGAACGGACCATCCGCTGGCGTTCGATGCGTCTGTCGCTTTCGAGCAGAGCTACGGGGCGATCGACGGGGACTCCGCGTCGGGGGCGGAGATATGCTGCCTGCTCAGCGCCTTGACGGATATTCCGATCCGTCAGGGCCTGGCGATGACGGGGGCGATCGATCAACGAGGCAACATCCTGGCCGTCGGGGCGGTCAACGAGAAGGTGGAGGGGTTCTACGACGTCTGCCGGGAGCTTGGCACTGCGGAAGGTCGAGGCGTGATCATTCCGCGGGCCAACGCGGGGGACCTGATGCTCCGCGAGGACTTGGTGGAAGCCTGTGCGGCGGGGACCTTTCAGGTCTACGCCATAGAGCGGGTGCACGAAGCGCTCGCCCTGCTGACGGGGCAAGCCGCAGGCACGCGGGGTGCTAGGGGCAAGTACCCCAAAGACACCGTGCTGGGCATCGCCGTGAAGCGTGCCCGTGAGTATTGGCTCAAGGCAGCGCGCCAACCGCCGTCGACCAAACGGGAAGATACCCCGCGCGCGACCAAGAAAAAAGCGGCGAAGCGAAAGGGCCGCAACCGGGAGTAGCGCTCCTGGAAGGATGAGGGATGAACGGGAAAGCGGTTGTGCTCCGATGGGCGGGTTCTCCGGCTCTGCCGGGATAGGCAGAGCACACCGTGCCGGGATGTGACAGTGGCGGGGACCGGCGATGCAAGTCACGCAGGCGTCGGCGTGTGGTTCGCGGGGAGGACCGCGACGGGGTCGCCGATCTTTACCGTGCCGCCCGACAGGACTTGACCATACACGCCGCCGCGACACTCGGGCACCAGGGCGGCACAGAGCCCGGGGAACTGCTTTTCCATCAGCCCGCATGGCGTGGTCTCGGCGTGGATACGGACTTGGGCGTCGCCAACCGCGAGGGTGCGGCCGATGGTCGCGGAAAGGTCGATGCCCTCGATCAACAAGTTGGCGCGGCGGAGTTGCCACGGAAGAACGGCACCCAGGTCGCGGCAGGTGTTCGCCCAGGCCTCGGCTGACAGGAAGGTGACCTCACGTTTTCCGGGTTTGCGGTTTTCCGTGCTGATCCCGCGCCCGACGAGGATATCGCACTCGGCGGCTTCGACCATGGGCTCGCCGTCCACGGGTCGATGGGCGATGCCGCGAACCCGCCCGACCTGACCGCCGAAGGAGCGATCGCGCTTGTGAGGTGCGTTTCCGGGTTCGTCCGTTGTTGGATGGGTGTTCAAGTTCGCACCTTATGAACACGACTCAGGGGCATCAGGCTGCGTTCGGGGTCTGGACCGCGATGAGGATAATGCCCAGCATGACAAGAGCAACCCCTACAGCCTGGCCCCACGTGAGGCGCTCGAGAAGCGCGGGGTGCAGGCGTGCGACGACGACAATCAGCGCATATCCTCCGCCGACCATGATCGGGTAGGCGATGCTTATTTTGAGGGCCTTGCTCTGGAGGGCGTACATGTAGCAGGCCGCGTTGAGCGCGAAACAAATGAGCCCGATCATCAAGGTGCTGCTGGTGAGCACCGTGCCCACGCCGGCGACAAGCCCGTCTTTCAGGACCCCACCCGCCGCAGCCACCGATTTCATACCCCCCTTCATGAGCAAATTGGCCGTAGCGTTCAGAACAAGAGCCAGCGTCAAGGCAACGACGTACTTCATGAGCGTTTCCTCCGACCCACACACCTGGAAGACGGCAACTCCGACCACAACTACCAGAGGTGCGGGGGACGTGCAAGCGGTCGGTGTGGACCAGTTCGACACTGGACCGAAGCCATGCACGCCTCAAAGGGGGCCCGAACCTCCTGCTGACGTCACCACGGAGATCGCCAATGCAGGGTCATGGCACTGCGGACTAGCGAATGCCCGTTTTTTTTGGTTTTTTGTCTTTACGAAAATATCGGGACTCTTACAATGGAGCCCTCATGTGGTCCGAATCATTTGGAGGGCGGGACATGACAAGGACAAATGCATGGTCTTGGGGGGTTGTTGTTGGCACGGTCGTGGGGGGACTTCAAGTGTAACGGCCTTAACTGGGGATCCACCCGAGTTTGTGGTTCAGCAGACTGCATTCGGATACGCGCTTATCCTGAACGATGGTGAGCCGTATCACACGACGACGAATCAAGTCGTTGATCAGCAGGTTGTGGTGGTTCCAGGGTCGTCGGTTGTTGCCCTGCTTTGGAACGAGGTAGACGCCGGTGGCAGTATTTGGTCGTACTACGGGATCAGTTTCGATGGATCGATCGTGTCGCGCGTCAGTCGGACGTCATACAAGTTGGGAATGCGGTATGCCCAATTCGATCCTGCGAGTGACACGCCTGCCATCCACTCGTCACTGGCGCGGCCGGCGAATTCGAAGCTGTACATGGTTCAGTTTGTCACTCAGCCCCTTGACGTGTATCGTTCGGCCGTCAAGGACCTCGGCGCGAAGATCTACCGCTTCACGGCGAACCATGCCTATGTCATGAAAATGGAGCCTTCGGTTCGTGACGCGGTGGCGGCCCTGCCATTCGTACGCGCGGTGGTTCCCTTTCACCCTGCATACGAGCCGGAACAGCAGTTGGTCGAAGAGCTGGAGGCAGGAGTCTGCTCGGACGAAACGGAGCGATATTCCATCGCTGTCTTCGAGCGCGGAGCGGCTCAACAGAACGCGGTGGCAGCGCTGATCACCTCACTTGGCGGTGTCGTGGAGCACGCGGAGAGCGCGAGTATCCAAATGGAAGCGACGCTGACGCTCGACCAACTTGACGCCATCCTTGACCTGGACGAGGTGTCGCGGGTGTCGCGCGCGGGGATTGTCAGTGCGGCTGGCGATGTCGCACCTTGCCTCAGTGGGGCGGCGGACCTCGAGGATATCGAGGGTTACACCGGAGTAGGCATCCGTGGGGAAGTCATGGACATGGGGCTGCAGCCTGAGCACGACGCTTACGACCATCCGACGTCTGACTACCCGCTCATCCATTGCTTCAATTACGACACCGTCGAATACACATACGATGGCAATCGTGTGTATGGGCTTGTGTTCGGAGACGGAACCGGAGACACGTGTACGTCATCCGCCCCGTGCGAGCCGGGCGCTCCCTGCGGCCGGGGGATTCTTCCGGACGGCGAAGGTATCTTTGCCACGCAAGGGTATTGTGCCGGTCCCGGAAACCCGAATCCACCCTACATCCCGCCGGGGCGCGATAGGCACACCTCCCAGCTTGTTGGAGATGTGTGTTGTGATGCCGGGGATCAGAATTGTCCGTACAATGCCGTGTTCCAAACGAACAGTTGGGGTGACCAATACGGGGAGGCGTCGGATCAATATCAACCTAAGACCGAAGCGCTTGACGATATTGCCTTCAAATATGACATTCTGATCTGCCAGGCACAAGGTAATTGCGGTGATCCCGATGCTGCATCCTACTGTTCCAACCTCCCGGAGTTGGGAACGAGGCAGTCGGCTCGCCAGGCGTGGGCGAAGAACGTCGTGTCGGTCGGCGGGATCAAGCATTTCAACACCATCTGTCGCGATGACGACAGTTGGGACGGTTCGTGTCTCCCACCCGAATGCCCCCCCTATACCGAGACCTACTGTACCGACACCGCGGGCAGCACCGGTCCTGCCGCCGACGGGCGGGTCAAGCCCGATCTCGCCCATTTCTATGAGAACCTTGCTACGACGTGCGAAACCGACAATATCTGTTACGCGAATGCCTGTAACGGTCAAGGTACATGTTCGACAGCCGGCGGCTGCATCTCGGACCCGTGTTATGGCGCTCCTTTCAGCGGTACCAGCGCTGCAACGCCGATTACCTGTGGATACGCCGGGTTGATCTTCGAGATGTGGCATGATGAGGCGTTCTGTGGGTTCGGTGGAGGGGCGTCGGTCTTTGACAGTCGTCCACACATGACCACAATGAAAGCCCTGATGATCAACACGGCCTACCGATATCCGATCCTGAACGAACCCAACAGCAAGGACTTCACCCGGTTCAACCAGGGTTGGGGTATGGTCGACGCGAAAGCGCTCTACGATCTTCGCGACAAAACCTTCATCATCGACGAAACCAGGATGCTGTCCGACGTCAATAACTCGGTAACCTATAAGGTGCTTGTCGACGAACAGGAGCCCTTCCTGCGGGTTACGTTGGTGTACGCCGATCCGGCCGGAATCGCGCAGGAGGAGCCGCCGAAACACGTAAAGAACGATCTGAACCTTCGAATGGAGTACGTCGGATGCGGGGACCCACCTTGTGGAAACCACCAGTATTGGGGGAACTGCGGTCTGCTCGCCGAGAGTGTCTCGTCACACCTTTGCACCTCGGCGAACCATCCTGACCCGCTTGATACTCAGCTCGAGGTGGTCGACAATGTGGAAAATGTCTTCGTGCCGAACCCGACCGCAGGGTTATGGGAGATCACCGTTTCTGCGGATTACATCGCGGAGGACGGACACGTTCGGTACGTCAACGACGATCCGACAGAGTGCTGTGCCGATCCCGAGAATTGCGTCGTCTCGGGACCGACAGACGTGGACTGCGCGCTGGTCGCGACGGGTGTCAGCGACAAACGGGCATGTTGCCCGGGGGGGTTCGGGGGAGGGCCCTGTCGGCATAAGACACCGGATCAGTGCCAACAGGAAGGCGGGACCTCGTACTGCCAGCACTTCTGCTCTACGATGCCCTTTGGCGGACGCTGCTTGGCCCAGCATTGACCGCCGGAAGCCGTGGGACTGTGATTTTCGTGCAGAGTATGCTATACTGTTGAGCAGACGCGATTGGGAGTTGTAACCATGTCACTTCACTTCCACAGGGTGATGTCGGGGTGCAGTGGAGCGTCATCCGACCCCGGTACAGTTCGTAGTGCAGTCGTGATGGCGTCCGTCGTTTGTGCGTTTGTTATGTCAGTTGCCCCATTACCGGCCAGCGCCCAATGCCACCTCCAGAAACTCTTCGACGAAAATGGGAGTAGCCTCGACCGTTTCGGCGAGACCGTCTCGATCAGCGGGCCCGTCGTTACTGTGGGACCATTCGGTTTCGTCTGTCGTCTCAACGGAACGGAATGGATGCTGGAAGCCGACCTCGATCTCGGCCTGTGGACAACTGTGGATGGCGATCGGATCATCGGTAATGGACCCACCGGCATCATCGAATCCTACCGCTACCAGGGCGGGACCTGGGTGCCCGAGGGAACACTCATTTGGTTGGAGGAGGGTGAGCCGATTCTGTTCACCGGCCCGGTCTCGTTCCTGGGCGACGTGGCGATTGTTGGACATCCCCTCGCCGATGACGCCTGCCCGGAGGACTACCACTGCAATTCAGGTGCCGCCTATGTGTTTCGATGGGACGGTGTCGAGTGGATAGCCGAACAGAAGTTGACGGCGTCGGACATATCGCCGGGCGCGGGGTATGGGATGTCGGTGGCCATGGATGACGGTCGCGCCGTCATCGGTGCCCCAACGGACACTTACGGGAAGGCCTACGTAGTGGAATGGGACGGCGTTTCCTGGGTTGAGCAACAGACCAGGGCCAGCGCACATAGATAGGTAAGATAGGAGGACTGGCGCGATGTCTCGATATCGGTTACACCTTCCGCGGACTCGCCGAATGGAGCGGCGAGAGAGTTTTGCG
>JASFUW010000146.1:0-10794 GCA_050050135.1 Phycisphaerae bacterium
CGTGTGTATCCCACGGCCGGGGCGGCATGAACGTCTGCCCGTCCTCCGTTGCTGAAGACGAAGCTGCATCGACAGGGACGGGGTCGTCGACTTTCGCAAGCGGGTTTTCAAGGACCAACTTCCGTCCAACGTGGACACCGAAGGTCGAGCACGCAAACGGGAGCCGCCGGCGAAACCTGTGCGGGCGGGGCGGGAGCCGGTGCGGAGTGCCATCTGGAATGACCGGTGCGCTGGTCCGCACGGTTCGGCCTCCCGCCCCAGTCGCGACCCGTTCGCGACCCGCCACGCCACTTATCGGACGCGGCAAATTCGTGACACGCATGCGGCAGATCGCCCGCCCGCCGCACCAATGGTCGCGAATACTGTGAGTTATCGGGCTGTGCGGATACGCCGCTTTTGACAACGAAAAATCACAGCTCCCGTTGACAAGTCGTGCCCGGTCTGATAAGTCACTCAAACCGTTCGGAGTTTATGGGTCGAACCGCGCCGCGCGGCGCCTTAACACATTACGCAGGAGGAGGGAAGATGAACCTCAGAGGGCTGTTCGGTCTTACTATCGGAACGTGCGCGATCATTGCGCTGGCGTCGCTGACGGTTACGCCGACCGCAGAGGGTGCGCCGGTGTTCGGGGAGGTGATGTCAGTCCGCCAACCGGACGGCTCATTCGTCGACGTGCGCATCTGGGGCGACGAGTTCTACGGCGTAACGGAGACGCTCGACGGATACACGCTGGTGCGCGATCCGCAAACGCGTTTTCTGTGCTACGCGAAGCTGTCCGAGGACGGAAACGAGTTGATCTCCACCGGCATCCGGGCCACTAAGAGCCTCCCGCGCGGACTGGATGTGCAAACGCACTTGCGGATCGAGCCGGCGTCGTCTCGCGCAAAGGCACTGGCAGCACGCGCCCGTTACGAGGAAAGGAACAAGGCCTTACGGGGCGGGGCAACCGCGGCCGTTGCGCCGACCACCGGCGCGGTGCAGGGCATCACGATTATTGTCGACTTCCCGGACGAGGCCGGCACGATCACCGCCAACGAGGTCAACAACTATTGCAACCAGCTCGGCTACTCGAACTTCGGTAACAACGGCTCGATTCGAGACTACTTCCTCGATGTGTCCGGCGGGCTGTTGGATTACACGAACTTCGTTCCGGCAAACTACATCACCGTCTCGAATAACAAGAGTTATTACACGGATGAGAGCGTGTCCTGGGGCACCCGAGCCAGCGAGATGGTGGAAGAAGCGCTCGATGCCATTGACGCGGGCGGCTTCGATTTCAGCACGCTGGACGCGGACAGCGACGGTGTGGTGGACGCGGTGAACGTCTTTTACGTCGGCTTTCACGGAAACAACTGGGCGGAGGGGCTCTGGCCGGGGGCTTTGGGAATCAGTTGGAGCGCCGACGGCGTGGACGTCGAGCGTTACCAGATGACGAACATGGGCAACAGCCTGACGATTGCGACGTTCTGCCATGAGAACGGCCACCTCGTCATGGGATGGCCTGACCTGTACGACTATGATTTCGATTCGGCCGGCATCGGGGCGTTCGGGCTGATGTGCAACACGGGATCAGGGACAAACCCGGTGCAGCCTTGTGCGGAGATGAAACTCCGTGCGGGGTGGGCGACGCTGATCGACATTCCGTGCGACCAGGACATCGAAGAACGGTCGGACGACAACACGTTCTACATCTGGCGGAACCCGGGCGATCCGCTGCAATACATCCTGATCGAGAACCGGCAGCAAATCGGGCGTGACACAGCGATCCCCGACGCGGGCCTCGCCATCTGGCTCAACGACCGGGCCGGCAATAACAGCAATCAGCAGATGACGGCCGCCTCTCACTATGAAGTGACCCTGCTGCAAGCGGATGGCGACTGGGATCTCGAGCTCAATCAAAACCAGGGCGATGGATCGGACCTATTCTCCGCACCGGACCTTACGCAAATCCTGCCGACCGGCAATCCCAACACCGACTGGTGGGACGGAAGCAATTCCAATCTGAGCGTTCGCGACGTGAGCACGCCGGGCGTGTTGATGACGTTCGACGCCTGCGATTGCACCCAGTGCGAAAAGCCACCCGCCATCGTCTTCCCCGCAACGGACCGGGTCGTCGAGTGCAACGGTTCCGGCAACACGGCGGAGCTGAACGATTGGCTTGCCAATAACGGCGGGGCTACGGCGGTCTCGTATTGCGATGGTGAAGTCGATTGGACCAACAACTACGATCCGGCCAACGGTGTGGAAGGCTGTGGCGAGACCGGCCACATCACGGTGACGTTCGCAGCGACCGACGTTTGCGGTCAGGTTGCGGTCACGACGGCGACCTTTACGATTGTGGATACCACTGATCCGTTCATCACCGTGTTCCCGGCGAATGTGGGATTTGACTGTTACGGGAGCGTTCCGAAGCCGAACCCGAACCTGATTTCATCCAGCGACGCGTGCGGGGACACCGAAGCCACCTGGGAGGGTGATACCAAGAACAACGGCAGCGGATGCCCGGGCGATCCGCTCGTCATCCACCGAACGTATCGGGTGACGGACGAGTGCGGCAACTACGTCGAGCGCATCCAGCAGTACAACATCGTTGACGACGTCCCGCCGACGTTCACCGAATTCCCCGAGGATCAGAACTTGCAGTGCGTCACGGAGGTTCCCGAGCCGGACCTGAACCTGGTGGAGGCCGACGACAACTGCTTCGGTCCTGTCGAGGTTACGTGGGAGGGAGACGCGGACAACGGCGGCGCCGGCTGTGCAGACGACCCGCGGATCATCACCCGGACGTACCGGGCGACGGACATGTGCGGGAACATTACCGAACGAAACCAGACGTTCACGATCATTGACGACGAGGACCCGACGATCGAGTGCAGCATCACGAACGATCCGCAGCCGATCGGCGTGAATGCGGACTGCGAAGCGTACGTGGAGTTCAGCGTCACGGTGACGAACAACTGCTGCGTGGACCCGGCTGACATCGTGGTCGAAGCGGTGGTGCTGACGGGTAACGCGAGCATCGGGCCGGTCGAGTTCGATCCGTTCCCGGAGATCGGGCCGAGCGTGACGATCACCGGACGGGTGAAGGTATATGACCTGATCTGCTGTCCGGCGACGGTGGAGATCACCGCGTACGCGACGGACTGCTGCGGCAACCCGACGCCGCGGTGTGCGGAGATCGTGGACGTGATCGACAATTACCCGCCTGCGGGGGCGTGCGGTCTGACGCACGACCACCGGGGTTGGAACTGGATCGACAACATGATCGATCTGACGGCCAACGAGCCGACGTACTGGTCCGCGCTTTCGGGTCTGCCGAAGGGGACGGGTCCGTTCGATACGTTGGACCCGGGTTGGTTGCCGGGTCGACCCGATCCGGACTCGGAGGAGTCGGGCGATCGCGTTTTACGCGGGTTCGTGGTTGCGTGGGCGGTGAACGAATTCGGCGAGGAGATTCGCTGGAATCACCTGAAGGGCGACGCGGTGCTGGTCAACTATCGTCAGGGTTCGGCGTGGGAGTACAACGCGTACGCGTTCCAGGCGAACAACGTGGCCCAGGGCGCGCCGACGGGGACTCCGGGCGTGATGTACCTGGACGGCACGGAGTACGAGACGTGCTTCGATCAGCTCCTGTTCGACTTCTACGCCGTCGGCGCCACGTTGCAGGCGGGCAACGCGCTGCCGTTCAGCGTGAACACCGACCTTACGTTGATGCCGGTGGACATGGACCTGCGGCAAGACACGGTGGGACCGGTGACGACCAAGGCGAAGTTCGACATCTGGAACATGAACGAGTTCAAGTTTTCGGGCACGGAGCGGTGCATCACGTGCTGGGACCAGACGCTTCTTTACAACTATGACACGCCGAACCAGTTCTTGCTTCGGGCCCTACAGACCGACAAGGGTCGGGCACGGATCGACGGGCTGGGGAGCGACGTATGCGACGGGAGCGTGGATACGCCGCTGTTGGGTCTGGCGATGAAGATGCTGGTGTTCGCGAAGGGTGCGGGCGTTGCCCAGTCCGGCGTGAACCTGGTGGGCGGCGGCCAGCAGGGTGCGACCATTGAGGTCGACGTGCTCGGCGAGCCTCCGAAGGCGCGGCGGTCGGACATTCGTACGAACAAGGCGGCCGCGGCTTGTCCGCAGCCGGTGTCCGCGGTGGAGAAGGGCAGTCTGCTGATCTTCCCGAAGGTCGAGATTCGGTGGGATTGGTGCGGCAACCTGATTCAGGACACCTTCATCGACCTGTCGAACGATTACCCGCTCGACGTACAGGTGCAGATGTACTTCGTGAACGGCGATCCACCGGCTGACGCGGCGCTGCCGCGATGTATCGCGCCGGACGGGCGGCAGCCTGCCGACCCGACGGACTAACGCGGACCTTTGCACCGTCTGACCGAACCAGGGCGGGAGGGATGAGATCCCCGCTCGCTCACGGTCGCGGCTCGGTTTAGTTAGACGCTATCAGTCACACAGGCGCCAGGCTCCGTGAGACGACTCACGGGGCCTGGCGTTCGTTTGCGCACCCTGACAGGGATGTCATTCGTCGGTACGTCGGTTCCGCACCCGCGATGGATCGGGAGCTTCGACCTTCGCCGCGAATGCCGTCTGGATGGCACGACCCACGGGCGGCGAAGGGTGGGGCACTTGCAGACGCCCGAGGTCTTGTCGAGTTATTCGAGGGCGGTCACGACGGCCTTGATTTCGGTGTAGTTGGCCAGGGCGTATTCGCCGAGTTCGCGACCGATGCCACTCATCTTGAAACCGCCGAAGGGGACCGCGGCGTCGAAGACGTCGAAGCAGTTGATCCAAACGGTTCCGGCGCGGAGCTCTCGGGCGAGGTGGTTGGCTTTGGCGATGTCGCGCGTCCACACGGCTGCGGCCAGGCCGTACATCGTCTTGTTACCGCGGCGGATAACCTCGTCGATGTCGCTGAACTTCAGGACGCTCATGACGGGTCCGAAGATTTCCTCCCTGGCGATCTGCATGTCGTCCTTGACGTCGGTGAAGACCGTGGGTTGGACGAAGTAGCCGGCACGGTCGAGGCGATCGCCGCCGGTCAGGCAGGAAGCGCCGTCGCGCTTTCCGGATTCGATGTAGCCGAGGATCTTGCGGAACTGCTCGTCGGAGACCTGCGGTCCCTGGGTGGTCTCGTCGTCGAAGGGGTCGCCTAGCTTCTGGGACTTGGCCAACTCCGCCACTTTCTGAACGACGCGGTCATGGACGGGGGCCTCGACGAAGAGGCGCGAGCCGGCGCAGCAACATTGGCCCTGGTTGAAGAACAAGGCGTTGTAAGCAAACTCTGCGGCCTGATCCACGTCGGCGTCGGCGAAGATGATGTTGGGGCTCTTGCCGCCCAGTTCGAGGGTTACGCGTTTGAGGTTTGATTCGGCGGCGGCCTTCATGATCAGCTTTCCGACTTCGGTACTTCCGGTGAAGGCGACCTTCTCGACGTCGATGTGTGTCGCGAGTGCGGCACCGGCGGTCGGACCGTAACCGGGAACGACGTTGACGACGCCTTCGGGAAAGCCGACGTCCATGGCCAACTCGGCAATGCGGAGGGCACTGAGCGGTGTCTGCTCGGCGGGTTTCAGGACCACGGTGCATCCGGCGGCGAGGGCGGGGCCCCACTTCCAGGCCTGCATCAGGGCCGGGAAGTTCCAGGGGATGATCTGGCCGGCGACACCCACCGGTTCGTGGCGGGTGTACGCTTGATAGGGGCCGGTGATCGGGAGGACCTTGCCGTGGATCTTGTCGGCCCAGCCGGCGTAGTATCGGTAGCAGGCGGAGGTGAGGGGGAGATCGGCGTTAAGCGAGTCGCGGATCGGTTTGCCGTTGTCCAAGGTCTCCAAGGCGGCGAGTTCATCACGGTGATCGTCGATGCTGTCGGCCAGCTTGAAGAGCAGTCGTCCGCGCTCCGCGCCACTCATGCGGCGCCAGGGCCCGGAATCAAACGCGCGCCGAGCGGCCCGCACGGCTGCATCGATGTCCGGCGCGTCACCTTCGGCGACCTGACAGATGGTGTCGCCGGTGGCGGGGTGGACGACGTCGAAGGTCTTGCCCGAGGCGCTGTCGGTCCATTTTCCGTCAATGAGCATCTGCTTCCGTTCGACCTTGGGTGGTGCGATGGCGGCCATGGCTACCCTTTCAAAAGAAGGCGAAGAGGTTTTGTCCCGAACACGGGGGCGGAGCATAACGAGACCCGTGATTCGTGGCAAGGACCGCGGTATTGGCGTCTGCGCGGCGGGCACCGCGATGGTGAGTGGGCGGTTCCTACATTGGCCGTTCGCGCCGCCAGGCGTCGTGAGGCGCTTCGAGTCGGAGGCGAGCGCGGGCCAGGCGTTTCCTGTGCCCCCGCGCGTAGTGACAGAGCGTCGAATGTGCGTCTACGTCCATGGCTCGGAATGCGCCGTGCGCGGACAGGTCGCACTCGATTTAACGTGTCAGTGAGGTGCCGCGTTGATCGTCATTGTGTTCCGAACACGCTAATCCATCGGCTGACGTCCTCGAGATCAACGTCTCGGTCCAGATCCATGTCCGTCGGCTCACACCATACGGACACCCAGGACCGCTCGCCAACATGCCGGGACCACTCCGCGAAGTCACGTAAGTCCACCGCCCCATCCGTGTGAAGATCTGCGTACTCGCATCCCTGGATCGGTGCGATGCCAGGACCATCAGCGCAGGCGTACCACATGGCGAAGTCGACCAGATTGACCTGATGGGACGCGTCGAAATCCCCGACAAGCGGCAGCGCCGGGCCGCGCAGACATTGTCGAACGTAGTAAGTTAGATCGTCCAGGTCGATGTCGTCGTCGTGATCGGCGTCGCCCAAGGGTGTTGCCTGGTACTCATACGCTCCGAGATCGACGCGTGCGGCAGCATCTCCATCTCCGTCGCGCACTCGCGTTTGATCCTGTAAATCGAGCGGCAGTGGCTCGGTAAGATCACCGTCCTCGTCAAGGTCCAGGTCGTCCGGCGGCAAGAGTTCGTTGCTGCCCGCCTCGACGTAGGGCGATTCGGGATGGAGTCGGAGATCCTCGTCGCCGTTAAACGGCATGCCGTCGAGACCGATCGGGTCACGAAATTGAGGGTCAACGCCGGTGTTGCCGACGCCGCCGAGACTGCCCGTCCAGCCTTGGATCGCGGTGTACATGACCTCCGGTGCGGCGTCCCCAGGCAAGAGCTGGGCCGACTGCGGGAATGCTCCGGGCTGAGCGCTGTTGGCCCAGAGTATGCTGTTGTGAAGTTGAAGAGGCACCGATGACCAATGGTAGATTCCGCCGCCGTCTGCATCGGCGCGATTCCCGACGAACGTACTGTTGATCACCCTCAAAACGGAGCCGTCTCGATTGTCATGGAAGACGGCTGCTCCGTAGAGAGCCGTGTTATAGACCACAAGGCAGTCGATCAGGTCGAGGTCACCATAGCCAAAGATCGCTCCCCCGCTATCCGTTGCGTTGTTGGCGATGAAAGCGCATTGAACGAACCGCCCGCCATTGTTGTGGTAGGCGTAATTCGCGACGGCGCCGCCGAACCTGGACTCGTTGACTCCGAAGAAACCGTCCTTCACATCGGAGCGACTGTGTTCTGTGTTGATCATCGCTCCGCCGTATCCGGTAGGGCCGGTGCGGTTGGACCAGAAGCTGCATTGCTCAAAGAAGGGGAAGCTGTCCTCTTGATTGACAACGGCCCCGCCAAGGAGGTCGGCGAAGTTCTCATTGAAATAGCAGAAGAAGAACCGCGGGCTGCTCCGGCGGTTATACACGGCTCCGGCCCAGGCCTCGGCAGTATTGTTTAGGAACCGACATAATTCCAGGCTTGTCCCAGGCGCGTCGACGAAATGCGCCGCGGCGCCGTAGCCCCCGAAGTTGCGGCGGAAGGTGCAGTATCTGATCGTGGGACGGCCACCATGGACGAGTAGTCCGCCGCCATGCTTGTCCCAAAACTCGGGGCCGCCCGCCCGGCCGCCCTCAACGACAAAGCTCTCGAGGACGGCCGTTTCGTCAACGTTCTGGGCCGAGACGACATGCAGGAGGTTGTCATCGTTGAAGGTGCACAAATCGCCACAAAGCGTCTCCGCCAGGACGACACAGCGCTCGAGCCAAGTGTCGGGATAGGTGCCGTCCGACGTGCAGCACACCGGATCCTGCGCACAGACCTGTTCCTCACAGTAAGGCTGATCACAGCCCGCCTCGTTCAATCGTTCATAGCAACAGTTGCTGAAAGGCAGGTCCCCGTCGTTGCCGAGCAAGTCGCCGCTCAGCATGGAATCTGTCTGTCCTAGAAAAGCGGGAGTTCGGATTTGGTGCTCCGTAGCCCGCGAAACTGCCCCGGAGCGCCAGTCCGTTTCGCAAGACGAAAGAGGCGGTTTTTCCGGCGGGGTCCTCAGTTGGGAGATAGTGGCCTTGGGCCACGCGAATCTCGGTCACGCTCAGGTCGGTAGCTGCCATCTCGAGGACCGGTTGAAGGTCGTGATACGCCTGCGTCCACGAAGATCCGTCGGGCGGTCCGGGTGCGTTGGGGTCAACATACAGGACTCGACCGGCCTGCGCCGACGCCGCCGTAATCAATAGCACGATCGTGGTGCCACGTGCGCCATTGAAACTCCTGTTTTGGAGAGTCCAACTGCCCGATCGCATAGCAGGTGCCCATTTTGCCGACCCGTGGTCTGTCAGTCTACTCGAACCGCGAGACGGGATCAACCGAAAACAGCGAATCTGCCGTTCGGCTTCGCGTGTCCCACGTGTACGCCCCTCTCGAAGCAAGTCGATCCCGATGAGGGTGGATGCCGTGGACATCGTTCGGCGGGCATTCGGTGCCCGCGGACGGGCCCTATAGCATCTTGGTTCTGTCGCGTTATCACATTCTCGGGCACGGGGTTTGGTGCTTGAGTCCGCGGGGCGAGGACGCTATGCTGATGGAGGCTGTCGGGCTCGGTGGTCGCCGGGTTCTGCAGGAAAGGGGGAGTTCGCGTCAAGATGTTTCGCATACCTGGAGTCTCCGGCGGGGGGTCGATCGAAGCGATGGGCATGGCGCAGAGTGTGCGAGGCGGGTCAAGGGGCGTTGTGGTTCAGAGTGCGAACCATACGAGGCGGCGTCCTGACCGCGGCGCATCGACGGGCACCATGCTGGCGTTGACGGTGCTCTTCGCCGCGTGCGGCGCTTATGCCCAGGACCGATACGAGTTCCGGTTCGCGTTTGGGAGCTACTGCGGGTGAAGCGCCGGGGCCCTGGGCGTTCGGTCGAACGCTACGGACGGATACGACACCCGCACCGACGTCGAGCACCCGTTCAGCGCGTACGGCTATGCCGGCGTCTATCACGTCCTCGAAACACCGGAGTGGTTGGGCCCGACCGGGTACTTCGTCAATGATATCCGTGCGACGCCGGACCGCAACGAAAACAAAACGTGGTCTCCGATTTGCGTATGGGCGACACCTGCCTACATCTACGACACCATGTACGTCACCTTCGAAGCATCCACGGCGTACCCGCCGCCGGCGGACCGGGAGTACCTTCTGGAGCTGTTGAGCGTTCCCGAAGACGTGACGGGGGCACCGATAGCGGGCACGGTCTGGCACCTTCAAGTGCCGGGAACGCGGACGTTGAGCCTGCCGACCTACCGCACCGGCGACGGTCTGACCGGATATCAGTTCGCGCTGACGTTCACCGAGGCCGCAGCCGGACCGGGGGATTTCGACAACGACGGTGACATTGATTGCGAAGACTACGCGACGCTCGCCTCATGCATAGACGGGATCGACGATACGCGCGGGCCGGGTTGCAGGCCTCAGGACTATCTCAACACGAACCTCAACCACGACGGCGCGGTCGATCTGGCGGACGTTGCGCTCTTCACGGCGTATTTCACGGGTGAGGTGGCGGTGCGGCCTGCGTACGTCGGGGTCGACGCCTGCATTGAGTGCCACCTGGAGGTCCACGCAAGCTGGACGGACACGCGACATGCCGGCGCGTTCGAGACGCTGATCGCGGACGGCGAAGAGGAGAACGCCGCCTGCCTGCCGTGTCATACGGTCGGGTATGACGGCGCGGGCGGGTTTGTCGATCTTGCGACAACGCCCGAGCTGGCGGGGGTGCAGTGTGAGAACTGTCACGGTCCCGGGAGCCTGCACGCCGCGGACGCGGAGCACGTCGGGATCGACGTCAATCTGGACTCGGCGATGTGCGGGCAATGTCACCGTTCGTGTCATGGGATGTGCGGTGACTATTACCACCCACACTACGAGCAGTGGTCGACCTCGAAGCACTCGCAGGCACTGGCTGACATCGTGCTTCTGCCGGAATTCGAGGACTCGTGCCTTGGTTGTCATTCTACGGACTATCGATTGGCGCCGGCGGACGCAAAGCCGCTGACTTCGGAGGTGCGGTACAGCCTGGAGTGTGCCGGCTGTCATGTTCCCTACGGCAGCGAGCACGCCCATCAACTCCGTACGGCGCCGGAAGGGCTGTGTGCCCAGTGCCACACGATGGGTGACGCCGCGCCCGGTGTGGAGCCGGAGCGGGGGCAGCACGAGCTGATGTGGGGGTTGGGCGGGTTCACGCTGGACGGTTCGCCTCTGGACGGACAGTACATGTCGGTGTTCGCCGGTTTTCCCGGACAATGCGTGTATTGCCACGTCTACCGTCACGAATACAGCGGACCGGACGAGGCGGCAGACGCGGGTCACGATTTTCAGGTCGACCTGCGCCCCTGTCTGGTTTGTCACGTTGAAGGAGAGGCTGCCGACCGCGTGCTGCAGGTACGGAACGAGATTGAACCGCGATTGCTGG
>JASFUW010000147.1:0-10771 GCA_050050135.1 Phycisphaerae bacterium
GGCAAGCAGGCCGGGAATGGGCGGAACTGGCCTCCCAAGCGGGCCTGGCGGGATGGGAAGCTTGTCACGGCTCCGTTTCTGCTGTAGAAAGCCGGGTCGCTTGATCGATGAACCGGTTGCGCGCTGTGAAGTGCGGCCGGGTTCGCGCGGCGGGCGTGTACCCAAGTGGCCAAAGGGGACGGGCTGTAAACCCGTTGGCGTATGCCTTCGAAGGTTCGAATCCTTCCGCGCCCAGTAGACCGTTTCGACCATGCTGATAACCGAACTACTCGCGAAGAAGAAACCGACCCTGTCGTTCGAGTTCTTCCCCCCCAAGGACGACATCGGGTTCTGGGACTTGTACAAGACGGTCGAGTCTCTGAAGCCGCTCGAGCCGACGTACGTGTCGGTGACGTACGGGGCCGGCGGGACGACGCGCGTGAAGACGCTCGATCTCGTGGCGCGGATCAAGAGCGACATCGGGATCGAAAGCGTCGCCCACCTCACCTGTTCCGGCGCCTCGTGCGAGGAGCTGGGCCGCACGGTCGATGACCTGAAGAACCGGGGCGTCGAGAACATTCTCGCCCTGCGGGGCGACCCGCCGCAGGGTCAAAGCGAGTTCATCCGTGCCGAGGGCGGATTCGGTTTCGCCAGCGAGCTCACCGCGTTCATACGCCAGAGGCACGCCACGTTGTGCCTGGGCGGCGCATGCTATCCGGAGTGCCACCCCGAGGCACCAAGCGCGGAGAAGGACCTCGAGAACCTGAAGCGCAAGGTGGACGCCGGCGTCGATTTCCTGATCTCCCAGTTGTTCTTCGACAACGACGCCTTCTTCGCCTTTCGCGACCGGGCGGTGCGTGCCGGAATCGGCGTACCGATCATCGCCGGGATCATGCCGATCCTGAGCGTCAAACAGGTGAAGCGTTTCACGAAAATGTGCGGGGCGACGATTCCCGAGCGGCTGCTGAAACGGATCGAGGCCGTCGAGGACGACTCGGAGGCTGTGCGCCATATCGGCATGTATCATTCCACGCGGCAATGCCTCGAGTTGCTCGATCATGACGTCGCCGGCATCCACTTCTACACGCTGAATCGCTCCACCGCGACGCGAGCCATCTACCAGTACATCAAAGCGAGCATGTAGAACGGCGTGCTTTACGTCGTCCGCCATCGCCGCATTGATCCCCTGCGGCATGCGACGGTCGGTCCGAGAACCCGCCGCCCGCCGCGCTTCGTTCGGCTCCTCGCCGCGCCGGCTCGACCCCGTCGATGTTTCTGGCCGGGAATAACGTACCGCCTTTATGCGGTATAATGGGTGGACATCCGGCAGTCGCGCCGTCGATTCGTCGACGTCAAACGCTCCCGGATGGGGGTTAGGGTTGGTCTGGTCTGGTCCGGGAGGCTTCGTGTGCTGCCGCGTCCAATCGCCTTCTTCGTATCCGCCTTGCTCGTAGCGGGTGCTCTCGCCTCTCCGTCTGGAACGCTCAACGCCGAGCGGCGCACGGCATGGGTGTTTTTCCACGACAAGGGCGTGCATACCAAGGCGGCCAGGGACTTTGCCTTCAAGCAACTCGCCTCGACCTACAACCCGCGCGCGATCGAACGGCGGATGCTCCGACGCACGGCGCCCGGGCTCTTTGACGAACGCGATCTGCCTGTAGCTCAGACTTACGTGCAGGGCGTCGAAAACACGGGGGCGCGGGTTCGTGTGGAGAGTCGCTGGCTGAACGCCGTCAGCGTGCAGGCCAACACCGCTCAGCTCGACGCGATCGCCGGCCTTCCGTTCGTGAAGTCCGTCGAGCCGGTCAAGCCGCTGCGAACGGAAGAGGTCGTGACGACACCGGTGACGGGTCGTCGCGCCAAGCAGGCGACGGGTGCGGGTAGCTTCTACGGCATTTCCGAAGACCAGCTTTCGCTGATGAACCTGATCCTATTACACGACGCGGGGTTCACCGGCGAGGGCGTGATCGTCGGCGTGTTGGACACGGGCTTTCGGACGAGTCACCGGGCGTTCACCAACCCCGACCACCCGCTCGACATCGTGGCTGAGTGGGACTTCGTCAACGACGATGCCGTGACGGCGGACGAACCCGGCGACCCGGCCGGGCAACACGACCACGGCAGCCTCATTCTCGGAACGCTCGGTTCTTACCTGCCCGGCGAGTTGGTTGGCGGGGCGTTCGACGCGTCGTACATCCTCTGCAAGGTCGAGGACGCCGCCGATGAATACAACGGGGAAGAGGATTTCTTCGTGGCGGGTCTGGAGTTCGTCGAGGCCAACGGCGGTGACGTAGCCACGTCATCCGTCGTCATCTTTGTCGGATACGACTCGTCCGATCTGGACGGTCTGACCACGGTTATGACCGTCGGGGTCAACGTCGCGACCGAGAACGGTCTGATCGTATGTCAGGGCGCCGGTAACGAAGGACACGACAGCAACCCGAGCACGCAACACCTGGTACCACCGGCCGACGCCTTCGACGCCATCACCGTCGGGGCGACGACTGCGGACGGGCTTATTGCCGCTTTCAGTTCCGACGGTCCGACCGCTGACGGTCGCGTGAAACCGGAGGTGTTGGCGCGTGGCGTAAGTGTGTCCACCATTTCCCCGGGTAACGACTCGGCCTTCGACTCCGCCAGTGGGACGTCGCTGGCGACGCCGCTCGCCGCAGGCGCGGTGGCTTGCCTACTGCAAGCGCACCCCGACTGGACCGTGGAGCAGATGCGGAACTTCCTGTTCAAGACCGCCGACTACTACACGGAATACCGGACGTACGACGCGGACTACGTGCTCGGTTACGGTCTGCTTGATGCCTATCGCGCCCACAACTGGGACTGCAACGGCAACGGCGAGTTCGACGCGGACGACGTCGGCAACGGAACCAGCCTGGACCTGAACACCAACGGTTATCCCGACGAGTGCGACCTTCCGGCCGATTTCAACGGCGACGAGCGGGTGGACGACGGCGACTATCGCCGTTTCGTATTCTGCCTGTTGGGCCCCGGGGTTTCGGTGACGCGCGGTTGTCTACTGGCTGACGCCGATGAGGACGGCGACGTCGACGCGCGGGACGTAGCAGCCGTGCAGGCGGCTTTCACGGATTAGAGCGGCTCGATTTCCAGCTTGATCCGCCCGTCGTCGATCGATACGGATCGGATCCGGTACGGCCGCTCCCCGTTGAACCAGACGAATCGGTTGGCGACGTCGACACCGCGGTGAAGATCGTCGATCGAATCGAGGTCCCGAAGGGCGTCAAAGAGCGGGCCGGTCGTGCCGTTACGCGTCTTTGAATCACCGCAAAGCTGACGATGCAGCCGTTTCCACGCCTCCGCAACCACCGCCTTCGGCAAGGGCAGTGACCCCCCTCTGACACTATCCAACGCGAGGTGCAATTCAGCGCCGTCGGCGGAAGGTTCGACTTTCAGCCCCAGACTCACGATCGCCTGCCAGTCCCCGGTCTTACAGTGTGCCCCGATCCAGAGTCTTCCGCCTCGAAACCCGATCGCCGGCTCGCGAATCTCGGTAGGAAGTGCGTCGCGCGCTTCCGGCCAGGCATGAGGGAGCGCCGTTAACCATTCGTTGACCGTCTGTTCCGCCAGGACAACGGTGAACGGCGCCCCCGCGACCATGCGTTCGCTGATCGAGTCGGCTGTGTTTACCGCATCGCTGCGGGCATGCTTGACGCCCCTTTCGTCCAGACGCGGCGGGCGATACCAGACCGGCTTGTGATGGAAAGCGAGCCAACCGCCCACAAGCATGACGGGCACGGCAACAACCACTGCCCTCAGCACCCGCACCATCCATTGCCTCGTCTTGTGCTTGTCTTTGCCCATTCCCGCCTGTCGCATCGACCGCATCGCGTTGGTCTGTTCGTGTCGCGTCGTTTGACCCGACAGATCGCGTCACCCTACAATGGGGTGCTCGAGACGGAAAGGTCCTTACCGCGGGACGAGAGCCCGCCTTCTGTGAGGCTCGGAATTTGTTCACTCGAACGACCGGTTGGCTGATCGTACCTCTGTGGCTCGCGGCCATGACGTGGCTGGTGTCACACGATCTGCTTCCGGGACTGACCGCCAAAGACGCGCCCCCCATCATGCCGACCGAATGGATGCGCGAGGAAGGGCGACAGTCCGAGTTCAGCATCCTCCTCGCAAACGAACCGATCGGGCGCATATGGACCACCTATCTCGTCGGGGAGAATTCGCTTCAGCGCACCGACCTGATCTGGATTTCGCGGTTTCCCGTGGCGGTCGCGCCCCTGCGGCTCGTTGTCGACTCGGTGTTCACCGGCGAGGGTGAGCTCGACGAACTGACGGTGAAGTTGGCCACCAAGAAGAAGCGCTTCCACCTGCACGGTGAGCGGTTTCACTCCGACTTCTCGTTCACCTTCGACAGCGGACCGGTCGAGCAGACCTTCAAGGTCCCGCTCGTCGAGGGCGGGCTGATCGGCGGGGCACTCAGCCCGTTCGCCCAACTCACCGACATCGAGGTTGGTCAAACCTGGCGAATGCAGATGTTCAATCCCATCGCGGCGCTCACGGGTATGGGTGATCGCTTCATGCCCATGCTGATCAAGGTCACCGGCGAGGAGCGGATCAGCACGCCGGAAGGGGAGTGCGACTGCCTGGTGATCGAGTCGTCCCACACCAAGGCATGGGTGGACTCGCGCGGCGTGGTGATGGCCCAGCAGATCACCCTTCCGGTCGCCGGCACGCTGCGGATCGTCCGCCAACCCGAGTTCGACGAAGACGGCATGTTGCAGGCGAGGCGCAGGTCCCTGACGCGAGATACGAGGAGCTCGCCGTGACCGACGGGGCCTTTGACAGTGCCATCATTCTGTCTGGAGTGCGCAAGTCGTACGGCCGGACGTTGGCCGTTCGCGACCTTTCGCTCGAGATACCACGCGGCCAGCTATTCGCCTTCCTCGGTCCCAACGGTGCCGGCAAGACCACCACCATCAAGATGATCGTCGGACTGCTCAGACCCGACGCGGGTTTCGTTCACGTCTGCGGGCAGGACATCACCACGGACGGGCTCGCCGTCAAGGCCCGGCTCGCTTACGTTCCCGATCAGCCCTTCCTCTACGAAAAGCTCACCGGCCGGGAGTTTCTGTATTTCGTTGCCGAAATCTACGGAATCCCCGCACGGCGTCGTGACGAGATTCTGGCATCGCTGATCGCCCGACTCGATATCGGTGAATTCCTCGACCAGTTGACCGAAAGCTACAGCCACGGCATGAAGCAGAAGGTGGTGCTCGCCGCGGCCCTGTTGCATGAACCGGCCGTCCTGGTCATCGATGAGCCGATGGTCGGTCTCGACCCGCGAGCCATCCGCACGGTCAAGAACCTGTTTGTCGAGCACACCCGGGGCGGGGGCACCGTCTTCATGAGCACCCACACGTTGGACATCGCCGAGGCCGTCGCCGATCGGATCGGGATCATCAACGAGGGCGAGCTCATCGCCATCGGCACGCTGGAGGAGCTGCGCACCCAGGCCAGACGCGAGCATTCGCTCGAGGAAATCTTCCTCGAACTGACGGAGGTCGGAAATGGCGGAAGTTCTTGACACCGCACCCGTCCCGAGTCGGCTCGGCTTGCTGTTTCGCATCAAGGTCCGATCGCTGAACAACCGCGTCCGCCAGGCGGTAACCGAAGCCCCCGTTCGCGTAGGTGCCGCGGTGGTCCTGGTCGCGATCATCTGGATCGGTCTGTACTTCCTGTTCAGCATCACCTTCAGGCAGTTCCGGCGCACGCCGCTGGAAGCCACGGTGGCCATCCCGCTGATCTTCAATTTCTTCTTCGTCGCGATGCTCGCCCTGCTCAGCTTCTCCAACGCGATCATTTCGTACGGTGCGCTGTTCGGGAAAAACGAATCCGCCTATCTGCTGGCCGCCCCGCTGACCGCTCGCGACGTGGTCACCCTGAAGTATCTGGAAAGCCTCACCTTCGCGAGCTGGTCACTGATCGTGTTGGGTCTGCCGTTGATGTTGGCGATGGCTCAGGCCGCGGAAGAGCAGTCCAACCTCGCCGCGCCGCTGATCTTCTACATGCTGTTCGTCGCCTTCTTTCTCGCGTTCATCCCGATCCCCGCGGCGTTGGGGCTGCTCGCCGCCTGGGTGTCCGCACGGTTCTTCCCTCGCAAAGCCGTTCGTGTCGTCGCCGTGCTGGTCGGTTTGGTCCTCGCCGTTCTCATCGTATGGGGGATGCGCTCGTTGCGTCTGGGCGACTCGGTGCCGGAGATTTGGCTCCGATCGTTCCTCGCCAGAATGAGTTTCGTCGAAGCCACCTTCCTCCCGAACAACTGGGTGGCCCGCGGAATCGACAACGCCATCCATGGACAGTTCGCCGAAGCCGCGCTGTACCTCGGCGTGACGGTCGCGAATGCGTTGTTCGCCAGTTGGCTTGCCGTACTGACGGTCGCCAGGTACTTCAGCGTCGCCCATGACCGGGCATCCGCGGGTCGGCGCGAGGCGGGGCGGGCGGCCGTCCAGCCATCCGGCGGAGTCGCCGGCCTCGTGTTCTTCTATCTGCCGCTTCCGCTCCGCCTGATCGCCGCAAAGGACCTGCGCACCTTCTTCCGTGACCCACTGCAATGGAGTCAGCTCGTCATTCTCTTCGGACTGATCGTGCTCTATTTGACGAACATGCCGACGTTGCGCCTGCGCGTCGCCGGGTCGGGTTGGCTGCTGATCATTCCCTTCTTGAACCTCTGCGCGGTGAGCCTGATCCTCGCCACGTTCACCTGCCGCTTCGTGTTCCCGCTGGTCTCGCTCGAGGGTCAGGAGTTGTGGCTGGTGGGTCTGCTACCGATGCGTCGCGGACGCATTCTGCTTGCCAAGCTGGCGTTCGCCCTCACGGTCACGCTGCTTGTTGCTGTCGGAACCATGTCACTGGCCGCCTTCATGCTCGAGCTCGATCTCGTATGGGCGGGGATGCACCTGTTGATCACGATCGCCGTCTGCTTCGGACTCTGCGGATTCGCCGTGGGGATCGGTGCCCGGCTGCCCATGTTCAACCAACCGAACGCGGCCCGGATCGCGAACGGTCTCGGCGGGACCACGAACCTGCTCGCGTCGGTCGCGCTGGTGGCGATCGTGATGTTCGGCGTGGGTTATGCAACGTGGCGGTGTCGCGACATGGTCACCGGGGAGATGCCGGAACCGGTGGCGGGTCTGATCTGCTTGGCTGTCTCCGTGTTCGCCATAGCCGCAGGCGGCATCGCCCTGCACGTCGGTGCAAGGCACTTCGATCGCGTCGAGGTGTAACTCAGCACTCGGCACAATACCCCGAGCCGTGGGCTTCAGCCCGCGCGGACAACCGGGCAAGAGGAGGCATGCGGGGTAGGTGGTCACGAAACGCCGGAAATCGGCCGGTCGCCGGACCTTCACGACAAGGCGTCCAATAACCCGCCGGATTCCGCCGGCGGTTCACACGGACGGGGATCTTCTCGCACCGGGACTCGACCCGCTACCATGCCTATGATTCGGATGAGGGGGAAGAAATGCACGAGCGACCGTCAGAGAACCGGGAAGGTCCCCGCACGGACATCCCGGTGTATGTGCCATCGATTGACACCGACGACATCTTCCGAAGGCTGATCGCCGACGAGTTGCGATCGGGCCGACTCACCCGCGCCCAGCGAAAGCGCATCGTGAGTTATGGCACCAGCATGGGCCTGACCGCGGTGCAGATGGGCCGGCTCATCGAAACCTGTCGGACCGAGGCGCTCGAGAGCGACGACGAAACCGAACGATACCACGCCCTCCGCCTCGCCGATCCAGCCAGCCCCGTCATTCCGACGCACGTCAAGATTTGGGCGCTCGTCGCCGCCGCCATCGCCCTCGACATCGTACTGATCCTGGCATTTTCCTAGAAAAGTCGCGCGGCGGACACACGCCGTGGTGACCGCCGTGACTCGCCGCGCGCAACCCGCGCGGAGCACGGACAACGGTTGTTGGTCTGTGCTCGGTCCGACTAGAATGCCGGGTTGCCGGGCGAGGATATCGCAGGGAGAAACCGAGCGGGAAGCGTCCGCGGAGCAGGAGACCAGAACCAGTGACGACCTCATGCCGCTTATGGTGGCGCAATTGTGCCCTTCGGCCCGACTCGGAGATCCTGGCCATCGACACGATGGAAGACGGGGTTTCCCCCATCCCCGAGAACATATCGAAGATCCGCGAGCTGATCAGCACGCTCGAGCTGTGCCATCACAAGGCCGAGCGATGGGTGGCCAACATCATCGAAGCGATCGGTACGGGACACACGACCAAGGGGCTGGGCACCCGATCATCCGGTCGGCAACATCCCGCCGAGGCGGTCTGGCAAGGTGCCTGCCGTGCCCTCGCCGCCTGGGTCGCCGGATGCCCCGCCGCCTCGGTTGACGTAACCATAGGTCCGATCCCGGCCTCTCGAATCCTCGCCTCCCTCGGCGAGCGCTCGGCGCTGAAGGAATGGCAGGTCCAACGGGTGATCGAGAAGATCCGCAGCGCGATAAACTGGCCGCAATCCGACGCCGACCCAGCCGCACAGTACGTGTGGCTCCTGTTGGGTGGCGATGAATATGACGCCAACTACCGAAGCCGGTGTCCCGAACGCTACAAGGAACACGAAGCGTTCTGGCTGAAGACGGTGCAGACGATCATCCACGACGCCGAAAACGGCGATCGCGCCGAACTCTCGTTGGCCGTAGCCATCGACATGCTCATGCCCTGTCACTGGCGGTTCCCGACGAATCTTCAGATCGTTCTCGACGCCATTGGCGGAAGGCCCGAGCCGGACGAGCGGTTCGCCGCGTGTGGCAGGAACATCTCACTGTTACCGATTCGCGAACGGATGGAAGCCGTCTGCCATTCCCTGAAGGTCTTCTGTGGAACCGCGAAGTCGAATGACAAGACGGATCGGGCCCTGCTGACGCTGATGGGAAAACCGACGGAAGTCAAGAGATGGCTCGCTGCCTCTTTGGACAAGACAATCAGGCTTCAGTTGGACCCACCCGCCGAGCTGCGAGCGATGTCCGCCCTCGCGGGTCCTGACTGGTTAAAGGCAGATCGCTGATACCGCGTTTCATAGACCTCGCGACCACGATCGTGGATGGCATCCCGGCGCGCCGGGAGCGCAGCCGGGCCGTGGTTGTGCCCGACCATCGCCTATCCCGATCAATAGCGGACGTGCCCCGACACGTGCACGTTGTTGAGAGAAACACCGCGATGGGATATAATCTCCCGCGTTGTAGCTCCATGCACCTTGTCCTACCCGGGGGAGTAAGCCGTGTCGCGCGTCGTCGGTTTCTGGTTCCCTATCGTGTTGTTTTCGGCCGGCGCATACGCTGGGCCCGTCGTTGACACGGTTGACCTCTCCGATTACGCCGTGCTTCCGCAATGCCTTACCGGACCGGGCGTCGGGCTGGACCCGCCTTGCGACGTCTTCGACCTTGACGCTGATACGGACCTCGATCTGATCGACTTCGCAGAATTCCAGAGGGCATTCCTGCCGCCTCCCGGTATGCAATACGTTCCGGGCGGCGAGTTCGAGATGGGTGATCCGTTCGACGAGGGCGAGGACGATGAGCTTCCGGTCCACACCGTGTACCTGAGCCCTTACTACATCGACAAATACGAGGTGACCAACGGGCGGTACGCCGCCGCCTTGAACTGGGCCTTCGCCGCGGGGCAGGTCTTCGTGCACGAGACCGATCACGACGTTCGGGGAACGCTCAACAACATTCCCTACTGCGACACCACGGCAAGGTCCGAGTACAGCCGAATCACCTGGGACGGGAGCGCCTTCGGCGTGGCCGAAGGCAAGGAGAACCATCCGATCACACGGGTCACCTGGCAGGGTGCAGCCGCCTATTGCAACTGGCGCAGCGCGATGGAAGGCAGGCAGCAATGCTACGACCTGTCCACGTTCATATGCGACTTCACCGCCCCCGGATACCGCTTACCGAAAGAGGCGGAATGGGAGAAGGCGTCCGCGTGGGACGCGGTAGAGCTGCGCCACTTCAGGTTCGGCGAAAACTCCGACGGGTGCGGGCGCAACTGCCTGGCCGGAGGGCGGGGCAACTTCTTTAACAGCGGCCAGCCGTTCGCCTATGGGGGATCATCGCCCGGAACGACACCCGTAGGCTTCTACAACGGCGAACTCCACGCTAAGGAAGACTTCGACTGGCCGGGCGGCCAGCTCACCTACCAGACGCAGGACGCCGCGAGCTATTACGGCTGTTACGATATGAGCGGGAACGTCTGGGAGTGGTGCAACGATCGGTACGATCCGGACTACTACGACGCGAGCCCGTCCAGCAATCCGACCGGCCCGGCCGATGGCACAGAACGTGTGTTACGCGGCGGCGCGTGGAACGAGGTTCCCGTGGACATCCGGTCTGCACGGCGCATCGGCCGCCTGCCCGGTTTTCGCTTCCACTCCTACGGATTCCGTTGTGCGAAGGGGACCCCCTGACGGGACGCGCGGGCCGCTGCGGCTGGTCCGTCGGGCGGTCGCACCGCCTATTGCGTAGGCGGCGTCTTGAGCGATTCGGCGGTCAGCACGCGCTCCAGCAATCGCCGGTGCGCCTGGACCAGGTCGCGGCAGATCAGGTCGATTCGTTTGCTCAGGTCGCGTCGCTCGCGGAGCACCCGGCGGAGCAGCCCGCGCATACGGCGGTATTTGACCGCGTGCTGCCGTCGGACGTCCTGCCCGTGCAACAAACGGTCCGCGGCGTCCAGCAGCTCCGCGACAGGGAAGGGTTTGGGGAACAGATCACGCACGCCAAGCCGCAGGGCTTCGACCGCCTGGT
>JASFUW010000148.1:0-10589 GCA_050050135.1 Phycisphaerae bacterium
CGGCTTGTGGGAACGATAGAGGTGGTTGCGGTAGTCGCCGAAGTCGCCGGGGTCAAGATCGTCCCACGGGCGATCCTTGCCGATGTAATCCGCAAAGTGCATGGCCACACGCACGCACTCGTCGTACCAGTTGCCGCCATTGGAGCCGTTGGCTTCCTTCTGTCGCTGGGCGTTCAGGAATCGGTTGACCAGCTCCTTCACCAAGGGCGGGCCGTCACCGCGGTGGTGTCGGGGCTTCCGCCCGGCGTGCAGATCGTCGGCCACGCGGATATACTCTTCATGTGCGGCCCGCGCGTCCGCCCCGAAGTAGTGGTGCTTGCCCCTGATTTTCTTGCACCATTGGCCGTTCCGGTGCCAGAACAGCGGATAGCTCGGCCAAGGGTTCTTGGGTTTCGGTTGCTTCGGATGTGCCATCCTCTCCTCCTTTGGGTCATTCTATCGGAGAGGTTTTGAAACCGAGGCGGGGTGTCGTAGCAGGTGTCGTCGTTCCGGCGGGGGCTGGTCAGGACGGCCAGAATCGGCCATAATGGGCCAGAATCAAGGGTCGCCACCGTAGCTCAGTTGGCAGAGCAGCGGTTTTGTAAACCGCAGGTCGACGGTTCGAATCCGTCCGGTGGCTGTAGTGTGAATCTCGCCTGCATGCTCTCACGGGTGTTCATGCACGCTGACGGGGGAGGCGGAAGGGCGGCGTCGCGGAACGAGATGGCGTGGCATCAGAAGCGGTCATAGCCATGCTCGCGCTCGTATTCGTCGGCGGCGGCGGCTACGAAGCAGACGTGTGTGCGAAACTCCTCGACCTCCATGGTGTCGACGAGTTGCGTGGTCACGACCATGAGGACTTCACGGCCTTGGGCGTAGGAGGTGAGTGCGAAGCTTCCAAAGCCCAGCATCGCATTGCGCCGTAGGAGGTCGATGGCCTGGTTTCTGCTCAGGCCACCTCGGAGGAACCCCATCTTTTTGACCTCCAGACATGGCGACATGAAGGTCACGATATCGTGTCCGTCTGGCGTTTGTCCGAGATAGCGAAGGAAGACCGCTTGGCGGCGACCGCCCCCGAGATCGAAACCCAGCACCAACATGTGGTCATCAGGGACTTTCTGGCAAGCCATGTCCGCCATGGTGGCGATCTGCGAGACCTTCTCCATGACCTTGTTGACGTGTTCGTCCGTAGGCTCTTGGCTCATCGCCGCTTCCTTTCTTTCAGTGGAGCAGGCTGTCGACCACGGCTTCACTCAGTCCGCAGCCCCTGGCCAACTCCCGAAGTGCGCCCAGTTCGTCGGGGTGGATGGTGCCATCCGCCTTGGCGATGACCGCCAAACCGGAGAAGATTCGATGCAGCTCCAACGCCGTCAACGGTGACTTTCGTTCTGCCAAGGCCTTGAAGAACAGATCACGGAACTCTGCAGGTTGCCGGGTGCCGGCGTCACCGACGTGACGGATGATCTCGGCGCCGACAAGGGAGGTGAGATCGGCGAGTTCCGAGTCTGCCACCGATCCGTCGGAAGCGGCTACGAACAGACCGCCCCAGAGCAGAAAATCCTGGAGCATGGGGTCGGCGCGGCTTTCGCCGGTGGAGCCCTCACGGGCGAGCGGGTCCATCATGGCAAGGAGGTGGTCGATCTCTTCGTCGATCTCGGCGAGAGGCCGGCCCCCATGTGCGCCCGGGATCAACGGTCTGGTTTCGTCAGCCTGGCAGAAACCGATCATGGCCTTCATCCGGAGCGGACCGAAGGGGTGCGTCATGATCCACTGGTCGGCGCCCGCGTCGCGCCGCATCTCTTCCGCAAGCTCATCCCACTGCCGGGCGAAGTCCTGGGGGTTCATCTGCAGTTCCGGGAGCGACAAGCCGCTCAGAGTCTTGAACATGGTGCGAGCCGCGACCTCGAGCGTGCCGCAACAGAGGAGTCCGACCCGGTCCGCGGAGATTTCCGCCTTTCGCTGCCACGACATGAGGCGCATGGCCTGCCGGGGTTTCAGCGTACCTGTGTCGCCCATGAGAACGGGGACGGGGATGTCGGCGTGTCTGTACTCGGTGTGACCGAGTTCGTGCCCGATGACGAAATCCAGCTCGTCGCGTCCGAGCCTCTCGATTGCGCCGCTGGTGAGTACGACAATCTTCTTGTCCTGCGCCGAGATGACCGCCGCATTGATCTCAGGGGCAGCATGTACGTAGGCTTCGAAGGATTGGGCAAGCTCGGTCCGTTGGGCGATATCGTCGAACGCCTGGCTGATTCGAGGCAGAACCCGGCGATCCACCTTGACTGCGTGGGCGAGCAACTGCCTCCGGACCGTGGACGCGTACGCCGTCTTACGCGCCCAGTTGATCGTCTCCATCAATTCCACGTCGGATTCGATGCGCTCGGCGGCAACTCGCTCGCTCGAGAAACGAACGGCTCCAAGACGTCCGATGGATGGTTGTGCGGACAAAATGAACCCTTGTCAGGCACCGCCCCGGCACGTGCGGTCTGCTTTTGCAGACTGACTTATCTTAGCCGAATGATCGTTACCGTTCAAACGCACGATGCCACGGTGGCCCGCGTTCGGAATTCCGACCGGGCTGGTTCCGGTTGCCTTCGCGTCTTTATCTCCCACGTTCCAGAAGCCAGACCCGCCCGTGTCACATTAGGGGGGCACAGTCAGGCGTCGGCGCGTCGGAGGATGAGCAGGTGGCGCCGGATGGTCTGGTTCGCCCAGGGGAGCGTGTAGCCGTAGCGCGCGTCGACCGCAAGCCGGAGCCTGGATGGGGCGGTCGTCTCCGCTTCGGACGTGTCAGCGGTCGGAGGTCCCGTGCGATAGGCGATGAGCCTGCCCTCGTGGCCGATGAATCTGCCGGTCTGGGCCAATGCTTCCGGAAGCTTGCGAAGGGCGCGGAAAGTGACGACGTCGAAGCTCTGCGCCTGCTCCGGGCACCAGTGATCCGAGTGGGCGTGTTCGCAATGCAGGTTCGTCAAGTTGAGGGCGGTTGCGGTTCGCCGGACGAATTCGAGCTTTTTTCTGGTCGCGTCGATGGCGGTGACGGACCAGCGAGGTTGCCGGACCGCAAGGGGGACCGCGGGAAACCCGGCACCGGTTCCGACGTCGAGGATCGTATTGATCGTGACGCCGCATTCCTTTGCCCATTTGCATAGTGCCAGGGAATCGGCGTAGTGTTTGACGGCGGCTTCCGCCGGATGGGTGATTCGCGTGAGGTTCATGACGCGGTTGGCTTCCAAGACCGCTTGGAAGTGCTCCGCGAGCTGGTCCGATTGGGGACGCGTGATCGTCAGCGACCACGAACGCAACGTCGTTTCGAGCGTTTCGCGAAACCGCTGAAGGTCCGGGTCCATGGCGCCATCATCCCGCGAGGATCATGATTTCGCCAGCCCCGGTCCGCCGGTCGCGGGCGCGGACACATCAGTGTGGGCATTTGCCCCACCGGCGTGGACCGTGAACAATAGAGACCGAGCGGGCCGGGAGCGGCCGCGTCCGACAGCACCGGGGTATTTGACGAGAGGAGTGACGTTCGTTGCTGGTTGCCATTACAGGTTCGTCCGGGCTGGTGGGTCGCCGACTGGCGACGGTGTTGCACGATGCCGGCATTGACGTGCTGCGGATCGTGCGTCGCCCCGCGCGCTCGGGTGCGGGCGAGGCCGAGTGGGACCCCGCCGGGCAGAAGATCGAGACGGCCAAGCTCGATGGCGCAGACGCGGTGGTTCACCTGGCGGGCGAGAACATCGCCGCCGGTCGCTGGAACCGGGCGAGGAAGCGGGCCATCGTCGAGAGCCGTGTTGATGGCACTCGATTCCTCAGCGAGACCCTTGCCGGGCTCGACGACCCGCCGCGGACTTTGATCTGCGCTTCCGCAATCGGATACTACGGCGACCGCGGCGACGAACCACTGCGCGAGTCAAGCAATCCCGGCACCGGGTTTCTGGCTGAGACCTGCGCGGCGTGGGAAGCGGCGTCGACCGCGGCGGGGGGTGTCGGCGTCCGGGTCGTGCATCTTCGCATCGGGATCGTGCTGTCGCGTGAAGGCGGTGCGCTCGCCAAGATGCTGACGCCGTTTACGCTGGGGCTGGGGGGCGTGATCGGCGGTGGGCGCCAGTTCATGAGCTGGATCGGGCTGACGGATCTGGTCCGGGTCATCCGCTTCGCGCTCGAAAACGACGAGTTATCAGGACCGGTCAACACGGTCGCACCGAACGCGGTGACCAATCGGGAGTTCACGAAGACGCTGGGGCGTGTGCTGCGGCGACCGACGTTGGTGCGTGTTCCGGGTTTCGCAGCGAAGCTCGCGTTCGGGGAGATGGCGGACGCGCTGCTTCTCAGCGGTGCGCGGGTGATCCCGCAGAGGCTTACGGACTCGGGGTTCGCGTTCACGCACCCGACGCTGGAGTCCGCGTTGCGCGATGCGCTCGGGATGGCCTGATCGGCGGACAAAACATGCCATCACCTCGGCACGGCGTTGCGCGCCCGTTGTCCGTCAGGGGGTTTGGCGATGTTCGTCGCGTGTGTGTCCGTCGCCGCGAAGAATCTCGAGCGCGCGTCGAGCCGCCTTCTGCTCTGCGTCCTTCTTGCTGGGGCCCCAAGCGCTGGGGAAGCGCTGATGGTTGATGACCACACAGACTTCGAAGCACTTGCTGTGATCGGGGCCTTGCTCATCGAGCGCTTCATACTGCGGGGTGGCGTTCATCCAACGTTGGACGTATTGCTGCAGGGTGGATTTGAAGTTGTCGTGGTGGTCGGACTCGGCGCAGGCATCGAGTGCCGCAGCGGCGGTGCGCAAGACAAGCTCCCGAGCAGCCGCGAACCCGCCGTCGAGGTATACGGCGCCGATGACGGCCTCATAGACGGCGGCTTTGAGCGATGTCGGTAGAGAGCCCTGACCTTCAATCCCGTTGCCGAGGATCAGCAGGTCCGTCAAGCCTGTGGAATCGGCGATCTGCGCGCAGACCCGGCGCGAGACGACCATGGACTTGACCTTGGTCAGGTCTCCTTCGAGCCAATCGGGGAACCTGCGGTAGAGTTCGTCACACACGACGGCACCGAGCACGGCATCGCCGAGGAATTCGAGTCGCTCATTGCTTTGCAGGCGTGACCCCGCGATGGAGGAGTGTGTCAGGGCGGTGACGACGAGTTCGGAATCGCAGAAATCGTGGCCGATGACGGCTTGGGCCTGCGACACGGAAAGCGTGTGGTCCACAGCTTAGCCCCATAGGCCGGTGGCGAAAGACGCGATCCGCACGGGCGCGTGCTTCGCCGCAGGCCCAGAAACAACTCAAGCTACTTTTACGCGACGATAAACGTCGGCGGCCGCAAAGGGCGACCTGCTTCCCCGCTCTTCTCTAACCTACCATCGGCGGCCGATCGGGTCAAGGCCAGCATCAGATTCGGCGTCCGACGCAGGTCGGAACGTGTCGAGCGAACGAAACGGCGGCCGTGAGCACGGTCTCGTTCTCGCTCCGTCCGTGATGCGGAACGTGCTACAACGCGCTGTCTGGCGATGCGGGCGTGACCGTGCGTCGACGAGGTTTGCGGTCGGTGGGACACGGTCGGTTCTGACGGACCCCGCGAGTCGGCGGATCGAAGGTCGCGGTCGCCCGTTGCCGGGCAGGCTCGGGACCGTGCGTTCCGATATTGGCACCATCGGCGTTCGGCAACCGTTTCGCGGACCCTGTATCAAGTGCGGCTTGTATTTATTGCTGATTCGATGGTTCGGTCGGGCGGTGCATACGCGTCGATCGGTCTAAATCTGTTGGCATGGGCGTACCAGTCCTGATATAATGCGAGCCTGTTCGCCACGAGGCGTGTCGGCAGGTTGTGCCAAGTGCGTCACTCGGTGACATTTGCCGACAGGGCGACGCGCCGCGCACGGTGCGCTCGCTACCTCTTCGTTATTGGAGTGCGGGACAGGAAGGAGGGCTGTCGGAAGGCGTCAGAGAGGCTGACGGTGGGAGAGAGGTCCCCTTCTCCACTTTTGCCGAACAAACCGTGCGAAATCGTGTACGTGGGCAGCGGCGACACGGTGATGTCACCGACGTTGTGGTGTCGCGGACTTCAACAGCGATTAACGAACTGGAAGCTAACCTGCGGCTGTGGTATCGGGTCGACTGGGACTCATTTCGATCCCTTTTTGGAGGTGCGGTGTGATGAAACGAAAGCTATGTTGTGGCATATGGCGTCCGGTGTTGGGCGTCGTGACTCTGGGCGTGTTCGGGCTCGGTGTGGCGGTTCAGGCCGGCACGCCGACGCCGGCGAGCCCGACAGCGGCGAAGGGAAAGCAAGCCCTCGTCGCCGGCAATGGTGTGCCGGAGGGCGTGAAGCTCCCGGTCTTTCCACCGGTCAGGGTCGATCTTCGCAAGAGCGCAGACGTCCAGGTCTTTGAATACGAGGATGGCGTCGTGGCCATCGGTGGTTCCGCCTGGGAACCCTTCGAGGCCAACAGTCGGGCCGCGACACCGTGCGTGATCACGGAACAGTGCGCCATCTGCGACAAGTGCATCGACTACAGTTGTGAGGACGGCAAGTGCACGTACACGCCGCAGACCGGGTCGAGCATTCCGTACTGCGACGACGAGCAGTACTGCAACGGTGCCGAGGAGTGCGACAACGGGACGTGTGTGGCTGGCACACCGCCGTGCGGCGCCGATTCCTGTGACGAGGAGTCGGACACGTGCTATCCGTTCTGCGCGGAATTCGGGGCCAACGGTTGCGATGACGGCGACGCCTGCACGCGCGACGTCTGTGACGCGCAGGGCGATTGCGATCACATCGACGTGTGCACGCCGGGTCGTTGCTGCACGCCTGACAAGGTGTGTCAGGCGCTGAACCTCGACGATTGCGACGGCATCGGCGGTACGTTCCTGGCCACCGACGACCCCTGCGACGTGGTGGAGCCTTCGGGGCACATCAACGGTTGTCCCAAGTACGGCAGCGGCGTTGCCCCCGAGGGCGAGACCCTCGTCGAAGTGGGGCCGATCTCGAATCTGGCGTGTGACGACTACTTCAGCATGGGTGACGACTACTGCACGCAGAACTGGGAGACGGACGACTACATGGCGGTGCACTTCCTGCGTTTCGCGGGTGGCGTGCTGCCGATCGCGTCGGCCCGCTGGTCGATCGGGTTCCATGACTCGACGGGACTTCTGGTCGTGAACGTGTTCTGGCCGGACGGAATCAACGACTCGCAAGGACTGGGCATCAAGACAGTCGACTTCGACCCGCCGCTGATCGTTCCGACGTGCGGGTACATCAGTTTCCGCGTCCAGGGCAACTTCGGGCTCGACGGGCGAGTGACTCTAGCCTCGACCACCGCACCAGCGGACAAGGGCGAGAACGACCCCACGGAGATGTGGGTCGACGATCAGGTCGTCGCCGACTTCCTCGGCCAGTGCGCCGGGGGAGACCGTGGCGGGCTGATGTGCGATCGCCGCAATGGTAACACTGACTGCACCGGCGGTGGCACGTGCGAGGACGTCCCCGATGTCCTGATCTTCGAGATCGTCGGTGAAAAGGTCAGCGCACCGCTGGCCGCGTGTTGCGCCGCGGATACCGCCGCTTGCACCCAGGAACTCCCCTGGGAATGCCTCGACAACGGCGGAACGCCGCAGGATCCAGGCACGCTTTGCGGTATCTGCGACGACGGTCTGACACCGTGCTCCGAGGACCAGGACTGCATCGACGCCGGTGCGCCCACACCGTGCAACCTGATTCCGGTCTGTGCGACGGGGGCATGCTGCGATCCTGCTACCGGAGGGTGCACGGAACTGGCGGATGACGCGCTTTGTGCGGACCCGCTGGAATGGCAAGGGTTCGGGACGGATTGCGACCCGAACTGCTGCGAACTCCCGTCCAGTCTGTACACAGGCGAGGACAACAGCTCCCAGCCGCCGCCGGCAGCGCACATCATCAACGTCCCGGACGTTGGTGATCCGCCGATAACGGTCACCATCACGGGTGACAATACTCCAGCGACCTATGACGATTACCCTGATTTCTGCGATGCGGGGATCTTCAACGAGGCGGGCGGGACGAAGGATCCCGGCTGGTGGGAGATCTTCACGATCGACGACTGTGCCGAGATTCGGATCGACCTGTGCTGCACGAACATCGCGGGCGACGTGCTGCGTCCCGCCTGGGGCAACCTGGTAATGGACGCGGGCGACGGCGACCCGTCCTGCGATAATTGGTTCGGCTCGAACGGTGTGGACCCGCCGGTCGGCATCGGTCGAGATACGTCCGGATTCGCGCGGGGTGGTCCATTCTGCGGCGAAGACAACCTGTGGTCCACCTACGGACCGATGCGGGCCGGTAAGTACATGTATCCGATTTACTCGGCGCCTGGTGGAACGGCAGCGTCGCCGCCCGGCGTGCAGTACCAGATGCACGTCACGGTTGGCGCCTGTCCGAACGCCGCTTGCTGCGTCCAAGACCAGTGCAGCATCATCAACGAGCTCGAATGCGCTGACCTCGACGGATACTGGCATCTCGGCACCGTCGACTGCGGGGATCTGTGCGAGACGGGTTCCTGCTGCACGGGGCCGGGCGAGTGTATTGATGAACTGCCCGGCGGCGAACCGATGACCTTGGCGGACTGCACCGGTATCGGTGACTACGTCGGCGGTGCGGTCTGCACTTCCGATCCGCCGCCATGCCCGGTGTGCGACATCGAGGGCGCATCGAACTGCCAGTTGCCGGATCTGACCGCGGATGACCTGGTCATGATGAGCGACCTGTCGATGCCGCCGGGCGGCGTGGTTGTGGCCGATGACTTCATCCCCGCGGCCGCGCAGCCGCTGTCGACCGTCTGCGTCTGGGGTGCCTACCTTGACCCGGTCGAGATTCGTGAACAGGGTGGCCAGAACGACGGCGATGACTGCAACGACGACGTCACCGACAACTTCCGGATCACGGTCTACCCGGATGACAACGGTAAGCCGGATGACAAGAATCCGGTCGACCCGGACGAGGCTCGTGTAGTGAACATCATTGCAAAGGGCCCGGTAGACAGTGGGTGGGTGGACCAGCTGTACGGCGAGGCGCAAATGTACGCCTACCAGTTGCAGATCGTCCCGCCGATCGAGGACCTTCAGCAGGGTGTGAAGTACTGGCTCGAGGTCGCCAACGACACCGAGGAAGACGCGGATGACGGAGCGTGTATGTGGCACTGGACTCAGACGTCCGCCGAGACGAACGACTTCCACTACATTGGTACTGACTACGTCGAAAAGAACCCGGCGTACATCCACGGTGGTGGTCGTGGCGGTGACGCTGGCGACATGGCGTGGTGCGTGAACATGGCTGTCACGGCGCCGGATCCGGTCGAGGGCACCTGCTGTGATTGCGATGCCGGAACGTGCACGTCGACAACTGTGGCCGACTGCACCTCCGGTCTGTGGGATCAGACGGGCACCTGCCCGACCTGCAGCAACATCGTGCCCGGTGACGTATGTGCGGTGAACCCGATCGTCACCAGCGATCCGAACTTCCAGTGGACGTTCGACAACACGTGTGCTGATACGGACGGATCGGAGGACGAGACGAGTGAGCTGGGCATCATCGGCGTCGGTGCGGACCTGTGGGTGCACTACATCGCCCCGTGCGACGGCAAGCTGCATGTCAGCATGTGCGGTACGGGTAACGCCGACAACTCGTTCGACAGTGCGTTGGCGGTGTACCAGAACACCCTGGACGCGACCGATTGCGCCTGTCCGGGCGATGACGGGTTCACCCGAATCGGCCTGGCGCAGGACGAGAGCTGTAACGGCATCGCCGACGGTGGTGCCGGGTACCAGCGTCCGGCGCCGATCGCGGCCGCCGGCAACTGCTACACCGTTCGAGTCGGCGGATTCGACGCCGACGGTGGCACAGGTACCATCAAGATCGGCTGCGAGGAGGCGGCTTGCACGCCGACGCCGGCGCCTGAGAACGATCCGAAGTTCGTGGACATCGGCTTCGGGCGACGGACCCGGTACGTGTCGTTCTCGACGTCGAGCACGATCAACCAGGCGATGCGGGTGACGTTCGTGAGCCTGCCGCCGCCGTTCGACGGTTACAACGGCGACCAGTGGTGGGTCGGGACGCCGTACCTGGTGACGGAGTCGTCGGGTAGTGACGGTCCGGCTCCGGCTCCCACGATGTGGGCGGCGAACCTGACGTGTGCGGGCCCGGTCTACCTCGACTGGTCGCAGTACGGGGTCGTGGACATCCTTGATGCCGGCATCGTTCCGGAAGGCGTGTACGCGATCCAGGCCGTTGCAGACGACTGCAACACCGGCGACGAGGACTCCTATTCGGTAGCGACACCGATCACGAACAGCGCGTTCTGCGACGTGACCGGCGCTATCTGCGCCGCCGAGCCGTGCAGCCCGCCGCAGGGCGTGATCGACTTCACGGACATCGGGGCCGTCGTCGAGAAGTTCAAGAACACGCCGGGCGCGCTGCAGAAGTCGCGGGCGGACGTGATCAACAGCAACGCCACGTTGGCGCCGCCGGACAAGAAGATCGACTTCGTGGACATTTCGGGCTGCGTGGAGTCGTTCCGCGGATCGCCGCCGCCGCTCCCGGGTCCGCAGACCCACTGTCCGTAACGGCGCGTGACGGCGTGTTTG
>JASFUW010000149.1:0-10481 GCA_050050135.1 Phycisphaerae bacterium
AAGGACCTCTGGTTGTTGGCGCTCGCGATGGTGGGCATCGCGATCATCTTCGCAGGCAATGCAAGTGCGGATATGAAGGGCTTGATCGTCGCGCTGGCGTCGGGACTGTTCTACGGACTTTTGACACTGATGATCAGGCGACTGCGCGACTCCGACTCGGCCGCGGTCACGGTGCTGAACAACCTGGGGTCGGCGCTGCTGTTGCTGCCGCTCGTGCTGGTGTTCGGCGACGTCTTCGTCAGCGGTCGGGCGTTGGTCCTGCTGATCATCATGGGTGTCGTTCAATTCGGCTTTCCTTACTATCTGTTCACGCTCGGGCTCGTTCGCATCCCCGCCTATCAGGCGGGTCTGATCACGCTCGCGGAGCCGGTGCTCGTTCCCATATGGACGTATCTTGCCGTCGCGGAGAAGGTACCGACCACGACGGCCGTCGGAGGTGGGATCATTCTCGTCGCACTCGTGCTCTTCGTTCGAACCGCGAGCAGCCGGAGCGCGGGCGTGGTTGCGGGCGCGAAACCCTGAGTGCGAGCACCTTGCCCCCGTCCGCTTGAACTTGCTTGTTCCTTTCGGATACACTGCAAGCGGAGATCGAGCAGTAAATCGCTGCGCGCGCCGGAGAACGATGACCCCGCAAGTCACGGGTGAAAGGCAAGTGTTCCTGTTCGCCCAGGGTTACCGGTGTCGCGCAAGCGTCAGTTTCCCGAACCGAAAGACACGGAGAGAATACACGTGGCAAAGCAAGCGGTCGTACTGGGATGTGGCCTGGTCGGTGCCACGATCGTGCGGGATTTGTCGGACGATCCGGACTTTACGGTCACCGCGGTCGACGTCAGTGAGGATAATCTGCGTCGTGTCAGCCGGCTTGTGGACGTAACCACGCGCAAAGCCGACGTCAGCAACCCGAAGTCTCTGCACGAACTCGTCGCCGGTGCCGACATCGTTCTGGGTGCCCTTCCGAGCCGCTTCGGGTTCAAGACGCTCCAGACCGTGATCGAATCGGGCAAGCCGTATTGCGACATCTCGTTCATGCCCGAGGACGCCGATCAACTCGATGTCCTGGCGAGGGAGCGGGGTGTCACGGCCGTCGTCGATTGCGGCGTATCGCCCGGTCTCTCCCACCTGATCGTCGGGCACGTGTACGAGCAACTCGACACGACGAACGAGGCCGTCATCTACGTCGGCGGCCTACCGAAGATTCGGCGTTGGCCCTATGAATACAAGGCGCCGTTTGCACCCGCTGACGTGCTCGAAATCTACACGCGGCCCGCCCGCGTACGCGAAAACGGGCAGATCGCCATAAAGCCGGCGCTGTCCGACCCGGAACTGGTCGAGTTTCCACACGTGGGTACGTTGGAGGCGTTCAACACCGACGGGCTGCGAAGTCTGCTGACCACGATCCCGGTTCCGAACATGATTGAAAAGACGTTGCGATACCCCGGACACGCCCGGCTGATGGAAGTCCTGCGTGAGAGCGGTTTCCTCGGTAAGGACGAGGTGCGTGTCGGCGGCTCGGCTGTCCGTCCCATCGACCTGGCGTCCAGGCTGTTGTTCCCGCTCTGGACGCTGGAGGACAGCGAGGAGGAATTCACAGTCTTGCGTGTTGTCGTCAGTGGGGTAAAGGACGGAAAGCCACGGCGTCACACGTATGATCTATACGACGAGTATGACCGCGCGGCGGGTACGACATCGATGGCCCGGACGACGGGGTTTCCTTGCACGATCGTCGCCCGAATGATCGCCGACGGAACTTTCTCCGAACCGGGCGTGTTCCCGCCGGAGTCGCTGGCCAAGACGCCCGGGGCGTTCCAGCGCATCATCGATGCGCTCAAGACGCGCGCGGTCACCGTCGAGGAAAACGTCGAAGACGGGAGTGGGTAGGCGTCTCGTTGCGCTGAAATGCCGTTCGGTCGCACACCGCCCCGGGGACGCCGCAGCCGTTCGAGGAAATAACCTTGACGCGCGTGGCAATCACACGTATACCGTCCTTGCGACCGAAGGAATCGGAAGCGGTTTGACAAGTGAATAGATCGCGATCATCGGTGTCCGCGTTTGTGCGGACTCAAAGAGGGAAGGTGGTGTGAATCCACCGTGGACCCGCCGCTGTGATCGGGGACGAAAGCCACACTCAGGCCATTCGTGAACCGGGCCCGTTGTGATAAACGCAACGCACGCCCGGTCGCGGAGAAGGCGTGGCGAGTAGGACGATCCGTAAGCCAGAAGACCTGCCGGTGATCGATGCTCTGTGACGTGGCTCCTTCGATGTTGGGGTGCCCCGATCAGTCGCCGACACCGACACGCGCGCGACGAAGCGCCCGCGCTTCCTCGTAAATCGTGTCCCCGGTTTGAAACTGAATCCCGGCACTCCCGCTTGCAGGAGGGCCGGGGTTTTTTTGTGGGTACCGGCTGGGGGCGGCGTGGTCTTCGCCCGGGCCGGAGCGTGGAGTGCGACGGATGAGAGGAAAGCGACGGAGTGCGGTTCACTTCTCGGGTTTGAGCACGAGGTTAGTCGGGATCATAGTCCTGATTGCGTGCGCGTCGGTCCGTGCGGACGCGTTTTACGGTTATCAACTCGTCGATCAGTTCGTGCTTCCGGGCGGCGGCGGTCCGGTCGATGCGATGCCCGACGGTCGGATCGTCGCGGCGATCATCGACGAGGTCTATGTCGAGACGGCGCCCGGTTCGCGAACCTTCTCGCCGGTGGGAACACTCCCCGCGGCGGACGTGCCTTCGTGGGGCGCGGCGTTTCTGCGCGTTTCGCCGGACGGGGCGAGGCTGGCGGTCGGGAACAACGGCGGAACCGACGTCGCCCCCGACTATCGAGTCGGCGTGTTCGCGGTCGCATCGCTGACGGGGGTCTGGTTCGCCGCCCCCCACTTCGACGCCGAGTGGATCGATGACAGATATTTAGCACTAACGACCGAAGGACCGGGAGGGACAAGCCGGGTCACCGGACTCGATACCGAGAGCGTGGACGTGGAGAACCCGACAAACCCGGTGATTGTGGAAAACATCGGCGGTGCTTCCGGAGGGATCGACTTTGACGGGGCCATGCGCTTGTACACCGGGAACGGGTTCTCCTTGTCGGGACCGAGCGGAACGGGTGCGACCAAAGCGTTCGATCACGCAGACTGGTCGGCGGCGCTCACCGGCGGCACCACCCCGGATTTCGAGACCGGCGGCGTGTTGGTGGTCGACATCCTGTCCGCCTCGCCGCTTGTCATTGACAACGAGGGACATCTGATCGTCGGCGGCGGAGATTCCTTCGGTTCCGGCGAAGGCGACTTCGCAGCCGTCATACACTCCCGAGCGGTGAGCGATGCGCTCGCCGGGTTAGGAACTGCGGACCCGCAAGACCCGACAGAAGTGCGACCCCTCGATCCGGACTCGAGATCCGACAGCAACTTCTACTCCGTCTATTGCAACGACACGCGGAACGAACTGTACCTGAGGGACTTCGGCAGCGCGCAGGTCTTCGTCTATGTTGATACGGCCGCCGTCCCCACGGTGTCAACCTGGGGGCTCGTGGTCCTCGCGTTGTTGGTGCTGGTCACGGGCACCGTTGTGCAGCTTCGGGTCTTACACACGCCGCGGCTGGCAGGGCGAGCGTACATGCTGCGCGCGGCGATCGTCATGATGACCTGTGTAGTCTACGCTGACCAGGTCAACGCCGAGCCGTTCGCCGCGACGGTGATTGATTATCAGCCGGCGCCCGGACAGTACGTCAATATCGACACGTTCAACGATCCGACAGAGGCACTCGGCGCACCCACCGGCGCGGGAACTGCCCAGGCCAACAACATCTCCGTAGTGACGCTCGGTGGTTTCGGTGGGGCGATCACGTTGGCGTTTGCCGAAACCGTCCTGGACGATCCGTTGAACCCCTTCGGGATGGATGCCATCGTCTTCGGGAACGCGTTCTGGGTGGGCGGCGATCCGAACACCCGCTGGGCGGAGTGCGGAGTCATCGAGATTGCTCAGGATCTCGACGACGACGGTAGACCGGACGACAACGAACCGTGGTATTTGATTTCCGGGTCGCACCTCACCGATCCGCTTGATCAGCGGGCGGAGCAGACCTGGGATGACGACGTCGGCGACGAAACCTATCCTCCGGAATTCTCGTCGTGGATACCTTTCGGTGAATCGGGCACATGGACCACAGCGGCATACGCCCTGCCAAGCGAAGTGTTCGGCCAGCCGAGCGTGATCAGAAACCCGAGCGGCGATCCCTCGGCTGAAGGCATCTTCGGTTACGCGGATTATTCACCGACCCTGGTGCTCGGCGACACCAATGCCGACAACCTGGTTGACGACCCCGCGGCGCCCGCCGCGGAGTTCTACACGACGCCCGACGATCCGCTGACAACGGGCGTCACTGAGGGCTCCGGCGGCGGTGACGCTTTCGACATCGCATGGGCGATCGACCCCGAGACGCGCAACCCGGCGGGGCTGGACGGATTCGACTTCATCCGCATCACCACAGCCGTGAACGCCGTCGACCAGGGGCATATCGTGAACGAAAAGTCGGTCGAGATCGACGCCGTCGCGGACGTCAGTCCCGACCCGTTCGGCGACTACGACGATGACGGGGACATCGACCTGTACGACGCCGGCGGAGTCCAGCTTTGCTTCGAGACCGAAGACATCCACGGTACGGACTGTGCCCGGCTGGATCGCCAGCCCGACGATTGGATCGACCATGCGGACGTCGCCGCGTTTGTGCCTCGACTGTCCGGGCCTGTCGCGAAGCCGTAGGGGGCTCAAAGGTGGCGGTCTTTACGCGCGAAAATCCAAGAGCGGGTGACGCACGAGTGAGCAGCGAGCGGCGAGCGCTGAGTCTGCTAGGACGAGGTTGTGCGGGGAATCGCTCGCGGGCGTTCACCTTGATTGAACTTCTGCTCGTGTTGGCGATTCTGACGTTCTTGCTGGCGATTCTTCTGCCGGGTCTCGCCGCGGCGCGCGAACAGGCTCGGTCGGCCGTGTGCCAATCCAACATCCGGCAGATCGAACTGGCCAACGGACTCTACGCGTACGACGCGGGCGGGCCCTATTGCCCGGGAGCTTCAGACTTTCTCGAAAATCTCCACCGATGGCACGGTCAGCGGGACGCCGTGAACGAAGCGTTCGACGGCAACCGCAGCCCGCTGCGACCCTACCTGGGGCCGGACGCGGCGATTCGCAGGTGCCCGACGTTCGAGCCCGACGCCGTCGGGTTCGAGGCGGGAAACGGCGGATATGGATACAACAACGCGTTCATCGGTGTTCGTGTCCTGGAATCGAATCCGGACGTGTTCGCGGTCGTTGACGATCGGGCGGGCGCGATGGCGGATCAAGTGACCTCACCGTCGAAGACCGTCATGTTCACCGACGCGGCGTTCGCGGGTGCTCAGCTCATCGAGTACAGCTTTGCCGAGCCGCGATTCCATCCACAGTTCGGAACGCGCGCGGACCCCAGCATCCACTTCCGCCACCACAAGCTCGCGAACGTGGCCTGGTGTGACGGCCACGTGACATCGGAGCGGCGCACGTTCACCTGGTCGAGCGGATTCTACCCCGGCGACCCCGACCGCGCGGACCTCGGCTGGTTCGGCAAGAAAGATGACAACCGGCTGTTCGACCTCCGGTAGAGTCCCGCAAAGGTACGTCCAGGACTCAGGCGTCCGGCTCCGCCGCACAGGCCCGGCAGCTTCGTGCCGCGTTCGCCGGCGCCACGCAGAGCGGACCACCTGCGGCGCAACGACTTCGAGCGCTGGCTCGTCATTGCCGCCCTATCGCAGACTTCGGTCGCTTCCGGCCCTACCCGGCCTCGCGCCTCCGGGTGATGGTTGGATAATCCAACCACGAAGAGACGGGACAACACTGAGAAAACTCATTGCAAAACAAACAAGGGGTGAATATTATCGGCCTTGCTGGGTACCAGACGCAGTCGCACAGAGGGCCGCAGTGCGTTGTGCGTGTCCTTTCGTTGTCAGCTTTCTAACGCTCGGCCGGGCAGACACCATCGCCGTTCCGACGGTCGGCGGGAGGTACACTCGTGCCTTGGGCAGCGCACATCTGGAACCGCCAAAGGTGGGCGGCAACCGCTACGCGCCTAGCGCGATGCGTAGTCTGTGTATCACGCCCGCGTCACCGTTCCGGCCTGTGGCCGGGCAACCCGTTTGGACGGACCCTCGACCCGCGACGACTCCCACGCGCACCTCCAGCACCGGGCAGCCGGGAGACGCGTATCCTCCGGTTCGAGCCGTGCAGGTCGACTGCACCTTCTCCAGCGATCGGAAGGACCAAGAGCGTCTAACAAAACCGAGCCGCGGCCGTGAGGGAGCGGGGATTTCATCCCTCCCGCCCTGGTTCTGTTAGACGGTGTAAGTGACAAGAACATCTCACACACATTTTCGAGGCACCTGCACTGACCGGGAGAAAGCCAAGGGCTTGGCACCTCAGACCCTCACTTCCACCGGGTGCAGGAAGTCAGAAGATCAGGAGGAAAAACATGACGTTAGAAGCGAAAGTCGCGATCACGGTAACGAGCACGCTGCTGGTGCTCGCATGGACGCCGCCCGTAGTCGCCCAGGGGACCTGCGAGTGTGGCCCCGGCCCGGGATGGGTCGACAATTGCCCGGCAGGCATGGACGATATGCCACAGACGGGGGCAGAGGTGGGGATCGATACCAACGACGACGGTGATCCGGAGATCAGCCTGGTCCTCGGCGGACCAGTGACAATCGGTCGGAACGCCGGGAGCGGTGGTGTCATCGCGACCTGGATCGAATCCATGAGTCTTACGGGAAGCGGCATCACTTTGACCGCAGGAAAGGACGAGGGGCTGGACGCCATGCTGCTCGCCTCGTCCGGAATCATCGTGGAGCAATCCCCGGGTTCCGAGGAGGCGGACAGCACATTCGAGGTGATGTTCGAGGTCGCGCTCGGCGGCGGGACCTTTGCATACAACCACACGCCCCTACTCGTTCAGGCCAAAATCGACTGCGTGCCCCCCACGACCGGTTATATTCACCCGCAGGGACAAGTAGTTCCCCTGTATGCTGAAGCACCGCCCGCCGCCCCTCTGACCTGGGTCGCCAACCTGGTCGACGCGGTGCACTGGACCTTCCCCTACTGCGGAGACGAGCACGTCAACCAACCCTGGGAGGAGTGTGATCTGAGCGACGAGGGCGCATGTCCCAACCAGTGTTTCCCACCGGACAAGCCGAACGAGTGCACCTGTTCGGACGTCTCGGGACCGGCGCTGCCCGTCTGGGGACTTGTCGGCGTGGGGGTATTGCTGTTTGGAGGCGGGGCGATGATCTTCAGGCGAAAGCGTGCGGCCCGGGGTTGAATGGGCGAGTAGCGACTGAGGAAGTTGACACGGGCAACGAACCATAGCAGGGGGAAGCGCAAGGAGTCTGCGCGGCAACCTGCGGGAGAGATTCCCGCCGCACCGCCGCCTGCGGGTAGCCCTCGCGCGCGGCGTCGGAAGGTGCGGAAGCACAAGATCCGCACCGCGACAAGCACACGCAAGTCCCTGCCGAAACGGGAGACAGGCGGTAGGTCCTCGAAAGCGGTGGTGAGGTTCCTGAGTATGGCCTCCGTGTTGCTGGCAGTGTTCTATGCGCTATACCTCCCCTTTACCCAGACCGGGCTGTTCACGACTTACCTCGAAGCCCTGGCACAAGTCAGCGGCGCCATCCTGAACCTGTGGAATCAGGACGTCAACGTCGTCGGGCAAGCGATGAGCGCGAACGGCTTCTCATTGAAGGTCGTCGGCGGTTGTGACGGTCTGGAGGCCACGGCGCTGTTTGCCGCCGCCGTCGCCGGTGCCCCCGTAGCCTGGCGCCGCAGGTTGTGGTGCCTTTTGCTTGGCATCCCGATCCTCGCAGCCGTCAACCTCCTTCGTATCATCAGCCTCTTCTACCTCGGGGTCTACCGTCCCGAATGGGTGGACCGACTCCACATGGAGGTCTGGCCCGCAGTCCTGATCATCCTTGTCGTATCCGGCTGGGTCCTGTGGGCCCGATGGGCGTGGAAACAGGAGGGGTTTGCGACCTGATGTACGACCGTAGACGACTAGCCGGCTGTATCCTCCGATTCACGCTGGTGTATACCCTGCTGATCATCCCCTGGCCCGGGATCCAAGGATTCTACCGTTCCTTACTTGTCGCCAGCGGGCAAATTCTCTTTGGGGGCGTGACCCCGTCAGGCACCGTACGGTTTGAGGGGCTGGACCGGCCTACCGATGCCGAACGAGCGGACATGGTTATCTCCGTGCGGCACAAGCAAGAGGCGGGATGGATTGAGACAAGCGTCAACAGCCGGCAGGTCGGCTACCTGCCGACCGTCGTACTGGTATCGCTCGTGATGGCGACGCCGATCCGATGGGCGCGTCGAGCACGGGCCTTGTGCTGGGGCCTGCTGGCGGTGTATGCCTTCATCGCCGCCCGGTTCGCCTTGATTCTCATAGCCGGACACAGCCATGAGCTGATCTCCGCGGACTCGCATCAGCCGAGCACATGGGGGCAGCTTTGCAGCGTTGCAATGAAATGCGTTTCGACCGGACAGGGTCTATCATACATCGTCCCGATTCTGATCTGGGTTCTGGTTGTGCTCTGGCCCGAGGACCCGGGTACGTTCATACAACTCCGTTCGCAATGGCGGCGAGGCGCGCGTCCGACCGGATGAGGGCGTCGGCCGAGCGTCAGGCGAAGAACTCAGTCGTTCTTGTATTGGAGCAGGTCCGCCATGGTCCTCAGGTCCTCGACATACTCGACGACACCGTCCTTATCCATGTTGACCGCGAAGGCCACGGACTGCGAGAAGACGTACCGGAATTGAAAACCATGCGGGAATCCACCTTCGTCGAACCGTCGAGTGAAAGACTCCCGGTTAAATCTGATGGGGATCGAGGGTTTGAAGAGCTCGATTTCTTCCCCACCGAGGTTCTCGGTCGTGCGGATGAAGTAGCTGTACTTCTTGGGCTCTTTGACGGCGTCGACGACTTCTACCCAGGTCATGCCCTCCTTGACGGCCTCCCTGGCCTGTCTCCCCTGCTCGTTCGGGTCGAACGTGGCGTACCCGCCGAAGAAAACCAGACCGCCGTACGCCAAACCCAACAGTACGAGAATCACGAGGATCACTTTCATAACCGGTCTCCAAGCCCGATGAGAGTCTGCAGGACCATGCAGATCCGATCTGCGGGTGTTGCAGTCCCTGACGCGGTCTTCCCGGTGCACCGGGAAAGCGGCGAACCGGATGACCAACATGAATAACCCGGCGTCCCTACGCCTGCCGTGAATATATCGCATTCGCCGGCTTCACGCGACATATCCGGGCACGGTTCCGGCGCGGCGGAAAAGCTGCGAACGCGTCGAACCGGGCAGACGCGGGACCGGAACATCCGCGTCTCTACGTGCCGGCCGGGCTGCAAGACGCCGCACCTTGCGGTGACGCCGTGACTCCTTCTAGAATGGCACGGCGTGGAGAGAAAATCACCGTGCCGCGATGCCGGCGCGCCGGTAGAGATGGTGAATCGGTCGGGCGCCGCCGCTCTCCACCGGCCCGCAACGACCCGGAGTGTTACCGATGCTTAAGCGATTCTCTCTGTTCGGAACGGCTTGGGTCGTCGCGATGCTTCCGGCGTCAGGGAGCGCGCAGGAGGGCAACGCCCGCGCGGATGCAAAACCATCAGCGCAGGCACCGGCGTCATCAGACACTTCGACCCGCGGGATTCCCTCCTGGGCGACGGACGCAAAGTGGTATCAGGTGGCGGTCCCTCGTTTTCATAACGGTGATTCATCGAACGATCCGCCCGGTACCACCGCATGGGCGACGGGTTGGCCTTGGAAGTCGGACGGATCGTCGCCTGTCGTTGCCCCGCCGAGTCCGAAGCCCGTCGGAGGTGACTTCGCGGGCGTTCAGAAGCGGCTCACGTACCTCAGCGAACTCGGCGTAAACACCTTGTGCCTCACCGACGTCTTTCAGACTGATCCTGCGAACCCGGCGGGCGGTGTCGACCTCCGCCACGTCGATGATTCGCTCGGTGTCGGGGACAGTTTAACGAAGCTGAAGGACGAGACCGCCGACCCGAGCACGTGGGAATTTTCGGAAAGTGATCGCGCCTTTCTGAAGGTCGTGCGATCGGCGCATGAGGCGGGCTTCCGCGTCGTGGTCGCGTTCGAGGCGGACCGCGGCCTGGATGGCGGTTTTCTCACGCACGTCGCGCGGCGATGGATGGACCCCGACGGCGACAAGGACCCGTCGGACGGCATCGACGGTTGGTGGGTCCGCGAGCCGGGGACTCGACCGTCCGAGTTCTGGAAGGAGTGGCGAAAGCGCGTCAAGGCGATCAACCCGCAGGCGTTGCTCGTGTGCGACGTCGACGTCGATCCGGCGCCCTGGCTGAAGGGGAGCCAATTCGACGTGGCCGTCGACCGCGGCGCGGCGCGCGAACTCGCGCGTTTCTTCGTGAATCCCGATCGACCGAACGGACT
>JASFUW010000150.1:0-10408 GCA_050050135.1 Phycisphaerae bacterium
CGGGTCGGAGTACGCGCCGACGGTGATCCGTTCGACGCCTTCGACGCCGGGAATGGTAAGCTTGAATTCCGCCTGGGGGCGGTCCAGGCCGTACGCCGCGGGATCGATCGTGTCGGCGTCCACAAAGGCGACGGCCTCGAGCGAATCGAGGGCACCGAGCAAGTCGGTCACAGCTGCGTCTTCCGCACGCCCACCGTCGGGCTCGAACCGCCAACCGTCGTCATCCTTGTCCAGCGAGGCAGACCCGTCACCCGCCGTCAACTCGATGCGTGTGGCGCTTTTGACATCGACGGTGGTCAACTGCATCTCGCGCCACTCGGACATCACGGGCGTGAACTTCTCGGTTTGTGATTTCCAGGCGGTAGCGACGGCGGAATCATCGCCGGTGCGCAGGTAGGCCTTGGTGTCCTCCCCGATGGGCGAGCGCGTGGAGATGTGAAGCTCGTAGATGGTCTGTTCGATCTGCGGCGCCGGAGGTGTCTGCTCCTCGTCGGTGTCCGTCTCGGGATCCGCGTTTTCCTCCTCGTCCACGGGAACCTCCTCTTGGACGGTGGCGCGGACGGTCAGGGCGGGCGGGTCGAGACCGTACAACGCGAGCTTGTCTGCGCCTTCGTCTTCCCATTCGATGGCACGGAGGCGACCCATCGCGCCGAGCATCTGGTCTACCTTGCCGGTCGCCTTTGCGGTCACCGGGGCCTCGAACATCCACCGGCCTCCGCTTTTGGCCAGAACGTAGGAGACCTCGGCGGACGCGTTTGTTCGATCGAGAATCTCGACGCGGACGACGTCATCCTTGTTGAAGTTCCAGAACTGCTTGTCGCGATAGGCGAGTGCCTTGTCCTTGACGAGGCCGGTCAAGTCGCTTTTGGCCAGGCAAATCTCGTCGGAACCCTGCAACCGCACGTAGGTCTCGCGGGCCGAGGCCTTTCTGCCGATCTCGACCGTGGTGGACTCGCCGTCGGTGTCGGTCAACGTGACGACGGCTTCGGGCGGATCGAGCCCGGCCTGCTTGGCTGTGACGGCACCGTTTTGACCTTCTTTGTAGCTGATTTCGTACTTCAGGTTTCCGAGGCGGCTGCCGAACTTGGTCACCTCCCACGAGGTGCATTTCATATTCAGCGGTGAGGTCATGCGCCACGAGGCCTGAGCGTCGTCGGAGGGTTCGTCGTCCCTTTCGAAGACCCACTCCTCACCGTCCTTCTTGCGGCAGACGACCTTGACGACGTCGCCCGGCTTTTCTTCCAACAGATCACGCGCCGCGAGCGAGGAAGGTGAGGGCGTGGGTGGAACCGCGCTGATGTCGTCCGACTCGGGCCGTGTCTTTACCGCGTAATAGACCGCGGCCAGCGCCACCAGCACTACCGCTAGGAATAACGTCGTTTTCGTGTTCATCGCGTCCTACCTGCGTCGAACCCACCAGGCGACGCCCCCGCAAACCAGCGCCAGCATCGGCCAGACGAAAATCGTGAGCGCCTGGACCGACCGCACGGTGGAGGGGCTGCCGATCTTCAGGACAGCCGCGTCGATGGGTTTCCCGATGTTCATAAACTCCGTGTTGTCGTTCAACCAATGCAGGGAATTGACCAAGAGCGAGACGTTGCCCGGGTTGCGCGTTCGGATGGTGAGGCCGCGTGGTCCGATGCTCATGGCCTGAGCGAATGCCACGGTGTCGACGGCGAAGTCGGCACTGCTGATCACGACCGTTTTCGCGTCGCCCTTGGTCGCGGCGACCGCCAGGTCGAACGGGCCGACCAGGTCCCCGTCCGCCAGGGTCAGGTATTCGCGCTGGCGGAGCTGCTCTTGATAGACCTGCAGGCTTTTCACGCCCCAGACGCCATCGAGTTCGGGCAAAGAGACCAAGCGGTGGTGCTCGACGCCGTCGGGGGGCGGGTCGGTGAGGTCCAGCGGAGCGCACGCGGGAAGGACGAGTTCGCGGGAGAGCGCGCCGCTGACGATGTCATGGTCTGTCACCTCGCATTTGTCCATGGAGAAGAAGTCTCGCCGGGTGACCGCGTATTTTCCGGGTGAGACGCTCGTGGTTTGAATCAACAGTGCCGACGTGTCGACCTCGATGCCCCAGTCGTCGCGCAGATAGTCGTTGTACTCGTAGCCGGCGGGGAGAACGCCGAACTGCCCGGCGTGCCAGCCCGCAACAAACAGTGCCCTTCCGTTGTCACCGATCGCCGCCAGGACCTTGCGGCGATGACTGTCGGTGAACGGGGGGTCTTGGCTGGGTTGGCCCATCATGTTTTGCTGGGGCGGGGTGGGTTTCATGACCACGTAGATGGTTCGCGTGGGCTCTGGGTCGATTTCCGGCGGTGTGTCGGCGGTTTTGACATCCCACTCCTGGACGACGAAGTTGGCCTCTTCGAGTTGCTCTTTCATGCGGGCGTACGGCGCCGGAGGCTGACCGGGCATGAACCCGCCCATAAAGAGTGGTCGACCGCCATATCGCACGAAGATGACGGCGGTCTGTTCCTTGTGCGTTGCCCGGAGGACGGCGGACGTCAGCTTCTCCTCGCCCTTGAACGCCCGGTTTTTGAAGCCCGCGCGCCCGCCGGCGCTGGGATCGAGCGGAGGCCAGACCGAGCCGAAGTCTACGACCGTGACATCGTCGTCGGTCTCGACCACGATGGCGTTCGCGGTAGGCTCGAGCTCGCGGACGATTTCGTCGTATTTCAGCGGTTCGAGCTCCTGTAGCTTCGTCTTTTCCTCCTCGAGTGCATCGACCATTGCTTGGAAACGCTCGGTCGCGCCGCTGAGAAACTTGATCTGCTCCGGCTGTAACGCCGGGTTGCGTGCCACTTGGTCGTTGCCGAATTTGCTGATGTTTGCGAGCGTCTTGCTGAAGTTGTTGTAGAAGGACCGAAGCTGGTCGACCGCGAATGAATACTGGGGGTCTTCGGGTACGTGCAGCGAATCGATCTGCTCGCGGGTCCGTTCGAGCATCATGCTCGTTTCGTGCAGGGCCTGCTCGATCTGACCGATCGCGGCGTCCGAAGCCCCGCCGCCGATTCCGGCGCCCAACCCGTCGATTGCTTCCAGCTCCGACTGGATCAGCGAACCCATCTGGGCATCGAGCTCGTTGCGATATCGCTCGATGCGCGCTTCATAGGCCGCGATCTGGGCCTTGAACACCGCCTTGTCACGCAACCGGGCCCGGAAGGCGCCGAATTTCTCATGGTCTTTCAGCGGGTTGATCCAATCGGCGCTGACCTTGGTACGGTTGGTGGCTTCGTACAGATCGAGCAGGTCGCCGGCGGCTTGTCGGTACCGCGGTTGATCCTGCTCCTCTCGATCTGTTTCAAAGTAGAGCGAGGTCAGGCGGATATTGGCCTCCAGGTTGCGCAGCAGATTCTCGGTGGCGTCACTGAGACTGTTCACGCCGGAGGAAGTCATGTCCCATCGCTGCGGCGTGGAGTAAGCGATGGCCTGGATGACCACCACGATGGCGACCACGAGAATCGATGCCGTCACCACGTTGGTTCCGACCCGGAACCGACGACCGGCCGAGGCGCCGGGGGTCTGATTCTGTTTTGTAGCGTCTACTGCCATCGCCACATCTCCAGTCGCTTGACGGTCAGGAACAGAAAGAGGCACGTTGAGCTGAGGAAGAACACGATGTGGTTGAGGTCCATCATGCCGCGAACGAAGTCGAAAAAGTGCGTTCGCACCGACACGTGCTGCAAGACGGCCCGGAACCAACCGGCGTCGACGGCCTGGGCCAACCCGTGGGAAGCGAAGGTCATGATGGCGAGCAGGGCGAAGCTCAGTATGACCGCGACGATCTGGTGCTTCGTCCACGCGCTGAAAAACAGCCCGACCGAAATAAACAACGCCCCGGCGAGCAGCAATCCCACGTAGTTACAGATCAGGAGCTGTCCGTCGACGGGCCCGTACACGGCCAGGACGATCGGATACAGGAGAAGCGCCGCCAAAAGTACCAGGTAAAAGACGAAAGCTCCGAAGAACTTGCCGAGAACGATCTCGACCTCGGTGATGGGCGCCGTGATCAGTGTCTCGATCGTGCCGCTGCGGAACTCCTCGGACAACAACCGCATGGTCAGCATGGGCAATACGAACACCAGGACCAGCAGGAGCCAGAACTCGAAGAGACTGCGGAGCGACGCCTCCGCTCCGTTCCGGAACGTACCGAGGCCGAAGGCCAGGCCCGTGGAGAACAGGTATACCGCGGCCACGGCGTAGGCGATGGGGGAGAGAAAATAGGCCCCCAGTTCGCGTCGTGCCAGCGTGGTTATGTTTCCCATAAGCGACTCCCGAATCGAATGCAGAATGTCGAATGGTGACTACAGAATTCAGGGCTCGGCCACCGAAGGCGTACCCGACCATTCGCTATTTGCCATTTGACGTTCGCCATTGCCTCACGTAGCGTCTCTTGCTCGTTGCTGCGCGGTGACCTGGATGAAGAAGTCTTCCAGGCTCGCGCCCTCGCGCCTCAGTTCTCGCAGTGACCAGCCCTTGTCAATGGTCAATTTGAAGAGTGACTCACGCACATCTTCACTGGGTTTGGGCCTGACCGCGACGCGGACCCATCCGTCGGAGGAGGAGACCTCGACGTTCTCGACGCCCGCAAGCGCCTTGGCCTCGTTGAGAACCTCCTGTTGCGGGGCCTGCATCTCGGCGATCACCCGCGCCTCGGCGTTGAGCTGCTCGCGCAACGCCTGCGGCGAGCCGCTGGCCACGATCCGTCCGGAGGCGATGATGATCGTCCGGTCACACGTCTGCTCGACTTCCGGAAGAATGTGCGAGCTGAGAAGGACCGTATGATCCTGGCCGAGTTCCTTGATCAAGTTCCGCGTCTCGCGGATTTGCGTGGGGTCGAGACCGATCGTGGGCTCATCCAGAATCAGCACGTCGGGGTCGTGCAGGATGGCGTCCGCCAGCCCCACGCGCTGTTTCATTCCCTTGGAGAGATGCCCGATGGGGCGCTCGATGAAGTCTCCCAGCCAGCACCGATCGACCACGCGGCGAATGGCGCTTTGCCGCTGGTCGCCGGTCATTCCGTGGAGCTTGGCCCGGAAACCGAGGTATTCGCGAACCCGCATTTCGGGATAGAGCGGCGTCGACTCGGGCAGGTAGCCCACGCGTCGCCGGACTTCCATGGACTTCTCGAATACGTCGAAACCGGCGATGCTGGCGGTTCCGCTGGTCGCGGGTTGGAAGCACGTCAGTATTCGGAGTGTCGTGGTCTTGCCGGCGCCGTTGGGCCCCAGAAAGCCCACAATTCCGCCGCGTTCCACCTCGAAGGAGATGTCGTCCACCGCGAGCACCGGCCCGTACCGCTTCGTGAGATTATCCACACGAATCATAACAACCGTCCAGAAAGAAACCGGGTTTTCTAGGCATGGCTGGCGAAGGCGTCAGCCCGCGCTGTGACAATTCACCAAGCCCCGACGTGCGTCGGGGCACGCGCCAAATGGTTCGTGCTCGTTTCGGGTCGTCGAGTCATTGCCCGAGAACAAGGCCACGCTGCACGTCCCCAGCTCCCTCGGGACCCGCTGCGCTGAGCCGGGCAAGCTAACGCGCCGCCCGAAGGCCTGTCAAGGTGTCCGCCGACCGCGTGCGTGCTCGCCTGGACAGTCCGCAAGCCACGGTGTCTGTGGACAGACCACACCAATTCAGAGGTTCGTACGTAAAAGAATCGGACCCGGTTCGATGCGGCAAATCCTGACCGGCGTCAGGATCGTCCCAGGCCGCTGCGACACAACGGAAGCCAGCCGCGTCGCCCGTGCCCGCCCCTGTCAGTCTACCGCAACAGGGACGACGGGCCCGTCCAGTTCCTGTCAGTAATCCGGGACGGCCGGCACCTCATACGCGGAGCGGGGTCCCGAGCGCAGAGCACGGGGGGCGCATTCGCTCTGGACCGTTCGCCGATCCCACTAGGGGCACGGCACCGGACACGGATACGGTTCGCTCTTGAAGGCATCCACGACCCGGCTGATGTCGCTAAAGTCCACGATTCCCTGGGGCGTACACGGATCGATATCCACCCATTCCAGCGGCGGTGCGGTCGGCTCGTTCTTGAAGCGATCGACCGTCGCGGTTATGTCGCGGAAATCCACGACTCCGTTGGACGGCGTCCAGTGGTCGACGAAGAAATCGTCGACACAGTCACCATACAAAGCCGTACTGCCGGATCCGACGGCGGACACGTGGGTGCCGCACTCTGCAACCACATGGTAGGTGCTTCCCGGTACGACTTCTTCGTCGTGCACGTTGGCTGTGCCCCAGTCGTCAGTGAGCTGGAGGACCGGCGCGCCGACCAGATTGCCGCCGGGTGCGATGTAAAGGTCCAGGCAAGGCCAATCCGGCGAGGTCAGCCTCAGCGCGATCGGCGCCGGAGAACCCGCCGGACCGGGTGTAACACCCAGGTAACGAGAGCCGAGCCCCACTACAACCGGGGCTTCGGCGATGAGCGTTCCCACGCATTCGCCGGTGTCACAGGCGTCCGCCCCGGTGCAGATGTCGCCGTCGTCACACCCGGTTCCGTCAGGCTCGAAATTAACGTCGCAGAGCCCGACACCGTCGCAGGCGTCGGGGTGATCGCATTGGGCATCGGCGGGGTCGCCGCAAGCCAATCCGAACGGCTCGAAGTTCGGCTCGCACGTTCCGGCGCCGTCGCAGGTGTCGGGGTCATCGCACTCGGTGTCGGCGGGGTTGCCACACGCGGTGCCCGACGGGTGCGGCGGATGGTCACATGCCCCGGCCGCACAGACGTCGTCGCGACAGTCGTTGCCGTCGTCGGTGCAGGGCGTGCCATCGGTCACGTGGTTGGGATCGCACGCACCGCCGCCGTCGCAGATGTCCGCGTTGTCACACTCGGACGTGCCCGGGTCGCCGCACGCCAGCCCTGAAGGCTCAAAGTTGTCCAGACAGGCGCCGCCCCCGTCACAGGTGTCCGGGTTGTCGCACTGCGTGTTGCTGGGGTCACCGCAGGGGAAGCCGGACAGCTCGAAGTTGTCGAGGCACGATCCGGACCCGTCGCACGAATCCGGGTTGTCGCATTCCGTGTCGGCCGGGTCTCCACAAGCGAAACCGCTCGGCTCGAAGTTGACCACGCACGCGCCTCCGCCGTCGCAGGAATCGGGGTTGTCGCACTCGGTGTCCGCCGGATCGCCGCAGGTAAACCCGGACGCTTCAAAGTTGTCGAGGCAGGCCCCGCCGCCGTCGCAGGTGTCCGGGTTGTCGCACTCGGTGTCGATCGGGCTGCCGCAGGCTGTGCCCGATGGTCTCGGCGGGTGGGCGCAGAGACCTGCGCTGCACTCGTCGAACGTACACTCGACGCCGTCGTCGCTGCACGCGATGCCGTCGGGTTGGTTGTTGGGGTCGCAAGCGCCCGCTCCGTCGCAGAGGTCGGCGTTGTCGCATTCCGACGTGCTCGGATCGCCGCAGGCAACACCGGGCGGCTCGAAGTTCGACAGGCAGATACCCGTGCCGTCGCACGTATCGGGGTTGTCGCATTGGGTGTTGCTGCCGTCGCCGCAGGGAATGCCCGGCGGCTCGAGGTTGTCGACACAGCCGCCGGAGCCGTTGCACGTGTCGGCGTGGTCGCAGTCGGTATCGGTCGGATCGCCGCACGAAAACCCGGTCGGCTCGAAGTTGCTCAGGCAGGTGCCGGCTCCGTTACAGCTGTCGGGGTTATCACATTCGGTGTCACCCGGGTCGCCGCAGGCGAAGCCGGACGCCTCGAAGTTGGACAGGCAGATCCCGGACCCGTCACAAGAATCGGGGTTGTCGCACTCCGTGTCGGCCGAGTCACCGCATGCCGTCCCCGTAGGTTGCGGCGGATGCGTACAGAGACCGGAGTCGCACACGTCGAACGTACATTCCTCCCCGTCGTCGGTGCAGCCCAGACCGTCCGGCTGGTTGTTCGGGTCGCAAAGACCCGCGCCGTCGCAGACGTCGGCGTTATCGCAGTCTGACGTACTCGGATCGCCGCAGGGCACACCGGAGGGCACGAAGTCGGGCAGACAGTTGCCGGTCCCGTCGCAGACGTCGGGGTTGTCGCATTCGGTCGAAGTCGGATCGCCGCAGAACGTTCCCGCAGACAGCGGCGGGTGGGTACAGGTGCCCGCGCCGCACACGTCGGCGGTGCAGTCGTTGCCTTCATCGCTGCACGCGGTGCCGTCCGGCTTGTTGTTGTCCTCGCAGACGCCGTTGCCGTCGCAGGCGTCGGCGTTGTCGCACTCTGTCTTGGATGGGTCGCCGCACACGCTTCCCGCCGCCCGCGGTGACCAGTCGAGACTGGACAGGAGCGGGATGCACGCCTCGCACTCGTTGGCCGGGTTGAGCTCGCCGGCTGCGTAGCAGATGCCGTCAATCACGCAGTTGTCCAGGTTTCCGATGTTGAGGACCAGGTCTCCGGAGTTGCTCGCATAACCGGCGACGCGAATCCAGTAGGTTTCTCCTTCGACGGCTTCGAAGACGACCAGCGACAGCAGGTCGGACGCTCCGTCGTCGTCGCAGGCGATCTCGACGCCGTCGCAAGCGTCGTAGACGCTGAGCACGGTATCATTCCAGGGCATGAAGTTGCTGCCCTCGGTGTCCATCACGACCAGCCCGCCGCAGGTCGCGACGTAGAAGAACCAGACGTCGTTGTTGGAGTCGGGCTGACAGGTGGCTTCCTCCTGGTCGGGCCCGCGACCGTCGTTGTTGCCGACGTTCGCGCCGTCAAACACCTCGACCGCGTTGATGCAGTCGTCGTTGCAGTTGGGGTCGACCAACCCGACGCACACACCGCCGGCTTCGCATGCATCGAACCCGATGCCCGGTTCGCCGGTCCCGGTGCAGGGATCGCCGTCGTCGCAGGGCGCGCCGGGCGGGACGGTGTCCCACGTGGTGGTCGAGACCGGGACCGTACAGACCTCGCAGTCGTTGGTGGGATTGAACTCGCCGTCGGAATAGCAGGCGCCGTCGATCAGGCAGAAGCCCGGATCGAGGTCGTTGTCACACTGCTGCAGAAGGTCGTTGCACGTGTCGGTCGTGCATGGCAGCCCGTCGGAGCAATCCGTTGGCGAGCCGCCGGAACACAGCCCGCCGAAGCAGCTTGCCCCGGTTATGCAAAACGAGTCCTCACCACAGTCGGTCCCGTCCGGGAGGTTATTGGGCAAACAGGTTCCGCTTCCGTTGCAGGTGTCAGCGAGTGTGCACTCGTCCTCGGCGGGATCGCCGCAGAGCGTGCCGGCGAGGAGGAGGTTGGGCAGGCAGGTTCCGGCGCCGTCGCAGGTGTCGGCCAGGTCGCAGTCGGTCTCGCTCGGATCGCCGCAGGGGGTGCCGACGTCGGAGAGCGGGTGCGAGCAGACGCCGGAGGCACAGACATCGTCGCGGCAGTCGTTGCCGTCGTCGGTGCACAGCGTGCCGTCCGGCTCGCGGTTGGAATCGCACGTTCCCGCTCCGTCGCAGGAGTCGGGGTTGTCGCACTCGGAATCGCTCGGGTTGCCGCAGGGCGTTCCACCCACGACGAAGTTGGGCTCGCAGATGCCCGCTCCGTCACAGGTGTCGGGGTTGTCGCACTGGTTGCCCACCAGGTTGCCGCAGGGGAGGCCGGAAGGTGCCACGTTCGGGACACAGGCTCCCGCTCCGTCACACGTGTCCGGATCGTCGCAGTCGGTGTCTGACGGGTCGCCGCACGAGACGCCGGCGGGCTCGATGTTGGCGACGCATGTTCCCGCGCCGTTGCAGGTGTCGGCCCGATCGCAGTCGGTTTCGGTCGGGTCGCCGCAGGCCACACCGGAGGCTTGCAGGTTCGCGGAACAGGTGCCGTTCCCGTCACAGGTGTCGGCGAGATCGCAGTCGGTCTCGGTCGGGTCGCCGCAGGGCGTGCCGGCCTGTGTCAGTGGGTGCGAACATACGCCCGAGAGGCAGACGTCGTCGCGGCATTCGTTGCCGTCGTCGGAGCACGGTGTGTCGTCGGGTTCCTTGTTGGCCTCACAAGCGCCGGCGCCGTCACACGTGTCCGGGTCGTCACATTCCGTGTCGGACGGGTTGCCGCACGCGGTCCCCGCGCTGACGAAGTTCGGCTCGCACACGCCCGCGCCGTCGCAGGTGTCGGGGTTGTCACACTGGTTGCCCACGGTGCTTCCGCAGGGCAGACCGGTCGGTTCGAGGTTGGGAAGGCACACGCCGGCCCCATCGCAGGTGTCGGGGTTGTCGCAGTCGCTGTCGGACGGATCGCCGCACGCGGTTCCGGAGCCGGCGAGGTTCGCCTCGCATGTGCCCGCACCGTCGCAGGTGTCTGCGGCGTTGCAGTCGGTATCCGTCGGGTCGCCACAGGCCGTCCCGGATGGTTCGAGGTTGTCCTTGCAAGCGCCGGCGCCGTCACAGGTGTCAGCTAGGTCGCACTCGGTTTCGGTCGGGTCGCCGCAGGAGGTTCCAGCGCTGGCGAACC
>JASFUW010000151.1:0-10389 GCA_050050135.1 Phycisphaerae bacterium
CAAGATCGAGGACGATTGTTTTGCGGGCCGTGGCGAACTTTGTGTGCTCTTCTCCGCGTTCCCGACTGCTCCACAGGACTGCGGGGCTGGTTGCGCGGGGAAGATCGTGATCATTGGGTTCTGCTGGTGGAGTCAAGAGCTTTCAGAAACAAACAAGGATATCGCTCGAAACCGCCACGAGTATTATGTCGGGCGATGTCGCTAGCCATCGTGAGAGGAGGCGATCTGTATGCCGAGCGCGACGTACGACAAGGCGGAGGTGCAGGCACGCCGCTCGCTCATTCCACAGAGTGAAGCGCTGGGTATCAACCTAGATGCTTTGCCGTTGGATGTACGAAAGCGCTTCTTGGAACTATTCAACACGTTTGTTGTAGCCGCATCCGAAGAGGAACGAGAAGAGTTGCGTACTGCGTTGGTCGAGCTACTCGATCCAGAGGGGAAGATCATTACGCGCACAATCTCCGTTGACGATTGGGGGGGAGAGTCCACAGTAGTCGAGAAACTGGAAGAGAAGAAGAGCCGATTCGCAGCCCGCGTCGAGCAACGCATGAGGGAACTGAGACTTTGTCAGACCGATCTCGCGGAGCTTATGCAAGTTACACCCTCGAATATCTCACAGATCATTAGCGGGAAGTATAAGCCGCAACCCAGAACGCTGCTCCGATTGGCAGAGGCTCTCCAGACAACCGTAGATGACTTGTGGCCCGATAGGGAGGCGTTGTAGATTCCCCTGTTCACTTGCTTTCGGCCCAGGTCGGGCCGGAGTTGATGTCGGCGACGAGGGGTACGGTAAGGGGCATGGCGTTTTCCATACGGTCGCGGACCAGATCGGCCGCTTGTTCGAGGTCCGTCTTGGCGACCTCGAAGACGAGTTCGTCGTGGACCTGGATGAGCATTCGGGCCTGGTGCTCGCCAGCTTTGTAGGCGGAGTGAATCGCGATCATTGCCCGTTTGATCAGGTCGGCCGCGGAGCCTTGAACAACGGTGTTGACCGCGATGCGCTCGCCGAACGAAACCTGCTGGCGGTTTTTGGACTGCAATTCCTCGACGGGACGCCGCCGACCCAGGATCGTCTCGGCGTAACCCGTGGATTTCGCTTGCTCGATGCAGCGGTCGATGAAGGCGCGGATGCCGGGGTAGCGCTCGAAGTAGGCGTTGATGAAGCTCCGCGCCTCGCCGACCGGAATGCCCAGCGATCGAGCGAGCCCGAAGGCGCCCTGGCCATAGATGATACCGAAGTTGACGGCCTTGGCGGCACTTCGTTGGGCGGGCGTCACTTCTTCCGGTGACACGCCGTTGACCTGTGCAGCGACCGTTCGGTGGATGTCCTGCCCGGTGCGGAACGCCTCGACCAGGGCTTCGTCCTCGCAGAAGTGGGCGAGAATTCGCAGTTCGATCTGTGAATAATCCGCGGTGAGCAGGACGTTGGCCGGGTCGCCCGCTACGAAGGCCTTGCGAATCTGCCGCCCCGTTTCGGTGCGAACGGGAATGTTCTGGAGGTTCGGATCGCTGGAAGAGAGGCGACCGGTCACCGCGCCGGTCTGGTCGAAAGATGCGTGCACGCGGCCGGTGCGCGGGGAGATCATCTTCGGAAGCGTGTCGACGTACGTGCCCTTGAGCTTGGTCAGCTCGCGGTATTCGAGGACCAGGGGCGGGATCGGGTTTTCGGTGCGTTCCACGAGCGCTTGCAGCGTGTCATGGTCGGTGCTGCGTCCGGTCTTGGTTTTTCTGACGGGTTCGAGCCCCTGCTCGTCGAACAGGACGACGGCGAGCTGTTTCGTCGAGTCTATGTTGAAGGGGTGACCCGCGGCGTGGTGGATTTGCCCGGTCAGCGCATCCATCCGCTCGGACAGTGTGGTGCTGAGCTTCGAGAGCAAGGACGTGTCCAGGGCGATGCCGTTGTGGGTCATCTCGACGAGGACCTCGATGAGTGGCATCTCGGTGTCACGGAAGAGCGCCTCGGCGTAGCTGCCGGTCATTCTCGGTTCGAGGACCTCGTTGAGCCGCCAGGTGAAGTCGGCGTCCTCGGCCGCGTACTCGCAGACCTGCCGGGTGTCGACCTGATCGAGCGTGATCTGCTTCTTCCCTTTGCCGATCAGGTCCGAGATCGGGATCATGGTGTGATCGAAGTACTTCCTGGCGAGGGTATCGAGAGATCGCGACCTGGCGAGCGGCTCGAGAAGGAAGCTCGCAATCAACGTGTCGAATGCCAGCCCCTTGACATCAATGCCCACCTGTTTGAGAACGAGCACGTCGTACTTGAGGTTCTGGCCGATTTTGCCGATTTCGGGGTTCTCGAAGACCGGTTTGAGCTTCGCCACGACGGCGTCAAGCGGAACGGTCGAGCCCATCAGCCCGCGAACGGGCACGTAGTAGGCTTGGCCCGCGTTCCAAGAAAAGGACAACCCGACCAGATCGGAAGCGACGGGGTTCAGACCGGTGGTCTCGGTATCGAAGGCGAACGCCGGTCGGGCGGCGAGGCTCTCGACGAACGCCGCAAACACCTCCACCGTGTCGATCAGGTGATACTCGCCGCGCAGGGGAGCCGCGGTCGCCACGGCCGGTTCGGATGCCGGTGCGGCGTCGGTCTGCGCGGTTTCCGAGCCGGAGCGTTCGATGAATTCGTCCAGTTGCTCGGTCAGACGGCCGAACCCGAGCTGTTGGAAGATGGGCTTGACCGCGGCGAAATTCAAAGCTTCCACCCGGCAATCCGCCAAGGAGAACTGTACGGGCACGTCGCGGCGCAGGGTGACCAGTTGCCGGGTGAGTTCGAGCCTGTCGGCGAACGCCGAGACCCGCTCTTTCATCTTTGGTGTCAGGTTGTCGGCATTGTCGATGACGGCCTGGGCGGACCCGTACTCGCTGATCAGCTTCGCGGCGGTCTTGACGCCGATGCCGGGCACGCCGGGAACGTTGTCCGTCGAGTCCCCGGTGAGGGTCTGTATTTCGACGGCTTGCTCAGGCGTATAGCCCTTGCTCTCGAGAAGCGCGGCGGGATCAACGACCTGGTTTTTGGAGACGTCGAGCAGACGAACCTTGTCGGTGAGCAGTTGTTCCAGGTCCTTGTCGCGGCTGACCAGGAAGACCTCGACGTCGTCGTCGCGGAGCTTGTCGGCGATGGTGGCCATCAGGTCGTCGGCCTCGTATCCGGTCAGTATGAAGGTCGGGATGCCGAGCGCGGAGACGATCGAGACGATTCGATCGGCCTGGGGGGGGAGCGTCTCGGGGGGGGGATCGCGCTGGGCCTTGTATCCGGGGTCCAGCTCTCGCCGGAAGGTCGTCTCATCGCCGGCGTCGAGTGCAACGGCGAGGTAGTCGGGGCGCCGGTCGCGTATGAGCCCCAGGAGCATTTGACAGAAGACGTACGTGGCACGCGTCGGTTCACCCGACGGGCTGGTGAGATCGCGGAAGGGTGCGAAGAACGCCCGGTAGATTTGATAGTGCCCGTCGAGGATGTAGAGCGTCTCGGCCATCAGCGTGGTCGACCCCGCACGCGAACGCTGGTCTTGGAATACTGCCGGCCGGCGCACTTCCCGCCAACCGTCAGCGTGAGCGCGCCCCGGCCGTGCGATCGCGGTTTGGGCGTCATGGGCCTGATCCGCGGCCCTTGGTGACGAGGAGGTTCTGGACGAGTTCGAGCAGTGCCTTTCGATCGACGGGTTTGGCCAGGTAGTCGTCGGTGCCGCACTCGGCCGCCCGTTCCACGTCGGCGGTCTCGTTCAGTGCCGTGACCATGACAACGATCGTGTCGCGCGTTTTGGGATCGGACTTGATCCGGTTGCATACCTCGAACCCGGACACCTTGGGCATCATGATGTCGAGGAGGACCAGATCGGGCGAGGTCGCCTGAATCTGGGCGAGGGCTTCCTGCCCGTTCCTGGCTGTCACCACGCGCACCTCGGGCATCTCCTCCATGTAGGCTTCGAGAAGCTCGAGGTGCTGTGGGTTGTCCTCGGCCAAGAGGACCGTGTGTCTGTAGCCGGCCTCCGATGCGTTTTCGCTCATGGCAACCTCCGCGGCGTCGTGCCGAGGGCCTGTTTGTGCAAGAAGACGGACTGTCTTCCGCCGGGCGTCAGCTTCCGGTCGGCATTGTATCGGCAATCGACCCGCCATACACCCGGCACGCGGCGGGGACCGGCTCGTTCCGAGAGGGAGGCACAAGTACCCCGCCTCGAGAGTTGAGGGGGAATCGGTGCCAGGCAATCACGCCGGCGGGGGGCCGTTCGACGACTGAGGGCGGCGGCGCGCTTCCTCGACGATACCGGTTGTCACCGCCCTTTGCGGCGACCGCGAAGCAGCAAGGCGGACGAGAACACGAGCAAGGCGAGTGTGCCCGGTTCGGGTACGATGTGGACCGCCGCCTGTCCGAAGAGCGGCTCGGCCGTGGCACCGAGACCGCTTCGGCCGCCATCTCGGTTCGAGTCCACGAGGATGTAGTACGTCCCATTCGGCAGCCCGGTCGCATCGACCGTCAAGGTTCCCAGCACCAGCCCAACGGATTGCGGGGACCCAAAGAACCCAATCTTGATGCCCGATGCGTACGTTCCTTCATCAGGAGCCCAACATGGACTGAAATCAAAGCAAAAGACATCGAACGGAAACTCGAAGTCCATCAGCTCGAGGTCGTCGGATCCGACAATCACATCGACATTCTCGAAGGCGGTTTCGACGTCGGCCGCCGCCACGGACATCTCCGTCGTGAAGATCAGCGGATCGACAGACGGATCGATCGTCATTTCCTGCGGATTAAACCCGATCACGCCGGCATGTGCGCTCGCAAATACCAATAGAACGAACGAAGCGGCAATCGCTGCGTGCATTTTCATGGCCTTCTCATCGACGTCCGGATCGATCGCCTCGAACCTAGGCAAGCGGCCACGGTCATGAGCACGAACATCCCCGGCTCGGGTACGACATGGATCGTGGCTGCCCCCGTCCACGTCGAGCAAGGTGGGAAGCCGGGGCAATCCCAGGTCCCTTCCGAGGTGATCTCGACCTCATAGTCGCCGACGTCGACGCCTGTCACGTCGACGGTCCACGTGCCGAGGGTCAACCCAACCTGTTGGGAGGGGCCAAAATAACTAAAGACCCAACCGGAATCATAGTCCTCGTCATACGGGCTTACAGAATCGAAAAACCGCGTGAAGTCCGCCCACTCGAACCCGATAAGCTGCGGGCCGCCGTCGACGCCGATGATCAGGGCCAAGCCCGCGAAGTTTTCAGGGCTGGCTGTGGCGACGTAGGTTTCCAAGGTGAAGACGGTCGGATCGACCAACGGGTCAATGGTGACCTCGGGCGGCTCGAAGCCGACAGTCCCGTAAACATAACCGGCGAAAGCCGGCGGATGAAAAAACGCGGCGGCCGCCAGGACCGCCGCGTTCGTTATCGGTGCGGTTGTGTTTAGCCCGTTCGTCCGGGTTGAGGGTCGCCGTGACACGGCGTCCGTCCCCCTTTCCTCCATGGCGAATGGGAGCGCTCCATGTTTGCCGAGTTTACGGAATCGAGCACGAATGCCCACTCGGCTTCGGCGGAGCCTCCGCGTTGATGAACCCGTTGGCCGTCGAGATATCCGAGAAATTCACGAAGCCACTGGCGTTGATGTCGTAGATGTCGTTGTCCGTGGCGTTCCCGGTAAGGTGCTGGTTGATCGTGGCCAAGTCGGAGAAGTTGGTGAACCCGCTATTGTTTACGTCGCCCCGGACGACCTTGTAGTCCATCTCAAAGTTGATGACACCAGGCCACGCCCCCGTGTTGGTGATCCCGTACCACTTCTCGTTCTCCAGGACGGTACCGTTCTCTGCAATGCGAAGCGTCGAGCCACCCTCGACCGTGAAGGTAAACGAGCCCGAGAGGTCGGAACCGAAGGCGCCTCCGGCAAGCAGCTCGCGAATCTGTACCTGGCCCGGCGTCGGTGCCACGATGACGGCGGCGCGTGCGGGCGCGCACACGACGAACACCGCCAACAGAGCTGGCGCGATCCGTGCGATCATGCCGCGCTCCGCGGGGAGAAGACGGTAGCTATTTATCAACCGCCGGCGTCAGGTATCGATCGGTGTCTCAGGCGCCAGCGGCTGCTACGGTCTGCACTTATGACCGGACGGCTTTTCCGGAGCCGAGGAACCTCGATAGCCCCACGCCTCACCGGCGTCGAGACCGCCGATCGTGCCGTCCTCGTCCAGGTCATACTTGTTGCAGGAATCGGAGGTTGGACCCCTGAAACCCCAAATCTCGCCAGCGTCGAGACCGCCGGTCAGGTTGTCGTTATCGACGTCGCCGTATACGACGCGGTAGTCCACCTTGAACGCCGCGACGCCGGCCCACGTGCCCGGGTTGTGGACGGCGTACCACTCGCCGTTCGCAAAGACGTCGCCCTTCTCCGTGATGTTGAGCACGTTGGGCGGGTCGATGTCGAAATTGAACTGGGCGGACAGGTCCGTCCCATCAAAAGCGCCACCGGGAAGCAGCCGTTGGATCTTGATGTCGCCCGGGTTGGGTGCGGGGACAGCCGCGTCGAAAGTGATTCGCATGCAGTTGCCATGGGCGCGACTGAGGCTCGTCTCGCAGGGCGGCTCGGCCGAGGTCGCCGGAATACCACCGCGAATTCTAATGGCCGCGTTGCCCGACAGCGGGTCGCTCACCACCACCGAGCCGGACCCGTTGGAAACGGTCGCCCCGATCCCACTGCACTCATCCTGGACGGTATCGACCCAGATCGTGTAGTCGCCGTCCGCGGCGCTGGAGGCGTCCACCACGAGCGTACCCAGAGTCACCGGGAAGGCACCCGGGACGATCAGGTGGGAATCTCCTCCGGCGTCCGGGCGGGTGTTGCTCGCGCCGGCGTAGATGTTATGCGTGTAGATGCCAGGCGGGGAAGAGGCGTACGCGGTTTCAAAGGCGAGCGGATCCGCGTAGGTGAAGGAGACGACCGGAAGGTCGGACCCGATCACGAGGTCCGTGGAGTCGATCCCCACGAGGTCCGCGATCGCAGTCTCGACACCCACCGTGACCCACACCAAACCCGGTGCAACCGTCTGGTCCGATGGAGTGAACTCCACCGTCCCCGCTAGCGCAGCGGATGCCGACGACACCACCAGCCCTGTCAGAATGGCCCGATTTCTCATCCCAGTTTCCCCCTGTTTCTGCTCCGCCGCATGATAGGGGCGGTCGCAAGGAGCCGGGTCGGAGTTTTCACCTCCGGACCCGGCGATCATGGAAGACCAACTTTTTCCCGGGAGCGTTCGCTACCCCATAAACCTCCCGCCATACATTTCGCGCTGTGCGGACGAACGCAGGACTGGTTCCGTTGGAACCAGGCACCTACACAGTTCGGCCTTTACGGGCACACGTGCCCGTCGGGCTTGGACGCGTCGGGGGCGGTCGAACCGCGATTGCCCCAGGCTTCGCCCGCATCAAGTCCGCCGATCGTTCCGTCCACATCCAGATCGTACTTGTCGCAGTCGCCGGAGGCCGGTCCGCGGAATCCCCAAATCTCGCCCGCGTCCAGACCACCCGTCAGCCCGTCGTTGTCCACGTCCCCGTAGACCACGCGGAAGTGGACCTCGAACGCCGCGGCGCGCGACCATCCGCCGACGTTTCGCACGGCGTACCAGGTCTCGTTTTGCAGCACATCCCCGTCCTCGTCGATCCTGAGAATCTCGCCGGCGCCCTCGGCCGCGTAGGTAAAGTCGGCGGAAAGATCGGCGCCGTATGCGCCGCCCGCCTGCAGCGGCTGGATCAGCAGGTCACCCGCGCCAGGCAACGAATCGGCGATGCTCTCACTGAGCGTGATGAGAATGCAGTTGTTGGCGGCTCGGACCAGGCTCTCATCGCAGGTCGGCGTGGTGGAGACCACACTTGCCGTGTCCTGCGGGCCCACTTGGATGCTCAGGCTCTCGACGGAACCGGGGTTGAACGCCTCGACCGCCCAGTAGCTCGCCTCTTCGGAGGTGATGACGTTGCCGAACAGGTTCGCCACGCCCAGGGTGTAGGTTCCGTTCTCGAGCGGCGCGGTCAGCGAACCGGTGGCCAGTACGATTTCGGAGTGCCCGAGGTTGGTGATCACGCTGCCGACAGGGAAGTCGGCGTTCGAGGGGATGTTGTTGATCGTGTTTTGGCCCCCACCGACCTGGACCAGATCCCCGTTGATGATGGTGCCGCCAAAGCCCGCGGGGTTGGTGATGCCCAGGTTTCGGGCGAAGTTGTTCAGGGGGGCTACGCCGGGCTCGTCGGCCTGAGCGAGGTCACCACCGTCGAACGCCAGGTCAAACCCGAAGAGGGCCAGACCCAGATTGTTCGTGTCACTGAGGACCCCGACCACCTGATAGTCGACCGCCTCCCCACCTTCGACCGAAGCGATAGGGTCTCCTGTGGGGGTCTGGACCGCCACGTTGAGGTCAACAGCCATCGCCGCCGAACCGACCAATCCGAATGCCACCAGCATACACAGCGTCTTTTTCATTGTTATCTACTCCATGACTCGTCCGAGACGGCCTTGCCTCTTGAGACTGTCTTGATCACCACGACAATTCAGCCGGGTCGATCGCCGATCTTGCGCCTCGCTGGCGTGCACCGGAGAAGGGCGCACACCCTGTGGGTGCTTCTCAGCCTCGACCCCTCGCCTAATTAGTCGCTCGCGGTGCCGTGAGGCGCGAGTGATTTTGCGGCACGCTTACCGCCCTGCGCCGCCCGATAATCTGCGACTCGACCAACTCGGATGGGCGACGCTGCACAAGGCAATCGTCCCGTGCCCTACGGGGACCCAGGCACCGTTGTCGCCGGCTTCTCAGTGCTGATACCACCGCCTGATGAACGGAGCCCGGGACTATCGAGCCGGCCGTGACGCGTTCGTCCCCAGGACTTCCGGCCGTGCGGTTCCCCCAAAAAGAAAGGTTGAGTCCCGTTGCCGGTACCCAACCTTTCAGAGCATACGTTTTCCGCTAGACCCCCCCGTTTCGAAGGCTGATGACGAGCGCGGCTCGTTCCGCCGCTCCTCGACCGCCACACGCGGTAAGGTGCGCGGCGGGTAGCTTCGCACGTAGAGAGATAGCTATCGAGCGGTCCGACGCCGGATGAGGCCGGCCGCACCGAGCAACAGCAGTGAGAGCGTTGCCGGCTCGGGAACTACGTTGACGAGTCCGTGGCCCTCGGCCAGCACGATATCGTCACGCTCGGCGCCCTGGCCGAACTGGCCGGCGACGCCAAAGGAACGCAATCCCAGGGCAGCACCAGCCGCGTCGACCGTCATCTCGCCGAGGAGAACGGGCGCGGTGCTTCCAGCGCCGAAGTCGACGCCATCCAGGAAGACGTCGTCCGCAAAGACGCCTCGACCGGGATCATCGACGGAGGTCAACGTCCAGCCCAGGGCATGCACGAAGCTGATGTCCAGCCCGTCGTCGGATCCAAGGTCCATGTTGACGGAGCTGGCCACGCCGCCGGTCAGATCGGTCGACAGGAGCGTCACGTCGAACGTCGCCGTCGTGGCCCCGTCATTCGCGTCGTTGAACGGATCCGGTGAGGTCTGGGTGAACCCGATCACCGCTGCCCCGAATGCCGACGTACTGAGAAAACCAAGCACCAAAACAACAGCCGCTACTCTCTTCATCTTGCCAACCTCCTTTGAACTCCCTCCTGATATCTCTCTTTTCAGGAAGCTATCTGGTCATGCTAAAGGCCACAGCCTACGAATTCAAGCCCAAACCCTACCCGCAACGATTACGGGAAGCAACCATGTCCATCCGGTTTATCGGGGTGTCCGACGCCTCGGCCGCCCCACGCCTGTCCGGCGTCGAGACCACCCACGGTCCCGTCGCCATCGAGGTCCAAGCGGTCACACTCGTCGATTGCGGGGCCACGTGCGCCCCAGATTTGCCCGGCGTCCAGACCACCGACCGTCCGGTCGTTGTCTACGTCCCCATAAAGACACAGGTAATCGACCTGGAAGGGGGCGACTCCGGACCAACTGGCGTTGCGGACGGCGTACCACGTCGAGATGCTGAAGACGTCGCCGTCTTCGACGATTTTCAGAATGTTGCCCGGCTCAACGGTCATGATGAAATCGGCGGACATATCGGCGCCGAAAGCACCACCCGCCAGAAGCGGGACGATCTCGACGTCGCCCGCGCCCGGGGCGCTGATCGTGTTATCGAACTCCAGGAAGATGCAGTTGTCCGCCGGTCGGACCAAGCTGTCGTCACAATCCGGTTCGGACGCGTCCAGATTGGCGAGCGTGACATCGCACGTCACCTGGAACGAGCCGCCGGTGATCTCGGCGTTGATCGCCCGCCACGCGGTGATCGGCGTTCCGTCGACGTTGACGCCGAAACCGAAGTGGAGCTGCGCGCCGGCATCGTCGTCGGGGTCCGCTGCGTTCAGCGGGTCCACGGTGACCTG
>JASFUW010000152.1:0-10370 GCA_050050135.1 Phycisphaerae bacterium
ATTGCAGCTGGTGGAGCGAACACTCTTGCCTTAACGTCCAGCGGAGTCATCGTGGCGTGGGGACTAACGGCGTGCGGCAAGCGTGATATTCCCGAACCTAATGCCGACTTCGTGAGGATCGCAATGGACGCGTATCACGCCCTGGGATTGAAGGCTGATGGCTCGATAGTGGCTTGGGGATGCAATGACTGGGGCCAATGCGACGTGCCGGCCCCGAACACCGGTTTTGTTGCCGTTGCAGCCGGGCTAAGCCACAGTCTCGGACTCAAAGCGGATGGGACAGTTGTAGCGTGGGGCTGTGCGGATTCCTCTGACCAAGGCCAATGTAGCGTACCGTTCTCTGGCAGCCGGTTCGTAGCCATATCAGCAGGTGGAGAACATAGCCTAGGAATTCGCGTGCCCGAAGGGGAGCCTATCCCGGCTGTGTCTGAGTGGGGAGCCGTGGTTTTGACCTTGCTCATGCTGGTCACAGGGACCGTGGTGTGCGCAAAAAACACTCGTGCCGTTTGACGCTAAACATGCACGGCAACTTTGGGTCGACAGGCCGCACTTTGGGGGTCGGCTGCTTGGCGTTAATGAGTGGAGACTGCCAAATGGAAAATGGCAAACAACGGCCAACTGAGGGTACCGCGAACACGGAAGAAAGACCGAAGAACGTGATCGAAGGTGTGCTAAGGTGGCGGGCAGGATTCGGGCTAGTTGTCATACTCGTTCCATCCTATTTCCTTTGGAGCAGTCTCCCCGACAAGACAAAGACGAGGATAATTGGCGCCTTATTGCCTGGCAGTTCTAACGGGAGTCCTCAAGAGCCACCAGGAGATTTGGAAGAAAGCTGGGCCGGGACTACTAACCCCGAACTCAGGAGGGCGATAGCGGCCTACATTGGGAAGGCGGGGCAGATCGATGAGGCGAAAGCGCGAATGCACTTGGAGGCAGCTGAGGCAGCCGGCAACGTCCTCGCAAAGGCCTGGCTCGCACTCGCGAAGGCGCAAAACAACTTGGGGATTCGGAAAGACCGACCGACATTTGAAAACGACAAGGTGTGGGCAGCGGAGACCGTAAGGACCTTTCTGAACCAGATGCAGACGATGTCGGATCGCAAAGAGGGTCTGGCCGCCTATCTGATAGCGTGTTGCCACCAGGCTGGTGTCGGGACGCGGAAGGACCCATCCGCGGCGTTTCATTGGTTTCGCAGGTCTTCCGAGCTGGGTTGTGTCTTGGCGATGCCGGAATTGGCTCGGTATTACTACCTGAACCCATCGCCCGACGGCATCGTTAGGTTCGACCAGCAAGAAGCACTGAAGTGGCTACATGATTCCAAAGATGGTGGCAGCAAGCGCGCGTATGCGGGTCTGGGGAGGTTTTATGAAACCCGTGGAAATGACGCGGTGGACCATAGGACCGCGAGGGATTTTTATCTGGAAGGGGTGAAGGCGGGAGATCCGCTCGCAATGTACAGGCTGGCGCGCATGTATCATCATGGACGTCCCGGCGTCGAAATTGACCTGCATGACGCAAGGCGGCTGTACAACGCCGCTGCTGCGGAGGGGATAGAAGCAGCGGCCTTGGCGCTCAATCACCTACCGACAGCAGAACGCTTGGAGCATGAGTGGAAGGCAAAGGTGGACGACGAGTAGCGAGGATCCCAGGCAAGGCCGGAGGTTGGGACGGCTGAGCTGCTGCCTTGCAGTTAGGGAGCAGTAGCGGCGCGTGACTTGGTCCAAAGAGTACGGTAGGTTGGCGGCATGAGGTGAGTACCTCGTTGTTGTCACGAACGTCAACGCGTAATCGTGACACCGTACAAGTGCGCGGCATCACTCGGTAAACCCGGCCTCACCAGCCGGGCTAAGAGTGCGACCTCACCAGTCGCAACGATGCTACCCGTAAAGCCGGACGCGTGGAGACGCGCCTCGACGAGCCGTGGTGTCAACGGATCGGCGAGATCGCAGCCGCCCGGGTGCCTGCCGGACCTGCGTAGACCGGTTTTGTTCACGGTGGTCCGAGCGTCGTGGCGGAACCGTCGCAGTCCTCGAGATCGACCGCGCCGTCGCTGTCGAAATCGAAAGCTTCGCACCCCTCATGGTAGGGGCCGCCTTGCGGCCCGACCCGGCGTTGCCGAACGCAACGAGAACGATCCCTGCCCCGCCCGCGTCGTCCCGAACTCGGGCGCCTATCGGCGTTGGAACCGTCCGTGGACTCAGCGGTCGGGCGCGACGAGATTAAGAACCTGAATCTGGACGAAGCCCTCGCCGGTTCCGATATTATCACCGTAAGACGTGCGCCGAGAACACAAGACGTGCGTCGAGAACATCGCCTTTGTTTTGGAACGTACCGATCATGATCAGGCAGGACCACCGAGTGCGAATCGGGATCATCGATGGCGGCAACCGCGGTTCAAGCTACGTACGCCTGTTCGACGAACAGCCCGGTTGCAGCGTCGACGCTTACGCGGACCTGGACCAATCGCGCCTCGAGCGTCTGAGCCGCACCTCCCCGAAACTCCGGGTCACGACAGACTTCGAGGCGTTGCTCGCGGACGGTTCGCTCGACGCGGTGGTCATCGCCACGCCGACGACGGCCCGGGCGCACATCGCCAAGCGGGCTCTGATGACCGGCAAGCACGTGTTTTCCGAGGCACCACTGTGCACAAACACGCGTGAGACGCGTGAGCTGTCCGCGCTCGCGGAGTCGGCCGGGCTGGTCCTGATGGTCGGGTACGCGTTGTTGTTAGACGAGCGGACCGCGAGAATCCGAGCGTTGGTCACCGGCGGCGAACTGGGTCGGATACGATATCTCGATGCGGTTCGGACCGGCGCAGGACCTGTCCACTCGGACGTGAGCGCCCTGTACGACCTCGGTGCTCATGACATCCGCCTGTTTACCCACTTGCTCGATACCTCTCCCGCAGAGGTGTCAGCAGCCGGGACGTGCCTCGACCGAATCGACACGCAGGATGTCTGCTTCGTGACACTGAAGTATCCGGATGGTGTGCTGGGGCACATGCACATCAGTCGCCTGAACCCTCGCGACACGAACACGCTGACCGTCGTCGGTGACCGGCGGACCGTGCATTGGGACTCCGACGACCCGGCACGAACGCTTCGCATCTACGAGACCGTGAGGGGTGATGACAGCCGTCACGAGACGGCGGAAGAACTCGAGCAACGCTGCGGCGAGAACATCGTCCGCATGATCAACACGGAGCGCTGCGATCCGTTCGTCCGACAGGTGCAGACGTTCCTGAATGCGGTGGCCGCGGGTGCCGGCCGTGCGCCGCTCATTCCGATCGGCTCTGACGTGACGAAAGTCCTGGAGGCGGCGACGCGTTCGATGAAAACGGGCGGGGCGATGTGCCCGGTCGAAACCACGCCGATCGTGAGCAAGTCCGCCTGGGCCAGGATCGATTCGGTCACTCCGCCGCCGCGACGCCAACCTGTTGTAACCGAGCCCGACGCGGCCGTCGTCGCGCCGGCCGAAGAGATCATCATGCCCGCCGGCTGAACCGCCCCCAGCGTGCTGAAAACGGTCCGCACGGCAGGTCCTGTCGCGCGTCGTGGAACATCCACGCTCGAAACCGTCTAACCAAAGGCGATCAGCCCATCTTCCGATAAACCAGCGACGGGGTGCCATGTCCGCCGTCTTTCGTCCCTTTGATCGTACGGCGGCGATCTCGAGAGGTGAGCCCCCCCATGGAAGGCGCGGCGAACGCAAGCGGAGCGAGTTGGGTGCGATCGTGACGATTCCACTGGTCAATCTGCAGCGACAGCACGAAGAGCTGGATGGCGAGCTTCGAGATGCCATTGAGGGAGTCATCGCGCGCGGCGCGTTCGTGATGGGGCCGGAACTCGAAGCGTTCGAGGCCGAGTTCGCCTCGTACTGCCAGTGTCGATACGGCATCGGGGTCGGGAGCGGTTTCGACGCACTCGTTCTGGCGATGAGGGGACTGGGGCTGGGAAAGGGAGACGAAGTCATCACGGCGGGCAACACCTTCGCGGCAACCGCCCTCGCGATCCAACAGGTCGGGGCAATCCCCGTGTTGGTCGATCACGATCCGGATACCTTCACGCTGGACCCTCGGCGTTTGTCATCGGCGGTGACATCGCGCACGAAAGCGATTGTGCCGGTACACCTCTACGGTCACCCCGCGGATATGGACGCCATACAGGCCATAGCCAACGAACACAATCTGCTGGTGATCGAAGATGCGTGCCAGGCACATGGCGCTCGCTATCGCGGGGGGCGATGCGGGAGTTTCGGGCATGCGGCCGCCTTCAGCTTCCATCCCCAGGCGAATCTCGCAGCCATGGGAGACGGCGGGGCCGTCGTCACGAATGACGACAGTCTGGCACAGTGGTTGCGCGCGGCTCGAAATTACGGCTCCCCGGGAGATCACCGTCATACCGTGCGCGGCGTCAACAGCCGCCTGGACAACCTGCAAGCCGCCGTCCTGGGCGTGAAGCTGCGATACCTGGATGAATGGAACGCGCGGCGTCGCTGGCTCGCGGCGCAGTACTGCGAGCTTCTCCACGATACCGACGTCACGCTGCCCACCGAAAGCGGCGACGTCGAGCATGTGTACAACCATTTTGTCATACGCACCGGATTCCGCGAGGAACTCGGGCGCGAACTCGCGGAACACGGGATCGAGACCGCTGTTCACTACCCTGTGCCGATCAGTCAACAGATGGCGTTCGGTCGTGGCTGCTTCGTTCCGAACCGCATGATCAACACGGACCGTTCCTGTGCCGAGGTCCTGTCGTTGCCCATCTGCCCGTTCCTGTCGCTTGACGACCTGGAAACCGTCGCGTACGAACTCATGAGCGCCCATGCCAAGCTGAGCGTCTCCCTGTCACGCACGGGATAAACCGCGGCAACCTCGACAGGGCTCGTCCGCACCGCCTCGTGTGGATCTGACGTTCAGCGTGGGGCGATCCGGTCATTCGGCGGGCGCTTCGCTCCCGAGAAGCTCACGCATCTTCGTCCGCAAGCGACGGGTCATCCGTGACTTCGCGGTGTAGACCTGATCGGTCGAGATGCCGAGCGTGGTGGCGACGCGTTCCACAGGCCACCCGCAAATGACATGGTATTCGAACGCCTGGTAGGTCGTGAGCGCCACCTCCGGACGAATGAGCTTCAAACAGTATTGAAGGTGTTTCTTTTGCCACTGGCGCTCCCAGAGTTCGTCCGGAGACAGCTCGGTCTCTTGCGGCCGGCGGAAGTCGGCGGTTTGGGCGAGTGGTAGTCGGCGCTTCTTGAAGAAATCGTTGATCTTGTTGTTGGTGATGCGTCGAAGCCAGTGCTTGAACCCGCCCTTTTCGCGCGAGTATTCGAAGTCGGGCATTTTCTCCGAGAGGATGGTCAGGCACTGTTGTGTCACTTCGTCGGCGTTCTCGCGGCTCAATCCGCGGGCGCGGGCATACCGGTACAGCAGCGGCTGATAGAGCTGATAAAACTCCCGCCAGCTCACGTTGTCGCGCGGGTCTTTGACCCGCTGCAAAAGACTCGGGCGCGTCGTTTCCAACCGTCTGCTCCGCCAACAGGTATGCCGGTGCCCGCCTGGCGAACTGAATATCTTAATCCAGAATCGATCGGAGACCAACGAGAATACCGTCATTTCGCCGTCCGATTGACCGGTCTGAAAAACTGAGACCGGCAAGCACCGGATCACGGCTGAGGTCGGGCGCTCGCGATCAAGGCCCGGGCCTCGTCGCGCAGGGCGATGAGTTCATCCGCGGTGTCAAACCACAAGATGCCGTCGGGCGCAGAGACCAGGTACTTTCCGGTGTCACCGAGTCGTTCAGGCCATTCCCACAGGGCTTGTTTGAGCGCCTCTTGCGCAGCCGTCGACTTCCCCTGTTTGGCCAATGCGATGGCCAGTACCAGGCGGTTGGGCGCCGGCATGCCTCCGGAGGCGAGGGACGCCGCTGCGTAATGGGCTGCGTCCTCGATCTGGTCATTGCGCAAAAAGGCCAACGCAAGGATCCGCTCGGCACGTCGCCGAAACTGCGGACCCATGTTCCCGGCGTGGCGATGCGCGAACTTCGCGTCGTCCAGGGCTTGCGCCAGGTTCACCTCTGTGCGGGCGTCGTCATCAAGCAGCAAGCGCGCTCTGAGCAGTGCGGTCCATGGGTCGGCGTCTTGCAGGCTGTCCGCACTTCCTATGGTCTCGAAGGGGTCCGGTTTGCCGAGAAACTGCCCGAGCGAGGTGAGGCTCTGCCAAACCGTTTGGGGGTAAACGCCCTTGAGCTGGGCGGCCCGCAACAGGTGCCTTTCGGCCGACTCGAAATCCGAGTCCAACGCGAAGGCAACGCCGCAGTTCTCCCACGCTGCCGCATTGTTGGCATCGAGTTCGATCGCCTTCTTATACGCCTCGATCGCCTGGGTGTACTGGCCCAGTTTCTTGTGAAGAACCCCTTTGGTGTTCCAGATTTTCGTGTGCTCGGGTGCGACGGCAAGGGCCTGTTCACATCGCTTGATCGCCGCAACCAACAGGCTGCTGCTGGCGCCCTCGGTGGCGTTGTACTGAGCCTTCAACATCCTCGCGTAGTTGTGCAGCGCCCCCACGTGTTCCGGATCGAGGTTCAGCGCCTCCTCATAGTTTGCGGCCGCCTTGGCCCAGTTGTGCGGCGCCTCACCGGTCGTCAACACGTGCGCGTCTTTGATCAGCGCCTCGATCTGGTGCTCGATCCGCTGGCGGTTCACGTAGGTGAGAATCGGCATCGTGAGTATCAGGAGCACAATCGCGGCGAACGCCGTCACGCCCGCCTTGTGTCTCCGGACGAACTTGATTGTCCGCGCGATCGGACCGGGACGCTTGGCGATGATCGGCAGGTCGTGCGTGTAGCGCCGCAGGTCATCCACCAGCGCCCGCGCCGTCGGGTACCGTGCCTCGGGCGCCTTTTCGAGCGCCTTCAGACAAATCGTCTCCAACTCGTGCGGCACGCTCGGGGCGATCTTGCGCGGCCGGGTCGGGTCGCGCGTGATGATCGCGCTGAGCACCTGTTTGTCGTCTTCCCCGGGGAACGCGGGTTGGAAACACAGCAGCTCGTACATCGTCGCCCCGAGCGAATAGATGTCCGTCCGGTGGTCGATGGGAATCCTGCGGGCCATCGCCTGCTCCGGACTCAAGTACCTCACCGTCCCCAGCAGCGAACCCGTCATGGTGACCGACTCCTCGCCGACGCTCTTGGCAAGTCCGAAGTCGGCAATCATGATTCGCCCGTCGGACGAAAGGATCAGGTTCGCCGGTTTGATATCACGGTGGATGATCCCCTCGCCATGGGCGTAATGCAGCGCATCGCCCGCGTCGGCGATCCATCGCGCGACCTGGCGATAGTACATCCGCCCACGCCCACCCGAAGATGCGCCGGTCATGCTGGGCGGATCGTCGACGGCTAGTGTCCCGTGCGTGTCAGCCGACACCGATCCAACGCTTCCGGGCGAAGTCGTCAGCAGCAGCTCGGCCAGGCGTGCGGGCGAGGCGGACGCGCCCTCGCTCTCCGCAAACCGCTGTATCACCACGTTGAGCGGCTGCCCCGCGATCAGCTCCATCGCATAGTAATACGCGTCGTGTGACTCTCCGAAGTCGTATATGGGGATGATGTGGGTATGGTGAAGCCTTGCAGCCGCCGTCGCTTCGCGCCGGAACCGGGAGACCGCCGAAGGACTTGCGGCGCCGATCATGGCGGGTAGCACCTTCAATGCCACCGTGCGGTTCAGCTTGGTTTGAACGGCCCGATAGACGATCCCCATGCCGCCCTGCCCGAGCACCCCCGTGATCCGGTAGCCCTCGATCTCCGGCGTCGGGCCCTTGGCTTGGCGGATCGGCGACGTCCCTGAACTGATGATGCGGCTACCGGAACCGGACTCCTCCATTAGCGCGGATTTCGCGTCGCGCAGGAAGTCCTGGTCGTCACGATACCGTTCGTACGCGATGCGGCAGGCGTCGCAAGCGTCCAGATGGGCGCGGGCTCGCGCGGCGGCTTCGCCTTCCAGCGCACCATTGGTCAGTCGCTCGAAGTCGCCGAACGTCAGACAGGTTGACAAGCCGGTGTCTCCCAGGTGGACGAGATGATCCCGTGCTCAATCGCTGCCTCGGCATACCGAAGCCGGGCTCGTGCTGCGGCGCAAAAATCGAAGGTGCAACCCGGATCGATCATACCACCGTCGACCGGGAAGGGGCAACCCGCGCGTATAGCGCGTCAAGCTGCTCCGCCATCACGCGCCAATCAAACATCTCCAAGCACCTCGCGCGACCGCGTTTCCCGAGCGCGTTGCGGCGCGCCGCGTCTCGGGCCAACTCGACGACGGCCCGGGCAAGGCCCTGGGTGTCTCCGTACGGCAACAGGATTCCGGTCTCGTTCGGGATGACGACCTCCGGAGCGCCGTCGTTATCGAAGCTGATCGCAGGAACCTCGCACAGCAGCCCCTGCACCACCGTCCGCGGGAGCCCCTCCCACCGTGATGCGTGCACCACCATGTCGAACCCGCTGATCAACAACGGAACTTCTTCGGGTTGGACGAGTCCGCAGAGATGGACCCGGTCGTCGAGACCCAACGACTCGAGCTGGCGTTCATACCGCCGACGATGCAAGCCGTCGCCTACCCAGACGAACCTGAGCCGCGGCTCGCGGGCTACAGCCGTTGGTAACGCGTCGATGATCTCCTCGTAACCTTTGTTCTCGAAGAGACGGGCGATGGTTCCGACGACGACGTCGTCCGGACCAACTTTCCACGTGTTGCGGTATCGCCGACGCGCCTCCGGCCGCGGCTCGAACTGATCCGTCCTCATGCCCGAACGGATCGTCGTAAATCGGTCCCGCGGTGCGAGACCGGCTGCGACGGCCTGGTCCGTCATGGCGTCGGCGACCGAGACAAACGCTGTCGTGCACCGAGCCGCCCGACGCTCCAGGGTTCGGTACAGCCAGCGGGTTGGAGCGGTTTGGGTTCGGTTGAAGCTCATCCCGTGGATGGTGTGCACGATCGCCGGCACGCCGGCCCGGGCCGCCGCGAAGCGAGCCACAATGCCCGCCTTACTGCTGTGCGTGTGGACGACGTCCGGACGGATCTCCTCGAAAATGCGACCGAGATCACGCGTCGCCCGCCAGTCGCGGAGTGGATGAACGGCACGGCGCAAAGCCTCGACTTCGATAAGTTCGCATCCGGTCTGCGAGGCGTCGCTCCACAGCGAGCCTTCGGGGCCCGTTTCCGGCCCCGCGATGAGTGTCACGCGGTGTCCCCGCTCGATAAGTCCGCGGCAGGTCAGCACCGTGTTTTCCTGAGCCCCGCCGACGATCAACCGCGTAATCACGTGACAGATGTGCATCCGATTGGTCTGCTTGAGGGCGAAATCACCTCGAATCGAACTGGGGGGCACCCCCCGATGGCGCCTCCCTCGGAGTCAGCGAACGCGCCGGATAGTGCACCCATTGCATGCACAGTCCGCGTGCCGGTGCCGTCGGACCGGACTGACGGCGGTCTCGGCTGGCCAGCGCTTCCGCCACCCGATCCGGCTCCCACAACCCGCGGCCTACGTTCAACAGCGCGCCGACCATGTTACGCACCTGTTTATAAAGAAAACCGGTTCCTTCAACATCAATACGAATCTCGTCCAGGTGACGTTCAACGTCGCAGCGGAATACGGTCCGCACCATCGATTCCCGTACCGTTCCCGTGGCGGTCATGGCCGTAAAATCCTTCTCGCCGACAAAGTGCCGCGCCCCTGCCTGCATGCGCTCCACGTCGAGGCGTTGCCAGAAGTGATAGGCGAAGCGTCGCACCCTGTGCTCGACGGGTCGACCCGAGGCATTGTAGATCCGATAGCGATAGAGTTTGCTGATCGCGCTTCTTCTGGCATGAAACTCGGGATGCGCGTTCCGCACCGCGATGATCGAAACGTCCTTGGGCAGGCGGCTCCCGATCGCATGGCGCAACCGATCTGCATCGAGCTCGCAGCTCGTCACGAATTGGCTGACGTGCCCGGCAGCGTGAACGCCGGAGTCCGTACGCCCGCAACCCACGATATAAACCTGGTGACGCACCACGCGGCGAACGGATTGTTCGAGTACCTCCTGGACCGTTCGTACGCCCGGTTGGGTCTGCCAACCATGAAAGTCGGTCCCGTCGTAGGCGGTCAGCATGAAGATGTTCCGATCCATGTCCCGATCGTACAGCGCGAGGCATAAGGTGGCAAGCGCCGCGGACCAAGTGTCGGAGCCGAGCAGGTGGCCTTTCTCGCCGCCCGTCAGGGCGTGCACCCGATGCCCGGATGGCGATGCAAAAAAATAACGGAGCGTCGACACGATGTCACTCCTGACAACGGGTACCGGTTCGTTACGTCGATCCTACTGCAGAGCGACCACCGACCCATG
>JASFUW010000153.1:0-10225 GCA_050050135.1 Phycisphaerae bacterium
GTCGGCACAGACGTCGCCGCCTTCGTCGCAGAACTGACCCGGACACGGATCACCCGAGCCGACGCACGATCCGCCCGAACACGTATCGGTCAACGTGCAATACAGCCCGTCGTCACACGGATCGGTGTTGTTGGTGTTCTGACAGACGCCGCCCACACAGGCATCGTCGGTGCAGACGTTCGAGTCGTCGCAGTCGCCGTCGACCAGGCAGTCGGCACAGACGTCGCCGCCTTCGTCGCAGAATTGACCGGGACAGCGATCACCCGATCCCACGCACGATCCGCCCGAACACGTATCGGTCAGCGTGCAGTACAGCCCGTCGTCACACGGATCGGTGTTGTTGGTGTTCTGGCAGACGCCGCCCACGCACGCGTCATCGGTACAGACGTTCGAGTCGTCGCAGTCGCCGTCAACCAGGCAGTCGGCGCAGACGTCGCCGCCTTCGTCGCAGAATTGACCGGGACAGCGATCACCCGATCCCACGCACGATCCGCCCGAACACGTATCGGTCAGCGTGCAGTACAACCCGTCGTCACACGGGTCAGTGTTGTTGGTGTTCTGGCAGACGCCGCCCACACAGGCATCGTCGGTGCAGACGTTGCTGTCGTCGCAGTCGCCGTCAACGATGCACTCGGGGTACGAGAAAGCCGTGTCGAACACGACGTAGGCCACGCTCTCCGCCGAGTGGCTGCGCTCCGAGTCGCTGAGTTGATCCTCGTTGATCGAGAGTCGCACCCTTGAATTCGTTGTCGGCGTCGGGCCATGCGTCTGTGCCCATCCGCCGTCGGTGTCGATCATCCCGCCCATCGAGGTGATCGCAATGTCGGGGGCCGATGGGAACGGAGAATCGAAGGTGTATTCATACGGCGGACTGTCGTCAACACCCTGGACGGTGGCGGCTCCGAGCCGCGCCTCGAACCAGTTGGTGCCGATCGTAGTGTGGTCCCTCTCGAAAACGACGAACCCCACGGTTTCGTTGGCCCGGGCGGTCAACGGGTCCTCACACACGGTCTTTCCGGTAAAGAGCGTCGTTGGCGAGGGCGGAACGGCTCGGGTACTCCCCCGACACCAGAAGACCGACCAGCGGGCGGCGTTGCTGCTCATCACCTGGCCCACGACAACGGGGTCGACGTAGGTTCGTCCGTACGTTTGGGCTTGACCCGTCCAACTGCTGTCTGTGTCGGTCACCGTGGACAGGTACTTCTGTGCCTCGAACTTGACTCCGTCGAGCTCCCAGACGCCTTCCTCCACAACGAGATAACTGACGGCGGCCGTGACCACCGGACCGTTTGACGGGTTCTGAAGCCGGACATCGAAGCTTGTGGACGTCACGTTGTCGAGCCGCGTGACGATGGGCGTGTCGTTATTGCTATACCGCGCGCTGCAGATGATCACAGGGCTGGTATACGTGTGGTCCAGGTTGACGGCTGCCAACGAACCCGCAACCGCGACGGAACCCGCTTCGACCTTGACGACGGCGCAGACGTCGTTTCCGTCGTCGCACCCTTCGCCCGGCGTGGGGCAGGGGTCGGTGCCTGGCTGACAGACGTTCCCGACGCAGGTCTCGATGCCGTTGCAATACTCTCCGTCGTCGCAGTCGCCATCACCGAGACAGTCGACGCACACGTCGTTGGTCTCGTCACAGACCTGTCCCGGACAGGCGTCGCCCGACCCGACGCACGATCCGCCGGAGCAGGCGTCGGTCACCGTACAGTATAACCCGTCATCACACGGATCGGTGTTGTTCGTGTTTTGGCATGCCCCACCGACGCACGCATCGTCGGTGCAGAGGTTACTGTCGTCGCAGTCGCCGTCGACGAAGCAGTCCACGCATTGGTCGTTGGTCTCGTCGCAGAACTGTCCGGGACAGGTGTCGCCCGAACCTGAGCACGAACCACCCGAGCACGTGTCCGTGTCGGTGCAATACAACCCGTCGTCGCAGGGACCGGTGTTGTTGGTGTTCTGGCAGACGCCGCCGACGCAGGCGTCGTCGGTGCAGACGTTGCTGTCGTCGCAGTCCCCGTCGACGAGGCAATCCACGCAGATGTCGTTTGTCTCGTCACACATCTGTCCGGGGCAGGGATCCGACCCGGGCACGCACGTTTCGCTGACACAGGTATCCGTGCCGTTGCAGTAGAGCCCGTCGTCGCAGTCGCACACGCCGGGTGTGGTGGACGAGATGCGGACGGAATCGAAGAGAATGTCCGTAACTTCCTGGACAACGGTGCTCTTGTTGTTGTATCCGCCGACGATGATCTGATGGGCTCCGTCGCCAAGCGTGACGGAGAGGGTCTCGGTGACCCAGCCGGTGTCCCAGTTCGTCGCGGCGTCACCCACGAACTGTCGGAGGTAGTCGTTCGGCGCAACGCCGTACAGTGTACCGTCGATGGAGAGCAGGGCTTCGCCGATCTCATCGGACTCGTATCCGCCGCTGAACAGCAACCGGAAGGTCACCTCGACATCGACGGTGGAAGGTGAGCCACTGACCGTGAAGTTGGAGGCCCACCCGCCCGACATCTCGGTGGAGTTGCCGCCCACGTGGACCTGGACAGCACCGTCTCCGAATTCACCCTCGCCGGCCTCGTATGTGCCCGACGCGAACGAGGGGTTCGACGTGCCGCGGAACGTGTCGTCCTGGTAGGCAAACGTTCCGGCGTCGGCGGAGAAGTCCTGGTCGAGGAAAACATCCACCGTGTCGCAGGTCCCGGGTTGACAGTCGAGGAAGGGATCACAGGTCTCCAGACCGTTGCAGAGGTTGGCATCGTCGCAGTTGGCGTCATTGGCCGTGTATACGCAGTTCCCACCGACACACGTGTCGTCGGTGCAAGTGACGCCGTCGTCGCAGTCGCCGTCGACGGTACAGCCTGGCCGGATGGCCACCGTGGCTGTCCGATACTGTTCTGTAGCGGTCAGCGCGAAACTGACTGTGCCGCTCGCGCCGGATGTCGCCTGCGTCAAGTAGCCGGCGCCACCGGAACAGGTTCCGAACCCGCTGGTGCTCTCGTCCATCGTGATGCCCGTGTGTCCGGACAACCCGGTGCTGTCGATCGTCACGTCGTCATCGTCAAAACCGCCCAACCGCAGGATCAAAGCGTTCGGCACGGTCGTGGTTACGGATGGACAGGTCGGGACGGCCGAGGTTCCGCCGAGCACCGCAGACGCGTCGATCGGGCTCGCGCCGTCGTGTCCGGTAAACCGCATCATCCATGCGTACGACTGTTCACCGGACCCCCACGTAAAGGTATGCGTGGGTGACTCCGACGCGCCGGCGATCTTGTACCATACGCCCAAGGTCGAGTTCGCCCCGTCGAGCGCGATCACCTGCCATCCCTCGCCGCCGGGTGGCGACAGCGATGTTGAAGTATTGCCATCGGTGACAACGGCGGTGACGAGCAGATCGCCTTGACTCGCGCCGGCCGGTGTCGACACTGTGATGGAGGTCTGGTTAGCGGTTACTTTCGCTTCGGTGAATTCTTCGAACGTCACCTGCGCGTCGGCGACTTGTGTAAGTCCCAGCCCGAACGCCATCGCCAGCCCAAGGCAGCAGCTCAGACCGCGTGGCGATCTGATGTGACGCCTGCCACCTTCAACGCCCGCTAGTCCCTCATCGACCGCACGATGAGCCACAGTTCGTCTCACGATGATCGGCATCGCATTTCCCTCCCCGGCGCTACGCCTGCTCCCAATGCGGCGCGTGCCACACCGAAAGCACAATCCCTTGACCACCCCCGTAACGCCCATGTGCCTCGCACCCCCGGTGTAAAATGTCTGTTGATTGAACGCGAGCGGAACCCGCCCCCCGGAACCTACAACCCGGCCATCACACCCCCCGAGAATTGGGACATGTGCGGTCCCTGCCAGTTTGAATCAGCCCCAAGCTACACTTTATAGCACGAGCTGCGTTCAAATTCAATGCCTGGAAGACAAGGGCGGCGCCCGAGTTCGGACGATGGTCCGGTAATCCCACGAATTGGGACGCGTCGCGAGGGATGCGCGTGGGCGTTTTCAGTCACTCCGCGATTTCTCGCCGATCACTGCGATCGGACGCCTTTCTCGGACACAGCGCGGGGCGACATCGCCGACGCAGACGGGGCGGCGGAGCCCGTTCGGGTCATTCGCGCGCGACCTTCGCCGGTGTGAGTTCCCGGAATGTCATCAAGACGGCAGCAAGTGCCAGGGCGATAAGGACGATCGCAGCCAGCTCCGGCCAAGCCGTCTGACCCGACGGAAAGAGCTCGTTTCGCAGCGGGTCCGGCAGGTCGTAAAGGTCCGGAACACCAGGCATGAGTTTGGCGGTGACCACGCGGAGTTGGTGCCCGATCGAGTAGATGCGAGCCCGCAACGTAATGTTGGCGACGATCAACTCGATCGCAATGAAGTAGACGACGGATACGCTCATCGGACGCGGCGCGAGAAGTCCGATCAGCGTAAATACCGCGAGGAAGGCAACGACCGCCAGCGGGATGATCAAGAGGTAGCTGGCCAAATCCGCAGTCGGATTCCAGCCGCCCGAATGGGTGTCACCCAAAATCGACGGGAGGTCGCGCCCCAGCAGAACCGCCTCGTGCACACCGATCATGGCGAGGTCGCACAGCAGCGCGAGGGCGACGGCCGTTGCTACGAATTGCACCAATAGTACGGTCGCCCGCCGCATCCGTCGCGTGATCAGATAGGTGATGGTCCGCCCTTCGACCTCCGACGCGACCAGGGCCGTCCCATACACCATGCACACCAGCGGAACGAGCACGTGCATCAAGAACAGGTGGGCGGGCACGTGGTAGAGTTCCCACAGCTCCTGCTCGCCGTCAACGTCCGGCTCGACGGTCCGGATCACGATGAGCAAAACGCTCGGGACGGCGAGGATCAACAGCGCAAGCCATAGCTTACGGCTGACTAGCGTCTGTCGAACCGTGAAGCCGAAAAGTGCTGCGATGGGTCCCATCAGTCACTCCACTCGTCAACCCGCCCGCTGGGTCAAGTACCCGAAGACCGCTTCGAGCGTGTCGTCGGTGGCCGCGATCTCGCGGACGGAGAGGTCCTCGTCAAGGATCAGCTTCGGTAACTGTGCATACACCCGTTCCGGGGAAGGCGTTTCGATTACCAACGCATCGCCGTCCGTGATCTTCACTCCGGCTACCACGTCCAGCCCGACAAGTCGGGACGCCAACGTTCGAGGCTGGTCGACGCGGACTCGGATGGCGTGCGGTCTTTCGTGCATTCCCCGTCGTACCGTCTGCACATCACCCTGGGCCACGATACGGCCGTGATCGATCATCAGAATCTGCCGGGTGAGTGACTCGACCTCATGCAGGATGTGGCTGGAGATCAGGATGTCCACCCCGTCAGCGGCAAGGGCCGAGAAGAGCCTGGCCAGCTCGCTGCGGGCCACGGGATCAGCCCCGGTGAAGGGTTCGTCCAGGATGAGCAGCTCGGGGTCATGAACGAGGGCCTGGGCGATCTTGATCCGTTGCCTCATGCCCTTGGAATAACCCCTGATGGCCCGATCGGCGTTCGCGGTCATCCCGGTCCGGTCGAGCGCCGTTTGGACAGCGGTTCGCGACGCGGACCCGCTCATCCCACCGAGTTTGGACAGGAACGTGACAAACTGCCGACCCGAGAGGTTCGGCCAGAAGGGATCGCCCTCGGGGCAGTACCCGACCTTCGACAGGACGGCCGGGCGGTTCCATACCTGTTGCCCGAAGACGTGGATCACGCCTTTGCACGGACGGAGCTGCCCCATGGCGAGACCCATCAGTGTGCTCTTGCCCGCCCCGTTCGGACCGACCAATCCCGTTATGCCGTGACCGATGTCGGCCGTTACGTTGTTCAACCCGATGACCTCGCCGTACCACTTGGAGAGGGCATCGAGTTCGATGACGGGTGAGTGGCGTTCAGACATTCGCTGCCGACCTCGCAAAGCGGACCACCCGCCGATAACAGATGAAAAACGCGCCGACCGTCCAGACGCTCAGGACAATGGCGGCCCGTGAGGCGTCAACCGGTTTGAACAGCGCCGCACGGAATGCTTCCACGGATAGGGACGATTCCTCCCACGCCTCGCGGATTCCGAGCAGCCGTTCGGTCGTGACGACGATGTTATCGCGCAGGGAGATGCAACCCAGCCAGCCGGTGGTAGCGTCCGCCGGAAGCGCCTGGTCGATGACCTGCTGTGCGAGCGAGGGAATGACGCAGACGGCGAGCCAACCGACGGCCACGTACCGCTGGTCGGACGTGAAGCTCGACAGGGCCAGAATCGTGGCGCCCGCGAGCGCACAGACTCCCAGTCCCGACAAAACGAGGTCAGCCCCCAGCCCGAGGGTCTGCCCCCAGGTGTGCAGACCACCCGTGACCAGCGTACCGATGATCAACGACAACAAGTTCGGGAGCAGCATGACCGCGGCGATAAAGCTGGCGACCACCAGCCACTTGCCGGCAACGTACGTGATCGGTGTCACCGGTTTGGCAAAGTAGATCGGAAGGGCCTTCGTCTTGAGGTCCTTGGCGATCAAACCGGGACCGACCTGCGCCACCACCACCAACACCCACAGCAACTGCATCCTTATGGTTACCAGATAGAGTGACCGCCACAAGACCTCTCGGTATTCCTCGATGCGAGCCGCGCCGCTGACATCCACGTGCAGGAAAGCACGTACGAAGTCGTAGTAACCTTTCGCCTGCTCGGTCCCGGCGAGGTTCTCGAGCAGCGACAGAACGTACAGGACGATGCAGGTCCCCAACATCACCGCGCCCGCGGTGATGACCACGAGCCGCGTCCGGTTCTGCTTGAGCGCCAAGCGTACGCCGCTCGAGACGATGGCGACCCACGTCCAGCGGCCTCGGCTGAGCTGACCTTCCCAGCGATGGTATCGATGCGCCCGGGCTGGACTGCTTCCGGTCATGCCGGTCGCTGCCGCTTGATCGCAGCCATGAAGGTTTCCTCCAACGAGCTTCGCTTCGGGTGAAGCCCACGGAGGTTGACGCCGGCCGCTTGCACCGCCTCCAGAACCAAACGCTGCGAACCGGGTGCGGGCAGTTCGATCGCAAGGCGCTCGGTTCCCTGGTCGACCACGTTGACCCCGCGCTGGCGAAGCTGATCCGGCAGGTTGTGCCGTCCGTCCGCGAACTCGACGCTGTAGCTGGTCGGGTGGGGCTTGTTCATCTCGTCGATTCGACCCTCGGTCAGGATCTCGCCTGCGCCCATGATAATCACGCGTTCGCAGACGCGCTCAACGTCCGGAAGCAGGTGACTCGACAGCAGCACGCTGATCCCCGCCCTGCCCAGGTCGGTGATCAGCGAGAGCATGGCGGAGCGACCGTGCGGGTCCATGCCGTTGGTCGGTTCGTCGAGCAGCAGCAAGTCCGGATCGTGCACGAGTGCCTGGGCGAGCTTCAACCGCTGCTTCATTCCCGCCGAATACTCCTCCGCGGGTCGGTACCGCGCTTCATCGAGCGCGACGTAGTCGAGCACCTCATGCGCTCGCTGCATCGCGTCGGCATACGACATACCCGCCAACCGACCGGCGTAATGCACGTACCCGATTCCGGTCAGACCGGGGATGAGGCAGTCGTTCTCGGGCACAAATCCGACCCGTCGACGGATCGACCGCTGTTGCCGACGAACATCCAGACCCAGGACCGCTCCGTTGCCGGACGTGCTCGGTGTCTGTCCGAGCAGCACGCTGATCAGCGTGCTCTTGCCGGCGCCGTTCGGACCGAGCAGTCCGACCAGACCGGGCTCGACCGACAGCGTCACCTCCCGTAACGCCATGATCTGTCCGTATCGCTTCGTCAGGTTGTGGCAGGTTATTACCGTCACTGCGCCAAAGTCCGCCAGACGGCGGTCGGGAGCCAAGGGTTTTCAACGACCAACGCCGTCGATCTCCCGATTCGGAGTCGCTGCCTTGTTATTCTCGTTCCACGACGCTCTTCGAGTTGAGTGTACTCGGTCTGCGCTCGCTTGGCCAATCATACCGGGTCGGCAGACCAGGCTCGCGGGGCGGACAGCGCCTCGAGCGGCACACGACGTCATCTCCGGCGACCGCGACGATCAAACGATCCCCGCGTACTGATCCAGGGCCTCCGGATTGGCCAGGGCGTCACGGTTTTTCACGGGCTCCCCGTGGATCATGTTCGTCACCGCCAGCTCGACTTTCTTGCCGCTGATCGTGTAGGGCACCGCGGACACCTGTTTGATATGCCTGGGAACGTGCCGCCTCGTGGCACCGCCGGCGACCTGCGACTTGATCTTGTCGATCAGCGCCCTGTCCAGCTCGAGACCCTCTCGAAGCACGACGAACAGGCAGATTTCGACGTCGGCATCGGCCGTTCTCTTCCCGACGACCACGCTGTCGACGACCTCATCGAACGACTCGACTTGTCGATAAATCTCGGCCGTTCCGATCCGTACGCCGCCTGGATTTAGCGTCGCGTCGGATCGGCCGTACACGATGACGCTTCCCCGCTCGGTGATCTCCACGAAATCCCCGTGCCGCCATACTCCGGGATAGTGCTCGAAGTACGCTCTTCTGTACTTCGCGCCGTCGGGATCGTTCCAGAATCCCGTCGGCTGCGACGGAAACGGCGAGCAGCAGACCAGCTCGCCCTTCTCTCCCACCACACTCTTCCCGCTCGCGTCAAACGCGCGCACATCCATGCCCAAGCCGACGCACTGCAACTCACCGGCGTAGACGGGCAGAATCGGATTCCCCAACATGAAGCAGCTGATGATGTCCGTTCCGCCGGAGATGCTGGATAGTTGCAGATCGGACTTCACGTTCTCGTAGACCCAACGGAAGTTCTCGACCGTCAGGGGAGACCCGGTAGACAGCACGGCACGCAGCGCCGTAAGGTCATGCTGGCTGCCGGGATGAAGGCCGGCTTTCTCGCAGGCCGATATGAACTTCGGGCTCGTTCCGAACACGCTGATCCCGAATCGCTCGGCCATTTGCCAGAGATGATCCCCGGACGGATAAAACGGGCTTCCGTCATACAGGACCACCGTCGCGCCGACGCCGAGCGAACTGATCAGCCAGTTCCACATCATCCACCCGCACGTTGTGAAATAAAAGATGGTGTCGTCGCGGGTCAGGTCGCAATGGAGCATCAACTCCTTCATGTGCTGAAGAAGCGTGCCCCCGGCGCCGTGGACGATGCACTTGGGGACACCGGTCGTCCCGGACGAGTACATGATGTACAGGGGATGGCCGAAGGGCAGGCAGTCGAATCCCGACACGTCGGGATCTTCCGATTCGCCTTGAAAGTCCGCCCACGCGACCACGTTAGGAATCCTGGAGCCCGGCGCGCCGGGATCTCCGCCTTGTTCCATGTAGGGCACGATGACGACGGTTTCGATGCTGGGGAGTCGTTCGACGATGCCCCGCACGCGGTCCTGCAGGTTCACCGTCTTGCCGTTGTATGAATACCCGTCGGCCGCGAACAACAGCTTCGGTTCGATCTGCCCGAAACGATCGAACACGCCGTTGATCCCGAAGTCCGGCGAACATGAAGACCAGATCCCGCCGACGCTCGCCGCGGCGAGCATGGCGATCACCGTTTCGGGGATGTTGGGCATGAATCCGCCGACACGATCCCCCGCCCCGAGTCCCGACCCCCGCATCGCACTAGCCAACCGTGCCACGGCGCGGCGAAGCTCACGATAGGTCATCGCTCGCGTTCGACCCAGCTCGTCCTCAGCTTGAAGTGCCACCCGGTCATCGTCGAAGCGGAGCAAATGCGCGGCGAAATTCAACTCCATGCCGGGAAACCACCTCGTTCCCAGCATGCCCTCACCGGTGACCACGGCGTCGCCCGGCTTCGTCGGACGTATCTCGGCCCACTCGAGCATCGCATGCCAGAACGCCCCGCCCTCGCGAACCGACCATTCGTGCATGCCTGCCCAGGTCGGATCAAACCCGTATTTCCCCGCGCACCGCTCCATGAACGCGAACATTTGCGTCCTACGGATACGCGCCGCGGCGGGCTGCCACAGCAATTGGGCCTCATGCGTCATGCCCCATGCCCCATGTCATGCCCTAAGTCCGGTTAGTTTCGACCGCCCGTGCGGAGTGAAGGCGTCAAGCGGCGACTCTGCCGGACCGACCAACCTCAGGTCCCGATGATCTCACACGCTGTATACGTGGCCCGTTCACGTTCGGGTTTCGGCGATTGGGTCCGTGTTAGGCGCACCTGCCTCCAGCCCGCTCTCGTGCGGCGTCCGCGTAGCATA
>JASFUW010000154.1:0-10178 GCA_050050135.1 Phycisphaerae bacterium
GGAATACTGCGGGGGGCAACCCGCCTGCAATGTCGGCGGTCAGTTGGCCCGATAATTCGCTCGCGCATGGGTCGATCGCCGGGGCGGTCCGATAACAACGACCGTAATGCCGCGCTGATGACATGGAGTTGAGCAACGGGTTCGAAGAGCGGTACGACTCCCCGAGTGGGTATGCTGCTGCTATCATACTGGGAGTAAGCGGATGTCCAGCCGCGCCCGGTTCAGGATTGGTTGACTCACTGGTGGGCGCCAACTCGTGTTTATAGTTCCCCACTTCAAGAACGTGGGACCGCCTGTAGCGCCGTGCAGAGCGGATCCGAACGTGACGCTGGCGTCAGAGATGTGGCACCAAGATAACGGCGGGGAGGGTCGGCGATGCAGGGGGATTCACGGCGGAGAGAGGGGTGGGGAATGTGTCTGCGCGGCTGCGACGCACGCCACGCAGACTATGCCACAATTACGACACTTATCGAAGGCCGTATTCGCGGAGTTTGCGGTATAGGGTTCTTGCGCCGATGCCGAGGGCTTTGGCGGTTTTTTCGCGGTTGCCGCCGAACATGCGCAGGGTGTTCATGATGTGTAGCTTCTCGACGTCGGCCATGGTCATGCCGGCGAGGTTGGGCGGGCCGGCCAGGACGAGGTCGGTCGTGCCGCGGAGGGTTTCGGGCAGGTCGTCGACGTTCAACTTGGGCCCTTCGGCTTCGAGGCACATGCGGAAGATGACGTTGCGCAGCTCGCGGACGTTGCCCGGCCAACTGTGGTTGACGAGCTTGCGCATGGTCTCGGAGGATACGCCCTCGATGGTGGTGCCGTGCTCCTTGTTGGCGTGCGTAAGGAATCGGGTGACGAGGACGGGTATGTCCTCGCGCCGGTGGCGGAGGGGGGGGATGCGGATGGCGCCGTCGCCGTGGAGGCGGTAGAAGAGGTCGTCGCGAAACTTGCCGGCCCGCAGCAGCTCGGCCAGGTCGCGGTTGGTGGCGGCGACGAAGCGGACGTCGGCGTAGAGGGCTTCGTTGGTACCGACGCGGGTGACCTCGCCGGTTTCGAGGGTGCGAAGCAGCTTGGCCTGCATGGGCATGGGCATGTCACCGATCTCGTCGAGAAAGAGCGTGCCCCCGTCCGCGGCTTGGACCAACCCCTTGCGATCGGCGACGGCTCCGGTGAACGCGCCTTTGACGTGGCCAAAGAGTTCGCTTTCCAGAAGTGTCTCGCTGACGGCAGCACAGTTGAGCACCTTGAAGGGCTTGCCCGCGCGGGGCGAGTTCTGGTGGATGGCCTGGGCGAACAGCTCCTTCCCGGTTCCGGTCTCTCCGACGATCAGGACGGTGGCTTTGCTGCGGGCGAGTTTTTCGAGCCGTTTGATCTCGCGGCGGATGGCGTCGGAGTTACCGATGATCCCGCTGAACTCGAACGCTTCGTCAACCTGCTCGCGGAGCATTCGGGCTTCGCGGGCGGCAAGGGCCTGTTTCGCCGCCCGGCTGACCTTGTCGCGGAGCAGGTCGACGTCGATGGGTTTGGTCAGGTAATCGTAGGCTTGGATGTCGCCGTCCTGGCTCAGTGCCTCGCGGGCGAGCGATTCGCTGCCGAAGGCGGTGATGAGAATGACCTCGGTCTCGGGGCTGATTCGCTTGGCTTCTCTGAGGACGTCCATGCCGTTGACGTCGCCGCCGAGCTTGTAGTCGGTGACGACGACGTCGGGCGGTCGATGCTTGATGCTCTCGATGGCGGCGGCGCCGCTGTCGACCACGTTGCAGGCGCACTGCGAGCGTGACAAGGCCTCGGCGACGGCCTGGCCATGTGCCGCTTCATCCTCGACGATCAGCACAAATGCGGTACCGCTCATAGGGTGGCTGTTCTAATACCGGCACCAAGAAGTCCCTGCGCCTGCCGGAACTTCGGATTCGTCACCACTCGTTCCAGACACGGGTTGCGATCCCGTTCCCTCACGGTCGCGGCTCGGGGAAGCCCGCTGCCTCACGGTCGCGGCTCGGAGGAAGCCCGCTCCCTCACGGTCGCGGCTCGGAATAGGCGCCCACTGTTTCATGGGGTCAGTATAGTACAGATACGGATTTGAGGTAGCTTCCGGGCGGTGCGGGGGGCTTTGGGCTGGTTCCGGCAGCGGTGGGAGACGGAAACCGACTCACGGTCCCGCGGCGGGACGGTCCGAATCGGAATGCCTGGAATGCGGCAGCACGATCGTGAATGTCGTCCCCTGGCCCGGGTTGCTCTGAAACGAGAGCGATCCGCGGTGCTCGTGGATGATCCGCTGCGTGACGGATAACCCGAGCCCGCTGCCGCGTACTTTCGTCGAGAAGAACGGGCGCAGGATGCGGTCGTGGTCGTCGGGGGCGATGCCGACGCCGGTGTCGGAGATGGCGACGATGGCCTGGTCGCCCCTGGTTCCGGTGGCCAGGCGAAGGACGCCGCCGCGGGGCATGGCCTCCCGGGCGTTGATGATGATGTTCAGCAGCGCCTGTCGGAGCAGGTTGTCGTCGACGGGACAGACGAGCGGTTGATCCGCGAGGCTCAGCTTGACCTCGATCCCGCGGCTCTTAGCTTCGGGCTCGATGAACGTAGCCAGCCGGGCGACGATCTTGTTGACGTCCACATCCACGAGCCCGAGCCGACAGGGGCCGGCCAGACTGAGGAACTCATCGAAGAGGTTCTGCAAGCGCTGCGCCTCGCGCTTTAGAACCTCGACCTTCAGCGACGCCCGCCGCCTGGCGTCGAGGGGATGCGTTTCGAGGTCTTCCAGGTCCTCGGCGAGGAGTCTGAGCTGGATCATCATGGTCGAGAGGGGGTTGCGCAGCTCGTGGGCAAGCCCGCCTGCAAGCTCGGCCATTTCGGCGACCAGGTCGTGCGGTTCGGCGTTTGATTGCGTTTCGCGAGGTTTGTCGTTGTCGAGGTTCACGAGTCGAGACGCAGAGGGTAGACCCGGTCGCGCCGGGGGCGCAGCCGCCCCGTGGCATTACGCACGGGACCATGGGGCCGCCCGCCGGCGGACCCACGTGACCCGTTGGTTCCTGTGCACTGGAGCACCAGCCATACGTGCATTGATGAACGACAGCTGGCGCGGACCGCGCGGGTTATGAAACGCCGGCCTCCTCGCGTTCGGCGGCTTTGCGAGACAGCTTGATCCGTCCCTGGTCGTCGATCGAAATCACCTTCACGCGGATGGTGTCGCCGACCTTGACGACCTCCTCGACGGAGCGCACGTACTCGGCGTCCAGCTCGCTGATGTGGCAAAGTCCGTCTTGTCCGGGGACGACCTCGACGAAGGCGCCGAAGTCCTTCACGCTGCTGACGCGTCCGGTGTAGACCTTGCCGACCTTGACCTCGGCGGTGACGGCTTCGACCATTTCGAGGGCCCTTTCCGCCCCTTCCATCTCGAGGCACGCGATGAGGATGGAGCCGTCGTTATCGATTTCGACGGTGGCACCGGTCTCCGCCTCGATCTGCTTGATGTACTTGCCGCCCGGTCCGATCACCTTCCCGATCTTCTCGGGGTGGACCTTGGTTGTGAGTATGCGCGGTGCGTACTTGCTGGTCGAGTCGCGCGGGGCGGGCAGGACCTTGAGCATAGTGCGGAGGATCTCGATTCGCGCCTTACGAGCGAGTTCGAGGCTCTCGCGGATCAGGTCTTGCGGCAACCCGCGGGCCTTGAGGTCGAGCTGGACGGCGGTGACACCGCGCTGGGTTCCTGCGACTTTGAAGTCCATCAGCCCGAAGTGGTCTTCCTCTCCGAGGATATCCACAAAGAGCTTCCGCTTTCCGCCGGCCTCGGCCATTCCGACCGAGATGCCGGCGACCGGCTGCTTGATCGGGACGCCGGCGTCCATCAACGCCAGGCACCCGGCACAGACCGACGCCATCGAGCTGGAGCCGTTTGATTCGAGTATTTCGGACACCAGGCGGATGGTGTAGGGAAACCTGTCGGGCGAGGGGAGCACGGCTTCGAGTGACTTTTCCGCCAGGTTCCCGTGTCCGATCTCACGGCGGCTGGTCCCGAAGATTCGTTTGACCTCGCCGGTGCAGAAGGGTGGGAAGTTGTAGTGGAGCATGAACTTCTTACTGTATTCGTCCATCAGTCCGTCGACGATCTGCTCGTCCCGCCCGGTGCCCAGCGTGGTGACGCAGACGGACTGCGTCTCGCCGCGCTGGAAAAGCGACGATCCGTGTACCCGGGGTAGGTTGCCGACTTCGCAGGTGATCGGGCGAATGTCCTCGGCGGAGCGACCGTCGGATCGCTTGTCGTGATTCACGATCATGTCGGCTACGATGTCTTTCTGGATGTCGTCGAGAACCGCCTGCACGGTCGACCAGTCGGCGGCGCGCTCGGGATCGTCCTCGGGGCATAGCTCGGCGCGTGCGGCGTCGAAGACCTCGTTGATGGCGGCGGATCGATCCTGCTTTCCGGGGATGGTCCGTGCCTCGCGCATGCGGTCGGTGAATCTGGCACGCACCCGTTCCTCGAGTTCGTGCTCGGCGGGGGGCGGGGTCCATTCCTTGGGTTTGCCTACCTTCTGGGCGAGTTCCTTGATCATATCGCAGACTTCGACGATGACCGCGTGCCCGGCCTCGATACCCCCGGCCACGACGTCTTCAGAGACTTCAGCGGCTCCGACCTCAATCATGTTGACCGCTCCGGCGTGCCCGGCGAGGACCATGTCCATGGTGCTGTATTCCATCTGGCCCATGTTGGGGAACATGACGTACTCGCCGTCGACATAGCCGACGCGGCACGCCGCTGTCGGTCCGTCGAAGGGAAGCTGCGAGACGGACAGGGCGGCCGAGGCACCGATCATCGCGAGGATATCCGGGTCGTTCTGGGGATCGGCTGCGAGGACCATGGTCTGGATCAGCACCTCGTCTCGAAAGCCCTTGGGGAAGAGCGGACGAATCGGCCGATCGATCATCCGCATGGTGAGCACTTCTTTCTGGGTGGGACGCGCTTCGCGCTTGAAAAACCCGCCCGGGAACTTCCCGGCGGCGTAGGTTTTCTCCCTGTAATCGACCGTCAAGGGAAAGAAATCGACTCCCTCCCTTGCGGCTCCGGTCACGACGGCGGCCAACACGACACAGTCCCCATAGGACACGACCACGGACCCGGCGGCCTGTTTGGCGAGTTTGCCTGTTTCAAGTCTGAGGGCCCGGCCGGCGATCTCACGTTCGACAATCTGGTGTTCCATCTTCCTTTACATCCAATCCGACAGTAGTTCCGACAATACAGCCTGCGACGACAATGAACGATCCATCTCGCGATGGTGCAGGCTGCGCCAACATTTCGCAGTCTTGCCGCCCGTTCTTACGGGCGGCGATTCGACGTTGCACGCAGTAAGACAACGAATCTTCGTCAATCAAGTGCTTGACGCCTAATTCGGGTGGGGCACATGAACCTCACCATGGGCACGTCTGCATGGAGGGATCCAGGATCGCGTCAGGCCGTTGGTCGTGACGGCGTGAAGCCTGGATCAACGCTAGGAGATGGCGCGACGAAGAGTCTGGCGATGCATCACTTACTTTCTCAGGCCGAGCTTCGCTATGATTGCCCTGTAACGCTCGCGATCCGTACGCGTCAGATACTTGAGCAGGCTTGCGCGACGGCCGACCATCTTGAGCAGGCCTCGACGCGCGGCGTGATCCTTCTTGTTGTCCCGCAAGTGGTTGGTCAGCTCCTGAATCCGAGAGGTCAGCAGGGCAATCTGCACTTCGGGCGACCCGGTGTCGCCAGTATGCGTCCGGCAATCTTCGATCACGTTCGTCTTCATCTCGGCTGTCAGAGCCATCAGTTCAACCATCCTGCGCCGTCCGTGTCTACGTCAACGGACGCCAAACTCGTTCACGTCAAGTACTTACGTTCCCACGTTTCTCCTCATGCGTAACCTTATGGAGGGAACTCTAGCGTCTGCCCTGTTACATTGCAAGTGCCTGTCAGGGGCTCTGGTCCCCTAGGTTCCGGCGGTCCGCGGGGTGCTCCCGGCGGGGGATAGCGGCTCCGAAGGGGGCACCCGGCTAGCGCAGGGCCCGCTCGGCGAACGCCTTCACGAACCCGGCGTTGTCCGGTTGCTTCTTGAGGGCGTCGAGCAAAAGTTCCATCGAGCGGACCGGGCTGCTGCCGACCAGCCTCCGCCTGATCTGGTGGGAGACCTCGAGGGCCTCGGGCGTCAGCAGCCGCTCTTCCTTGCGGGTACCGGAGAGGTTCAGATCGATTGCGGGCCACAGACGGCGGTTGGCCATCTCCCGGCACAGCATGATCTCCATGTTCCCGGTGCCCTTGAATTCGTTGAAAATGACCTCGTCCATCCGGCTTCCGGTATCAACCAGGCAGGATGCGATGATGGTCAGCGACCCGCCGTGCTCGACGTTGCGGGCGGCGCCGAAGATCGACTTGGGCTCCGCGAGGGCCCTGATGTCGAGCCCACCCGACATGACCCGCCCGCCGCCCGGCGTGGCGGCGTTAAAGGCCCGCCCCAGGCGCGTCAGGGAATCGAGCAGAATGAAGACGTCACGCCCGCTTTCTACGAGCCGTTTGGCTTTTTCGATCATCAGTCGAGCGATCCGCACGTGGCTAGCGATGTCGCGGTCGTTGCTGCTCGCGACGACCTCGCCGTGGACCGTGCGTCGCATTTCGGTGACCTCCTCGGGTCGCTCGTCGATCAGCAGGACCATCATGTACAGGTCCGGGTAGTTGGCAGCGACCCCGGCGGCCATCTGCTGGAGCAGGATGGTCTTGCCGGTACGGGGCGGGGCGACGATGAGCCCGCGCTGCCCGAGCCCGATGGGCGTCATCAGATCGACGACGCGCATTTCGAGCGGACCGTCGGCGGTCTCGAAGCGGATGGCCTCGTCCGGATCGATCGGGGTCAGGTCCTCGAAAGGCTTGGTCTCCATGTAGTCGTCGACGGGAAGGTCGTTGATCGCCGTCACGTCGTCGACGCGGAGGGAGCGGGACTGCCCTTTGGAGGCGGAACCGGAGGGTGTAGCCGTCACGTCCTCGCCGCCGCGCAGGTGCAAGGCCTGTGCGACGTCGCGCGGTACGAAGACGTCGCCGCGCCGGATGCGATAATCCGCGTCCGGTGAGCGCAGGTATCCACGCCCGTTGCCCTCCTTCTCGAACGTTCCCGTCATCGATTCTGCCATACGACAATGTCCTCAATGCCTGATTGATCGCGCAGGACCCGTCAGAATGCCCCCTGCGGGTCCGCAATGCGGTGCCGGGAGACTCATGGTGATCGCACGCAAACGATTAAGCGTGGGTTTTCTGCGTGCTCGCCCCGTCGGAACGATGACTAGCGCAAGCTGTCGAGGCGCCGGCCGAGAGTCCGCCAAGATCAGCGGTCACAGGCAGTATACCCGACCCTGCGGGTCGATCCTAGGACCGCGGCGATTTTTATTACCGCTCATCGGTATCTGAAGCCGCTGCAGAACAGGATGATCGCGGAACATAAAAGCCTCACTTGGAAAAGAGCGTTTACAACGGAAGCTTTCGTGCGACGATCGGGCGCTCGATGGTGCCGTCGATGGCCACGCCGCCGGTCTCGGGGTCGTGCGGAAACGCCAAGAGCATCCCCTCGTCCAGACACTTCCGGAAGATCGCCTGCTTTTCGCGGACGGTGCTGACCGGTTCCATGTCGTAGGCCATCACCCACGCGAGACGCAGGTGCGCCATCGTCGGGATCAGGTCGCCGACGAACATGAGCTGCTCGGCGCCCTTGCCGAAGACGGGGTGCAGTTGGCCGGGGGTGTGCCCGTTTGAGACCCTCCAGGTGACGCCCTCGAAGGGTGGATCGGGCGCGTCGCCCTCGACCAGATTCAGGACACCGGACTCCGATAGCAGCGTGAAGTCGTCTGCCAGGAAGGAGGCCCGGTCCTTTACGTGCGGTGCGGCGGCGTGGTCCCAATGGGTGCGGTGGACCCAGTGGCGGGCGTTCGGATAGTGCAATCGCAAGGCACCGCCAGGATCGTCGTACCAGTAGGTCAGCCCGCCGTTGTGGTCGAAGTGCAGGTGGGTCACGACGACGTCGGTCACGTCGTCCGGAGAGAATTCGGCCGCTGCCAGGGCGTTGGGGATGGCTTTAGCGTCGAAGTGGACGCCGTAGCGCTCCGCTTGCTCCGGCTGCCATTTCGTGCCGCATCCGGTGTCGACCAGTATGACCCGGTTCGCCGAGCGATCGACCGCCATCAGCGTTCTGGTCTTAAGGAGGATGCGATTCAGGTCGTCGACGTCGCAAACTTTCTCCCACATGACCTTGGGGACGACGCCGAACATGGCGCCCCCATCGAGACGGACGGTCCCCGTGACGACGGATTGGAGCTCAAAGCGTTCGATCTTCAACATGAGGCGTACTATAGCATGTGGGGGTTGCGGGTGCACACACTGACTGGGGTCGGCGCTGCACGCAACCACGAATGCAGCGAGTCCGTCCGTCGGGCGTCAGGTTGGCGCGGTGGGGCGGCGGGACTATAAGACCGCGTCAAGCAGCGCGTAAGATCGGTCTGCACGTTCGAGGTTTTGGGTGCGGCAGGTGAGGATGGTTACGCAATCCCCCGCGAGTGAGCAGGAGTCGTCAGCCGCGGCCGCCGAGGTCCGCTCCACCGATGGTCCGAGACGCAGCGTCCGCGGGAGCTTGAACTGGTGGCAGTTCGCGTCGTTCGCGATCACGCACGTTGTTTGCTCTTGGATGCTCGCTGTTTCGAGGCCTGCGGGGTTTTACCGGTTCGGGCGGATGTTCGGGACCGTCGAGTGGTTGATCAACCACAAACGCAGGCGGCGGTTCGTTCGCATCTTGAAGCGTATCCTCGAGCACGAGCCGACGGGCGGACAAAGGCGGCGGATCACGCGTGAGTACTTCATGCGCTCGCGATGCGATCGGATGTTCTACCTTTTGTTCGATCGCATGTTGAAATGCGGAGCCGCGGACTGGCTTACGATCGGCAACCGCGAGCGGTTCGAGCGTGAACTGTCGCGTGGTCAAGGTGTGTACGTGGCGCTGGCACACGAGGGGGACCACCACGCGCTGGGGATGTTGTTCGCGCAGACGGGATACCCGTCGATCGGCGTGCGCGATCGGAATGAAGGTCCGCTGCGGCGGTTCGTTCAGGAGCGTTTCGCCCGCGTGTATCCCGAGGTGCCGTTTCCTCGCATTTTGTTTGCCGACGCCTTTCCGCGTGAACTCTACCGCGTGCTGCGGCGCGGCGACGTGTTCATGAGCCTGATGGACGTGGCCCGGGTTCGTGCAGCCCATCAGAAGATGCAGACGGTTCGCATGTTCGGTGAGGATCGCGAGTTCGTGACCGGTCCGCTGCGCATCGCGATCCGATGTAAATCGCCCGTTTTTCAGGCGTTTTTCAGGCCGCTGGGCAACTTCCGGTACCGCTTCGATATCGTCGGCCCGCTCCTCGATCCCGGTACCGTGACCGACGAGGAGAGTGCCGTCACCGAGACACTGAGCACCTACGCAGCCAACGTCGAGAATTTCATGCGCGACCACCCCGAACTCGTCAGCCGTACCTGAGACGTCAAAACCGTCCCCCCTCTCAGGGGGGACTACAGGGGGGGGTAAGGGCCGCGGCGACAATCAGAACCGCGACCGCTGAACGCGACCAATGAGGGAGCGTGAAGGCCGAAGTGCAAAGCACGCAGGCTGTGAAGCGGCCACATTCCAAACGCCCCGGTAGCGCCCCCTTGCCTTCCGGTGTCGAATCCGGGACACTTCGCATCACCATGTCCAACATGATCGAACAGCGTAGAGACGCCCTCGTCCGCCGCATCGACCAGATGCGGGAGATGGACGAGTGGCACCTGTTCCAGAACTTCGTTTTGGGTCTGCTGCCGCACGACGGGTACACCGGTGTCCGGCTCAGTGCCGTCCGCAACGACTTCGGCCGGGACGCCGTGGCTGTCACCCCCAAGGGCGGGTCATGCTTCGTGGCGGTCTCGTTCGACTGCTCGCTCGCCAAGATCAGGAAGGACGCCAAGCGCTGGTCGGAAGACCCGAATCGCGAAGACGCCAAAGTCATGGTCTTCATCACGTGGGACAAGGTGACGGAGGCGACGCTCAGCAAGTGGCGTGATGCCGTCAAGGAGAGACACAAGCTCCGCCTCGACGTCATCCATCGAGAGACCATCTGCGCGACAGCCACGCGGGAAGGCGTCTGGCGGGAGACCTGCTCTCGCC
>JASFUW010000155.1:0-10158 GCA_050050135.1 Phycisphaerae bacterium
TGCGTCGGATCAAACGGTAACTAAGCGTGTCTCCAGCTTCTCGCGCTCCACTTCCTATAACTATTTCTAATCGCCAGCTTCCGTATTTTGCCCATGTTTCCTACACGATACATTCCGCACAATTCCCCGTCAATGGGAAAAACTGAAATGTTAGACGGACGTGGTGGAGTGTCGTCCGGGCCCGTTCCCGGCACGAGCTCGCCGGAACGCCCCGCCTACCGGACCAACCGCGAATCGCCGGACGCAAGGGTGCATGGATTGGGTGGCACGGGCCCGCCGCAGGAGGACCCGTGGAACGGCGCACCGCCCGAATCTACCGCCTCGGAATCGCCCGCACGCCGGTCAGATAGACGTACAGAATGGTGATGTCCGCCGGGCTGATCCCGCTTACCCGGGCTGCCTGGCCCAGCGTGCGCGGCGTAACCCGCACCAGCGTTTCGCGAGCTTCGAGACGCAGTTCCGCAATAGCGTGATAGTCGACCCGCGGCGGAATCGTCAGCGACTCGAGCCGCCGGAACCTCTCGACCTGCCGGTCCTGGCGGTGCACGTACCCCGCGTACTTCGCCTCCGTCAACACCTGTTGCAGGGCGTCCGCACAGAGCGGAGCCGCCGGTTTGTTCGGCAGCGCATCGGCGAACGTGCCGACGTCGGCGTCGGGGCGACGCATCCAGGTCCGAAGGTCCGTGCCGTTAATCCGCCCGCGCTCGCAGAGGGACTCAGCCAGCGCCATCGCTTCGCGCTTTCGCTGAAATCGAGCCCACCGTTCATCATCTACAAGCCCCAGCGCACGCCCGACCGGTGTCAACCGCTGGTCGGCGTTGTCGGCCCGGAGGCGGAGCCGGTACTCCGCCCGCGAGGTGAACATGCGGTAAGGCTCTATGGGCGGCCTCGTGATCAGGTCGTCAATCATGACCCCGATGTAGGCTTCGTCCCGCCCGAGAACCCAGGGTGGTTCCTTTCGCAGGTAACGCACCGCGTTGACCCCGGCGACCAGACCTTGTCCCGCAGCCTCTTCATACCCGCTCGTGCCGTTGATCTGCCCCGCGAAGAACAGCCCCCCGATCGGCTTGCTCTCCAGCGACGAGTTCGTTTGATGGGTCGGCACGAAATCGTACTCGATGGCATATCCGTACTGCAGGATTCTGGCGTTTCGCAGCCCGGCGATCTCCCTCACGAAGCCGTCTTGCACGTCCTTCGGCAAAGACGTGCTGATCCCGTTGCAGTACACGCGCTCGTTGTCATGCCCCTCCGGCTCCAAGAAGACCTGGTGCCTCGGCTTTTCGGCAAACCGAACGACCTTGTCCTCGATACTCGGGCAATAGCGCGGACCCGTCGACTGGATCTGTCCCGAGTACATCGGGGCACGATCGAGGTTCCCGTGGATGTGTTCGTGCACCCGTCCGTTCGTCCACGTGATCCAGCATTGGACTTGTCGTTGCGTGATGGCGTCGGTCATCCACGAGAACGGTGTCGGTATCTCGTCACCGTATTGGATATCGCACTGGTCGTACTCGATCGTATCGCGATGCACGCGGGGCGGCGTGCCCGTCTTGAGCCGCCCCAGTTCGAAACCGAGCCGCTGCAACACACCGCTAAGACCCTCGGCCGCCGGCTCGCCCAGCCGGCCGCCGACCCGCTGGTCGAGTCCGCAGTGAATCAAACCGCGCAGAAATGTCCCCGTCGTGAGTATCACCGACCCGGTCGCAAGCACGCGACCGTCCTGCAGCGTGACGGAACAAACGGCCGGCCGCGATCCTTCGTCGGCTCGCGTCTCGGTGCCGATGTCTTCCACCGTTCCTTCGACGACATCCAGCGCCGACGCTTCCGCAAGCAACGACTGAAGCGCCCCGGGATACCCGTCGCGATCCGCCTGGGCGCGCGGCGCCCAGACAGCCGGTCCCTTGCTGCGGTTGAGCAGTCTGAACTGGATGCCCGCGCGGTCCGTAGCGAGCCCCATAAGTCCGCCGAGCGCGTCGATCTCACGAACGATCTGTCCCTTACCCAGTCCGCCGATCGCCGGGTTGCAGGACATGCGCCCGATCGCCTCGCGGTGCATGGTGATCAGCGCAGTTTTTGCCCCGAGCCGGGCCGCCGCCCACGCAGCCTCCGCACCGGCGTGCCCGCCGCCAACCACCACCACATCGTACTTGGACTTCACCAATGCCCGTTCACCTTGTCCCGGATCGACCCGCGCCCCACCGGTACCGCGCGCCGATCATCCCGCACACCTGCTGGAAATAGTCGCGGTACTATAGCGTTTTCGCCGGTTTGGGCCAGCCGGCCCCGTCTGTTTTCGCACATCCGGGGCAGGAATACCGTTGACCGGACACGCCCACGTCCGTTAAACTGCGCGTATCAGTTCACAACACGGGTGATGTTGCTGGCTACGTGCTTTGGGGGAGTCTTGCCATGAGTTCCAAGCGGTGGTTTCTAAGTGGTTTGGTTGCGTTTTCGGCCGGTTCGCTCTGGGTCGTTCCCACGCAGGGGCAGGTCTGCGAGCCCACGGCCGACGGGTTCGGGTGTGCCGAGGTCGTCTGCTCCGACATCCCGGAAGATTTGTGCCTGGCGACCGTCCTGAGCATAGATTGGACGACGGGAGCGATCGTCACTGAGGCCTGCCGGTGCCAGAATTTCAACGACTGCCACATCGAGTTCGGTGACGCGTCACCGTTCGCCGCCGGATATTGTCCAGACGGCACGCCGTGCCACGTCGTGTCATGGGACGCCGACGGCGACGGGATTGACGATCACTTCACCGCCGAGTGCGGTCCCGGCGGGCTCGGCGCGTGCTGCCTCGACGTGGACGACGGTCCCATCGGGCTCGACACGTGCATCGACGCGACCGAGGACGCGTGCCAGACCGAGGGTGGGTTGTTCGTGCCCGTCAACACCGGCTGCTCCGAGATCGAGGCTTGTTGCTTGAACGGCGATCCGTTCGGCGGCGACATCCTCTGCGCCGATCTCAATCGACACTGTTGTCTCTTGACCGGCGGCGTTCCACTCGGGCCCGGCTCAACGTGCTTCGAAGATCCGAACGTAAATCCATGCGGACAGATTTGCGGCGGTTTCACCGGGATCCAATGTGACGACCCCGACGAGTTCTGCAAGTTCCCCACGGGCACGTGCAACTGGGCCGATCACTTCGGCATGTGCACGCCCATCCCCCAGGGTTGCCCGGACGTGTGGGACCCGGTCTGCGGTTGCGACGGCGTCACCTACGGCAACGAGTGCGAGGCCGATGCGGTCGGCATGTCCATCGACCACTACGGACCCTGCGGCACGCCGTGTGTGACGGACGCGGATTGCGACGACAGCCACATGTGCACCATCGGCCTGTGCGTAGGCGGAGTCTGCGAATTCCCGCCCGTTCCGGACGGCACCGTCTGCGACGACGGCGACCCCTGCACGACCGGTGACGCGTGCAAGGCAGGCCACTGCATCGGACTCCCCGATCCCAACTGTGGCGGGTGTCTCACCAACGCCGATTGTCCGGACGCCGCGTCCTTCTGCCTGTTCCCACCCGGTAGCTGCGGCGAGGACGGAGTCGCCGGCGTGTGCGCACCCAGACCCAACGGTTGCCCCGACGTCTGGGATCCCGTTTGCGGGTGTGACGGCCAGACCTACGGTAACGAATGCGACGCACACGCGGCCGGCGTGTCCGTCCGGCACCCCGGCGAGTGCGTGCGCTACTGTGGTCACAAAGGACCTGACCCCCAGTGCGAACCCGACGAATTCTGCAAATACCCCACCGGCACCTGCGGGACCGACCCCGCGGTCCTCGGTGTGTGCACGTGGATACCCGAGCTTTGCATTGACCTTTGGGACCCGGTATGCGGGTGCGACGGAAACACTTACAGCAACGAATGCTACTCAGATGCGGCGGGCGTCTCCGTCCTCCACTACGGCGAGTGCGGCCAGGGCGACGTCGGCGCGTGTTGCGTCCCGACGCCCAACGGAACAATCGCATGCATCGAAACCACCGAGACCGCGTGCTTTGCGGAAGGTGGCAAGTTCGCCGGACCGGGCACGTCGTGTGGGGACCCCGACGTCTGCGGCCAGGTTCCCTCGGCCTGCTGCCTGGACAACGGGGACTGCCTCGACATTCCCGTCGACGACTGCATCGCGATCGGCGGCAGCCCGCTTCCCGGTGCGCCCTGTGCCCTGGTCGACTGCGGACCGCCACAGACCGGCGCGTGTTGCTCTGACATATCAGGCTCGATCGATCCCTTCCCCGACTGCGGCGAGACGACGCGCGACGTCTGCGACGGCCTCGGAGGGTTCTTCCAGGGCGAGGGCACCATTTGCGAGCCGACGGAAGCGTGTTGCATCACCCACCTCGGCGCCACCTACTGCGTTGACACCGTCGTGTCATGCTGTCTGGCGTTCGGCGGGACACCGCAGGGCCCCAACTCGACGTGCAGCGATATCACCGCGTGCGAGCGTCTCTGCGGCGGCTGGTTCGGGGATACCTGTCTGGACAACGAATTCTGCAAGTACCCCGTTGGAATCTGTAACGACGCCGTCGACCACGCCGGCGTCTGCACCGAAATTCCCACCGGCTGTCCCGAAATCTGGGACCCCGTTTGTGGTTGCGACGGCGTCACCTACGGCAACGAGTGCGAAGCGGACGCCGCGGCGGTTTCCATCCTGCACTACGGCGAGTGCGGCTTCGTCGACTGCCGCCCGACCGATGACGGCCAGGGCTGCACGCCACTCGCGTGCTCGGCCATCCCCGAGGACCAATGTCTGCCCGTCTCGGTAGCCGTCCCGTCTCCCGGAACGATACCGATGGTCGCGGCCTGCGATTGCATCGACTTCAACTTCTGCCACATCGAGTTGGCGGACGGCGTGCCCACCGCGGTCGGAGGCTGCCCCGACGGTGGCACTTGCCAGCTCGTACCACACGATCTGGACGGCGACGGCATCGAAGACCACCTGACCGCCGAGTGTGTGCCCGGCGGTATGGGCGCGTGCTGCTTCGACGTCTCCGGCGGTCCGCTGCCGCTACCGCACTGCATCGAAGCGCCGCAAGCCGACTGCGAAGCCAAGGGCGGCATATTCGGCGGTCCCGGAAGCCATTGTGACCCGCTCGAGGCGTGTTGCCTATCCACGGGCGGCGTAAGCTTCTGCGTCGACGCCAGCCCCGTCTGTTGCGCCGCGTTCGGCGGGACGCCGCAAGGCCCCGGTTCGACCTGCACCGACGTCGCTTGTGGCGAGATTTGCGGCGGAATCGCCGGCATCCCCTGCGACGACCCGGCCGAATTCTGCAAGTACCCCCCCGGCACCTGCGGCGAGGGCGACATCTTCGGCGTCTGCACCGTCAAGCCCGACGCCTGTCCCGACTACTACGATCCGGTCTGCGGGTGTGACGGCATGACCTACGGCAACGCCTGCGAGGCGGACGCCGCCGGCGTCTCCATCGCCTATCCGGGCGAGTGCAAACCGACCTACTGCTGGTCCAACGATATGTGCGCCTCGGACGAATACTGCTTCTTCCACGACTGTGCGGTGGAGACCGGTGTGTGCAGACCGCGACCGGAAAGCTGCCCCGACGTGTGGGACCCGGTCTGCGGGTGCGACGGCGTCACCTACGGGAACGCGTGCGAAGCCGCCGCCGCCGGCATGAGCATCGCCCACCCCGGTGAGTGCGAGCGCCTCTGCTATCCCATCGATCCGTACAAGAGCTGCGCTCCCGACGAATTCTGCAAGCGCCCGCCGGGCACGTGTGACGACATGACCATCTTCGGTGTGTGCATGCCGATCCCCGAGTACTGTCCCGAAATCTATGATCCGGTCTGCGGCTGCGACGGCAACACCTACGACAACGAGTGCTTCGCCGACATGGCCGCCGAGTCCATCGCCTACCACGGCATGTGCCACGAATGTGCCGGACAGCGCGTGCTCGCAGACCCCGACCCCACCTATTGCCCCGGTGTTCTCAAGACCGTGCAGATCATGATCAACCCGATGGGTGCCAGCGCGATCGCACTCGAGGACACACCGCCCGCGGGCTGGGAGGTCGTGTTCGTCAGCAACGACGGCGCCTACGACGAGGTCAACGGCAAGGTCAAGTGGGGCCCGTTCTTCGACGACGCCATCCCGAGATCGGTGACCTACGAAGTCATCGCCCCCAACGCCTCGGGCGTCGTCGCCTGCTTCCAGGGCACGATTTCGCTGGACGGCGTCAACGAGCCCATCTGCGGTGACGAATGCACCGAGATGCTCTGTGCCCCGTTCATGGCCGCCGACCTGCCGCAGCCGCCTTGTCCGAATTGTCCGGTCGGTGATTGCACGACCTGCCCGAGCACGAACGTCGACGGCGGATGTCGCGACTGGCGCATCTCGCTCTGTGAACTGGTCGGTTACGCCTGTGCCTGGCTCGTCGGGTGCAACGACGACCTGTCCGGTCTGGTTCGTGCGGCCTACATCTGGAAGCACGGCGAGTGTTACTGCTGGCACGAGGTCGAGCAGAATTGGTTCCCGACCGACTGCCCGCCGCCCGCGTCCGGCACCTGCACCCAGACGAACCTAGGCCCGCCCGACATCACGCCGGGCGACACGGGAAGCGCGGTCGCCTATCTGCGCGCCTCGCGCGTCAGCAACCGCCACTCCCGACTCAAGGAGATGAAGATCCTGATCGACGTCGATGCCCCCGACCTGGCATCCGCCATGGGGCTCGACTTCGTCCTGCCGACCGGTTGGGACCCGATCTCGGTCAGCGACGGCGGCACCTTCGACGAAACGCATCGCAAGGTGAAGTGGGGACCGTTCCAGGACAACCTCACGCGGAAGATCACGCTGTTGGTTCGCCGCACGCCGGCCACCATCTCGCCGGAACGCGTGTCCGCCGACGTGCGACACGAGCACCGGTTCTCCGGAACCGTCTCGTTCGACGGGATCAATCAGCCCATCACCGTGAAGCGGTAGACTCGAATGTTTGGCCCCCCGGGGCGGGCGTGGAAACCGATCTCGCCCGCCCTCGGGGCCCTCTTGTGTCTGATGGACGCTCGCGATTCGCAAGGTGGAGGAGGAGAGGGCATGTGCAGTGGCTCGCGCGTACGCCGGTTCGGCTTCATCTCGTCGATCAGCCTCCTGCTCCTCTGCTCGATGACGTCAGCCGCACTTGCCCAGGGCGCCGACCGCGATCTTTCAGCCTACACGAACTACGGCGTGCCATTCACTGTCACGATCACGCTCGATCCACCACCCGACGCCAGCGTCGCCGCTCTGGAAGACGCCCCGCCCGCCGGCTGGACCACGATCGTCAACATCAGTGACAGCGGGGTTTACGACGCTCAGAACCACAAGGTGAAGTGGGGCCCGTTCGTCGGCGGCGGCCAGATTCCAGCCTTCGTCACCTACGACATCACGCCACCCCTCATTCCCGGCGACCACTGCTTCTCAGGCGAAGCGACCTACGATGACGGCATCTACCCGATCACCGGCGACGAGTGCATCCTCATCGACATCCCGACCCTCTCCGAGTGGGGACTCCTCGCGATGTCGTTCCTCGTGATGACCGCGGGAACACTGCTATCTCGACGAACACGTGCGTTACGTGCGCAACCCAGATAGGGACTCGTGTTCGCGGCACGGCGGTCGAACTGTAATGATGTACCGAACTACGCGCCTGGCTTGACACTGAACAGCGGTTGCCCGAATTGCACCTCGCCTGCATCTTCAGCCAGGATCCTGACGATCTCACCCGTCTCGGGCAACCCGGTCCCGCCGTAGGTGATCTGGTGGAAGCACTTCATGATTTCGACCAGACCGAGCGTAGTGCCCGACGACACCGTGGCCCCGACCTCGACAAACGGGGGGGCATCCGGCGAGGGGCGGCGGTAGAAGATGCCTTCGGACGGCGCTTTGATGGTGATGAAGCCGGCCTCATCCGGACTTCCGGGCGTGCCAGATTCCCCCAATGCGCCGGCGGCGCCGGCGCCGCCCGCTTCGATCGCTCGGGGGTCCACCCGGGCGATCGGCTCACCGTAAGCAATGGGGGTAAACGCGTTGGGAATGCAGACCTCCGTGATCCGGCCATGGACATCACGCGGCATGCGAAGGGCGTAGCGCTGATTGAGAATCTTCATCGTGATCAGCCGGTCCAGCGCGTTGACGAACACCCCGGCCTTCGGCGCCCCGTCGGCAATGCCCACGACCGGTGAGGTCACCACCAACACGTCCGGATCGTCCTCATCCGGTCGAACCTTCGCTATGAGTGTCTTCTCTGCCATGTCAGCTATCTTGAGTCGCCCAGATCCCGGCGCGTCGAGTTCGCATCTCGACTTTGACGCTTGGCCGCTCCCTCACGGTCGCGGTTCCCAATCCGACGCTTGGCCGCTCCCTCACGGTCGCGGTTCGGATTGGTCATTCGTAATTTCCCCGTCATCCTGCAAAATCCGTCAACACATTCAGATCGTGCATCGACCAGATTCGCGGATTCTTGATCCGGCGATACCCGTAGCACTGGTAGCACATCTCGGTCAGTGTCATCAGGTAGTCACGAAGCTCGTGCACCGCCACGATCTCGTCGGTGTCCATCTGGCACGCGGCCTTGTAAGGGTCCATGTCCGCGCTGATTCGGTCCTCGACGGCCTTCATCCCCGCCTCCACCTTCGCTCGCTCCTCGGGATCGGTCGTGACGATGTTGAAGTTGTCGTCCAGCTTCGTTCGATAGGCTCCGATCGCCAGCGTCCGACCCTCCATCACCGCCAGCCGGGTCAGCGGCGTCGAAATCTGCACGATCGGTTCGTACGGCAGACCCGTCTCCGCGTAGTATCCCGCACCCGACGCCTTCCGAAGCAGGATCGTGATCATCGGCACGGTGTTCGTCGAGTTGGTGTACAGCAGGTTCGATCCGAAACCCAGAAGCCCGTGCTTTTCCGCCTCAAGACCGATGTCGAACCCGGATATATCCTGTAACCAGATGATTGGAATTCCGTCCGAGTTGCACGACCTCGAAAACTGCGAAATCTTGGCGATCCCCTCGCGATAGAGCAGCCCGCCGGCCCGCGTCCGGTCTTTCAATTCCGGGTGCGGGGTAAGCTGCTGGTTGTTGGCGATGATGCCGACATAAAGCCCGTTGATCCGTGCCACGCCCGTGACCATCTCCTCGCCCGTGTGCGGCATCAGCTCCCAAAACAGCGAGTTGTCCACCAGGCGAGCGATGATCTGGCGCACGTCATAGACCACGCGGTGATCGACCGGCAGCAGACCGGTGATCTCTCGCGGCGAAAAACGCGGATCAGCCGGGGCGAAATCATGACGGTAATAGGCTGCGGCGCTGGCGGGCAGCTTCTCGATCTCCTGTCGGATTCGTTTGATCATCGTCTGATCGTCGGGCACCCGCTCGTCGGCGCAATTGGACAGGTGAACGTGCACATTCGGTCCGCCGATCGTCAGCGACGTGATGTTCTGCGCCTTCCCCCCCTTCACCAACGCCGCCCCGGCGATCACCATGTAAGCCTGCTCGGTCATAAAGAGCTTGTCGGAGATGATCGGCATATACCCGCCGCCGGCGATGCAATCACCGAGCACGCCCGCAATCTGCGGCACCCCAGCGGCCGAAAGCAGCGAGTTCATCTTGAAGATATACCCCGCTCCGGTGCGTCCCGGGAACGTCTTCGACTGTTCCGGAAGATTGAGCCCCGAACAGTCCACCAGGTAAATCACCGGAACGCGCAGCCGCAGCCCCACCTCCTGAGCCCGCTCGATCTTCTCCGGCGTCATAGGCCACCACGAGCCCGATGCCACCGTATTGTCATTCGCGATCACCACCGTCAACCGACCGTGAACGCGAACAAACGCCGTCACCACACCCGCGGAGGGCGATTTCCGAGGCGGCTTGCCGAACGTAAGACCGTAGTTCACGAACGTGTTGATCGGGAAGACCGTCGTCCCGGCGTCCTTGAGGATGTCGATCCGCTCCCACGTGGTCAGCTTCCCCTTCGCGTGAACCCGATCGACGTATTCCGGCCCCCACCCCTGGTGCACCTCGTCCCGCCGCTCATAGACGACCTTGTTGAGCGCCTCCATGCGCGCACGATTATCTTCGTACGCCTTCGCGTCAATCGCCTCCTCAACCGGCGTGCCAATGGGATGGAGGATTACTTTGGCCATACGGACTAGCCTCTGCCACAAAGGATGAAGGATGAGGGA
>JASFUW010000156.1:0-10153 GCA_050050135.1 Phycisphaerae bacterium
GGCACGCTTCTGACACCGCTCGACATCGGCGTGGCAGCCACCGTGGGGGCGGCGAACCTGACTGTCTATCACCGCCCGACGGTCGCCATTCTGTCGACCGGCGACGAACTCGTCGACGTCCACGAAACGCCGTCCGGGGCTCAGATAAGAAACTCGAACCTGTACCTGTTGCAGGCGATGGTTCGATCCGCTCATGCCGTTCAGGTGACACTGGGTGCGGTTGCGGACGATCGCGAGTTGTTACGCGCTCGTGTTGCAGAAGGATTGAAGTCCGACGTCGTGTGCATCAGCGGCGGCGTGTCCGTCGGCCCGTTGGACTATGTGCCCGAGATTCTCGAGAGATGCGGCGCCACGCTCCACATTCGCAAGCTCGCGATCAAACCGGGTCGTCCACTGATCTTTGGCACGACGTCGGATGGCACCCTGGTGTTCGGGCTTCCGGGCAACCCGACCAGCGCGTTCGTCTGTTTCGAATTGCTGGTCAAACCCGCCCTGGCGGCACTCCAAGGCCGAGGACCGTGCAAGCCGCGGGCGGTCAGAGCCACCCTTTGCGGGTCGGTCAAACCGACCGGTCATCGTCGCGCCTTTGTCCCGGCCCGTGCGTCGGTCGATGACGACGGTCGCTGGCGGGTGTCCCCGGTACCGTGGGGCGGCTCGGGCGACTCGATCGGATTGGCCAACGCCAACGGGCTGATCGTTCGATCACCCAATACAATCGGTGTTTCAAACGGCGAAGAGGTCTTGTTCATTCCGCTCGACCGGGTATAGATGATCCAACGAAAGGAGTCGTAAGGAAACGAGACAGTCCCGATCCCGGCGCGCCGGGAAAGGAGCCGGTTTGAAGAGGCGGACTCGATCAACCAAACGCACCCCGACGCCTCCGAAAGCGTCCACGCGCGTGACCGGTGCACTCGAAATCGAGTCCCACCGCACCGTGCTGTTGCTCCTGTCGGTGACGCTTCTGCTGATGAGCCTGATCTTCGCCCCGATCTCGTGGTGGCCTCTTTCGTTCGTATGTCTGGTGCCGTGGCTTATCGTGATTGGCGGGGCCAGCCACGCGCCGCGCGTCTATTTCTACAGCTATGTGCTCGGCTTGCTCTTCTTTCTGGTCAACATGCGATGGCTTTACGCCGCCACGGGATGGGGATACCTCGCATTGTCGGCGTACATGGCCATCTACTTCCCGTTCGTCGCGAGCCCCATCCGACACGTGGTCCGCAGGCGTCGTTGGCCGCTTGCCGTCGCCTTTCCTTTCGTCTGGACGGGCAGCGAGTTGCTCCGCGGCGTGGTCATGTCCGGGTTCCCCTGGTTCTTTCTGTCACACAGCGTGCATCGCGTCCTGACCTTCATTCAGGTGAGTGACCTGCTCGGTGCTTACGGCGTCACCTTCATGCTGGCGGCCTTCAATGGGATGGTTGCCGATCTGATCTTCGCCAGTGCCTCTGAGCCGTGGATCACGAAACGACGCCTGAACCTGCGCGGCGCGCGCATCAGTATCGCGTTCGCACTTCTGGTGACCGTGGCGGTCGTGCTCTACGGGCGCATACAACTGAGCCGCGATACCATCGAGGCCGGACCCAAGATCGCGGTCATCCAGGGCGATTACCCCAACACCGTCGGGGTCCCTGCAGGGGACGGACTGATGGCCCGGATGATCCGGTTTTTGAACGGGGTCTACATGAGCCCCGCGCAGCCTCACGACAATGCGTCGGATCCCGAGAAGCTCACGACCTACGCCTCGATGCTGCAAGCCGCAGCGGAGCACGAACCCGACCTCTACTTACTTCCCGAGACGCCGTGGTTGATGGCGCTCAATCCCGAGTGGCGCGAGTTTTCGCCCATCTCACGAACCAGCTTCTCGATGTTCGCAAAGCACGCGGCGGAGCACAATGCCGTGATCGTGACGGGCAGCACGACCGTCGTGCCCACGCCGCATGATCTGCTCGCAGACCAGCGCCGCTACAACTCCGCGACGGTCTTCCGTCCCGACGGGTCCGAGCCCGATCGCTATGACAAGATTCATCTGGTCTATTTCGGCGAGGTGGTGCCGTTTAGGTTCGGCCGCCTCCGCCCGCTGTATTTCCTGCTCAATCGCCTGATGCCTTTCAGCGGCCCGAACCACGATTTCGAATTTTCGTTGTTTCGAGGCGAGGCATTCAAACGGTTTGCGCTCGACGCGCCGTCGCGCGGTGGAAGAGACTATCGATTCGGCATTCCGATATGCTATGAAGACGTCATGCCCTACGTCAGTCGCGAGTTCGTCTGTGGCGGTTCCAACGTGAAACAGGCCGACTTCCTGCTGAACATAAGCAACGACGGCTGGTTCGACCGCGGCATTCAGCAGCCGCAACACCTGGCGGTTTGTGTGTTTCGTGCGGTCGAGAACCGCGTGGGAATCGCGAGAGCGGTCAACACCGGCGTCAGCGGGTTCATTCAGCCGACCGGCCGCATTCACGACGTCGTCACACCGGATCCCGCGTCCCCCTGGCCGGGCAACTGCGGATACGCGGTCGCCAACGTCGGCGTCGACGCCCGGTATTCGCTCTATTCGCGGTATGGCGACTGGTTCGCGTGGGGCTGTGCCTTGGTCTGGCTGGTTCTGTTCATCGACTATTGGATTGTCAGGGCCCGGACCCGCTCTGATCAGTGACATAGTAGAGACACACAATGTCGTACTTACGAAAATGGAGCTCGAGCGTTGTGGTGCTGGTGGTGTCGGGAGGCTGTCTGCAACCGGCGGACCCCGACCACACCATCAACCGCCTGCCCGCCAAACAACGCGCCCTGGATGTACTCAACGCCGCCGTCTACTACCGGGCGAACCCGGTGGTTCGCGTCGAAGCCGTCGAAGCCATGGAGTCCAGCGCCTGCCCGGAGACGCACCCCTGGATTCGAGGTGCCCTCGCAGACGAACACCCCGCCGTCCGCTTCGCCGCGTGTGTGTCCTTGGGGAACCTGAATGACCTTGCGTCCGTGGATCGACTTCGGGAGCGCCTGACCGACCCGGACGTCAGCGTTCAGGCAGCCGCAACGTACGCGCTGCACAAGCTCGGCCACTCCGAGCGGACCGGAAGGCTGGCAACTTCCCTGTTGACGCACGACGAGATCACCGTTCGCCGCAACGCCGCCCTTCTCATGGGTATGTTGGGTGAGCCCAGTGCGATCAAGGTTCTCGCCCGGGCGATGAAGGACCCCGATGCAGGTGTGCGCCAACACGCACTCGAAGCCATGGCCAGGCTCGGCAATCGTGAGGCCAAACAGGAACTGACGTTCATGACCAACTCCGGCGTCGGGTCTGAGGAGGTCTTCGCCATCAATGCGCTCTCCGGAACCGGCGACCCGACGTATGTGGACACGTTCCGTTACAAGCTGGCGACGGCCACGCATTTGGAGACGCGTTTGGCCGCCGCGGCCGCCCTTGGCCGGCACGGGCTCACCGACGGGGTCGAAGAAGCACGCCGCGCACTCCGCACGAAGCGAGCCGTACACAACGACCCCCAGGACCCGCCGGCCGCCCAGATTATGCGCATCAAGCAACTGGCCTGCGGGGCGCTGGGCGCCATGGCGTCCCTGGACGCCGTTCCCGCATTGACCGAAGTCATGGAAGACCCGTCGGACCCTCGTGTCCAGGTTTCCGCAGCCCGGGCGATTCTGCAGGTTTTGGAGGCGAATCGGACGCGGGGGTTGCCCTTTGGTTCGGGACGCAACAAGAAAGGCGGCTGGCCGCCATGAGATGGCTCACTTTCCTGGTCCTGATGGTCTTCGCTCTGATCCTTCAGTCCGCCCTCGCCCCGCGGCTCGAGCTGCTGGGAATCCGTCCCGACCTGTTGCTCGTTTTCGTGATTTTCTTCTCGATGCACGCGGCTCCGCGGGAGGCAGTCCTCGGCGCGTGGCTGACGGGCGCCTGCGCGGACCTGCTAACCATCGAGCGCTTCGGTGTCTTGGCCTTGTCATACGGGCTGGCGGCGGTGCTGACGCTCTCGTTCAGGGACTATCTGTTTCGCGGACATGGTTGGCCACAGTTCGTCACGACCGTCGCGGTTTGCCTGCTGGTTCGCCTGGCGTGGCTCATTTACCATCGCGCGATGTACGATCCCGGCGGGTCGGTCCTCGTTGAGCTGACGGCCGGTGTGGTCGCGGCTTCTGTCTACACAGCCGTTTGGGCGCCGCTGGCACAGCGGGTTTTACTGCCCTGGTGGCGGATGCTGGGGATGCCGCGTCCGGCCTACGTGCCGGGTATGGTCTAGTGCCTTGGAGTTGTCGTGTTTCAACGTCGCTTGAAGGTGTTCTTGTCGCTGTTCGCCTTTGCCGGGCTGATCATTGTCGCCCGGTTGACCGAGCTGCAGCTCGTGTACGCGGACCACTTTCGTGAGCGGGCGGAGCGATCGTTGCGGACGAGGCCTTCGACGCTGCCATTCGTGCGCGGCCGCATCCTCGATCGCACAGGCAAGGTTCTTGTCCGCGAGGAGCCTTGTTGGGACATTCGGATCGACTACACGTGGCTCAGCGCCGATGTCGGGGACGATCCCTCGAGGAGATCGCGACAGATCAAGCGATGGCGGCGCACGCGGCATCTGTCGGATGCAGTGACCGACGCGGAAACCGAGCGGCTTTACGCGGCGGAGGTCGAGATGATGTGGCGCGACCTGGCGTCGTTCGTTCCCGGCGGCTCGACCGACGCCGTCGAGGCGTTTCAGCGTCACGCGCTTGACATCATCGATCACGTACAGGGCGTTCGTCGGGCGGTCGCCCGGCGACGTGGGTTCGATGCCCCGGTGGCCGAGGAGCGGGTGCCGCACACGATCGTCACCGGGCTCGGCGCCGAGCAGCAGATCACCGCCCGTGAGACGCTGGCGCGATACCCTTGGGTGCACGTCGTACCGGCGTCCGAGCGACGCATCGTGGGGGACGCTGTTCCGCTGGCCCACGTGCTGGGGCGCACGGGAAGCGTCAACGCCACGCACGTCGCCGACGACCCCAACGCCGACGACCCATTCGCCAAGTATCGCGCCGACGAGACGGTCGGCATCAGCGGCGTCGAGCTCGCAGCCGAAGCGCTGTTGCGCGGTCGACGCGGGCAGATCATGAAGGACCGTAGCGGACGCCTCATCGTCGATGAATGCATCGATGCCGAGGACGGTCGCGACGCGTCCATCACCCTGCACGCCGGATTGCAGAGACGCCTCTATGACTCCGTTGGGCGGATCGTCGAACAGATTTCCGAGTCGTCCGGCGGGGCCGTTGTCGTCCTCGACATTCCCACCCGGGAGGTGTTGGCCCTCGTCTCCTACCCGGCGTTCGACCCCACGCGTTTCGACGAGCTTTACCCGGTCCTTCGGGATGACACGCGGCGCTGGCCTTTGCGGTTCCGCGCCGTCGCGAACCGATACCCTCCCGGGTCGACGATCAAACCGCTGGTCTGCCTCGCCGGTCTGATGAGCGGACGCATCACGCTCGACACCCGCTACGAGTGCACCGGCTACCTCCTTCCCGAGCACCGCGATCGATGGCGATGCTGGCAAATCCACGGGACCAACCGGCGATCGGCTCACGGCAACGTGAACGTTGTCGAAGGATTGACCGGAAGCTGCAACGTCTTCATGTACCACCTCGGCGAGCTGCTCGGCGTCGACTACCTCTGCAGCGTGTTCGACATGGTCGGCATCGGACGAAGCACGGGCATCGGGCTTCCCGAGGAAGCGAGAGGGATCAACCCCACGCCCGGTTGGCTCATGCAGCACAAGAACGCCCGGGTCACGCCGGGAACGGCGCGACTCTTCGCCATCGGGCAGGGTGAACTCTCGATGACGCCGGTTCAGGTCGCCAACCTGATGGCGACCTACGCCAGCGGAACCTACCGGCCGCTTACGCTGATCAGGAACCAAGCAAAGACGCCCGAGTGGATCATCCCCGCGACGCTCCGGCAGTGGGCGGCTATTCGCCAGGGCATCTTCAACGTGGTCAACGATCCGCGCGGCACGGCCTACAAATACGCCCGTTTCGACCACGATCGCTACGTACTCTGTGGCAAGACCGGAAGTGCCACTGCGCACCGCTGGCCTACCGCCTACAACGTGCCATACACCGACGATGATGGTGCCGAGAAGTCGGCACTCATTCACGTGGGCACGAAGCGCGAGGCGATCAGACGATTCAGCTTGGACCACCCTTCAGCCACGTTCGACCCCACCGCCGTCGAGGTCGCCGCCCGCTGGCCGCCTGATCCGGCGCCTGGCGGAGATCGCTATTCCCACGCCTGGTTCGCGGGTTTCCTTCAAGAACACGATGGTACCGGCCGGCCGGTTTGGTCGGTCAATCCGCGAATCGCCTTCGCTGTCCTCGTCGAGTTCGGCGGCAGCGGAAGTCGAACCAGCGGCGCGATCGCCAAGCAGATCGCCGCCGACCTGCTCGAAGTATTCGGTCCAGACCTGGAAGGGGGCGCGTTGGCCGCCCCGGGTGAATCGTGATGAGACGGGCTGCGCTAAACCTCACGCAACCCGGCTGGGTCGTGGTCGGCGCCGTGGCCATCCTCGTGGGGCTAGGGGTCGCCACCATCTACGTTACGGACACGCACTATGTCCGCCACCACGACGGGCCGGCGAACGCGGCCAAGCAATGCATCCGCGTTCTCGTCAGTGCGGCGTTGGCGATGGTCGTGCTGCAGATCGGGTACCAGCGGATCTCACGCTTCGCGTACGCCATATTCTTCATTACGCTGGCCATGCTGATCCCGCTGCTGATCGCCCGCCAACTGAACACGACCTTCGGCGGGCTGACCGCACCGCGAAACGGCGCCTACCGCTGGATTCACCTGCCTGGTTTCCCCGTCCAGCCGTCGGAGCTGATGAAGGTGGCGTACGTTCTCGCCCTGGCGTGGTACTTGCGATACCGCAAGAACTACCGACGTTTCTTCGGGCTCCTATGGCCGGTGTTGCTCTCGGCGGTTCCGTTCGGGTTGATTCTTCTCGAGCCCGACCTGGGAACCGCCTTGCTCCTGGCGCCGGTCCTGTTTTCCATGCTGTTTCTCGCGGGTGCCAGGATACGGCACCTGTTGATCATCGTGCTGATGGGTGTTTGCGCCGCGCCGATCGCGTGGAATCAGATTCGCGGATACCAACGCCAGCGGGTGACGGCCGTGCTCCTGCAGTCCGATACGCTGCGCAAAGCCGTGGTCGAGGAACCCGAAAAGTATCGCATGTTGGCCACCAAGCGACAGGCGATCGAATGGGCCGCAAGCACCGGGTATCAGCTCGTACACTCGAAAAACGCCATCGGCAGCGGCGGCGCCTTGGGGCACGGTTGGGGACGCGGCATTTACGTCCGCAGCGGGCTTCTGCCCGATCGCCACAACGATTTCGTTTTCTCGCTGATCGGGCACCAATGGGGATTCTGGGGTTCTCTTCTGGTTCTGCTGTGCTACCTGGCGATTGTCGCGGCGGGATGCCAGATCGCCTCCGCCACCACCGAGCCGTTCGGGCGGCTGCTCGCTGTCGGAGTCGTGACACTCATCGCGTCTCAGGTGCTGATCAACATCGGCATGACCGTGGGCTTGATGCCCATAACGGGCATTACGCTGCCCTACGTTTCCTACGGCGGAAGCAGTTTGCTGAGCGGATTCGCGGCTCTAGCGCTACTAATCAGCGTTTCCCAGCACAGGCCTTTCCTGCTGGCGACCAAACCGTTCGAGTTCTTGGACGAGCAGCGCAGAATCGCCCATCCGTTTGATTATGACGAAGTGCCCATCCCGCCCCATGATACCCCGGCGGCGGGCACGACCCGGGACGCCCGCGATCACGTCATACGTAAGTGACACAAGGTGTCATCTCCGGACTTGATCGTTGTGACCCTTCGAGGCCGAGCGGCGTCCACGACCCGTCTTACGCCCAGATTCCGAAGCGTTCCGGCGCTCCCTACGCCGCCGAGCAGGATCGGTGCGATAAACACGAACGCCTCGTCCACGAGCCCGGCCTCTAGCAACGAGCCGAGGAACATCGGCCCACCCTCGACAAGGACGTTGGTCATCTCGCGTCCGGCCATCTTGCGGAGCACATCCCCGAGCAAGACGCGACCGCCGCGAGCGCGGCAGGCAACAATCTCGACGCCCGCGTTGCGCATAGTCTTCGACTTCTTCGTGGCAGCCTTCTGCGACGTGGTCACCACAAGTGTTGGGACATTCTCGCTGGTCGTCACGAGTTCGCATTCGGGTGGAATCCGAAGCCGGCTGTCCACGACCACGCGTGTCGCCCGTCGCCTCAGGGAGACCCCGCGAGCGGTCAGCCTCGGATTGTCGGTAAGAACCGTGCCCGAACCGACCACGACCGCGTCAACCCGGGCACGCAATTGGTGAACCCGATGCCGCGAGGCTTCACACGAAATCCACCGCGAATCCCCCGTGGACGTCCCGAGCCTTCCGTCGAGGCTTTGGGCCCACTTGGCGATCACGAAGGGACGCCCGAGCGTCGACCTGGTCGTGAAGGGAGCAATAAGCTCGCGCGCCTCATCGGCCAGCGCGCCGGTCTGGACCGTGATTCCGGCTGCGCGAAGTCGGCGGATTCCCTTGCCGTTGACTTCCGGACTCGGATCGCGCGTCCCGATCACGACTTTCCCGATCCCAGCCTCGATCAACGCCGTCGTGCACGGGGGAGTCTTCCCCGTATGACAGCAGGGCTCGAGCGAGACATAGATGGTGGCCCCCCGCGGATTCTCGCTGCAATCTCGAAGTGCCTCGACCTCGGCATGCGCCTTGCCGAAGCGTCGGTGGTATCCCTCCCCGATGATGCGCCCGCCCCGCACGATAACACAGCCCACCATCGGATTGGGCTCGACGCGTCCTTGACCGCGCTTCGCCAGCGTAATCGCCCGCGCCATCATACGGGCGTTTAAGGAAGCGCGGGAATGGTGAGCACCCTGGTTACCCATCGACGCGGTCCACTCGTCGTTTCGCGGTGTCGGCTGCGAAGCTGACGATCACGCGCCTCGCATGTCCGCGGCCGACTCATTGTGCTTCCGGTTTCCCCGATCGGTCCAGCCAGGTGCTCAGCAACAGGAGAATCACCCCGCAGACCAATGACGCATCGGCAATGTTGAACACCCAAGGCCACATGTCGTAACCGCCCAGCTTCGGCACCCAATTCGGAAACCTCGGTCTGAACTTGATGAAGTCACGAACTACACCCTGGTTCCGAACCGTGACACGGTCTCGCGGAAGGATGCGCACGTTGCCCTTGTCCGGGTAATCGGCGACGTGAATACTCTGTTCGTCCTGGTTCACGATCAGACCGATCATCAACTCCGCCCGTCCCGACCGAGTCTGGTACGTGACCACGTCCGCCTTGACGGTCGCTCGATCGTAGAGGTTGCCGAGCGCACCCGCGAGCACCAGGCCCAACGCGACGTGGAGAAACCGCTGCCGAGTGGCGCTGCTTTTGAACAGATAGAGAACGAAGACCAGCGCGAAGACCGAAGCGATGATAAACAGCCCCGTGTTCCCCCGGAAAGACCCGAACACCGCCCCGTCGTTCAGCGATCGCCTGAAGTCGACAAACCCTTGGATGAACGGGCGGGTCTCCGTCGAGTCAAGTGACTGGAATGCCCACTGTTTCGACCAGAGGTCCAGCCAAAGCGCTCCAGCGGCAACCGCCAGAAGACGCACGTGCGCGCCCGGGCTTCGTATCGCGGATACGGGGGATGGGGCTGGTCGCCTGCGTTGGTGTGCCGCGGAAGCATCCATCGTGACTCATGCGGCCTAAGACACGCGCCCTTCTTCGCGGGCGCGGGCGTATTCGATGCAGAACTTGGCCCAGGGCTTGGCGCGTAACCGAGCTTTGCTGATCCTCTTGTGCGTCGCCAGGCACATTCCATACGTCCGGGTCTCGATCCGAGCCAGCGCTTCATCGATCTCGCGTACCAGCGCCTCTTCGTTCTCGAGCAACCCGAGTGTAAATTCCTGTTCCCAGTTGTCACTGCCCAGGTCCGCCATATGAATCGGCATCACGGAGTGATCGCCCTGACCGGACCCCTTGCTGTTCAGTGCCTCACTCGCGAGCCGGTTGACGTTACCCGCAAGCTCCGCCCGCTTTTCGAGAAGAAGTTCCTTGAAGGCATCGAGTTCCTTGTCGGTCAGGTACGTCTTGGGAGGAGCAACTGGTTTTGG
>JASFUW010000157.1:0-10058 GCA_050050135.1 Phycisphaerae bacterium
GGTCCCAAGACCGAAGCGAAGATCTACGAGCCGGTGCACATGAAGGAATTCTGTGCCGCAACGGGGCTCAACTTCATGCAGTGCTTCAAGGTGCTCAAGGACGAGCACAACTTGATGGCCAACGTGAACATGACCCTCCCGACGGAAACGGCCCAACTGCTTGCCCTTCATTTCGGTATCGAGCTGACCGTCGTGCCCGCCAAGACCGGCCTCGACTCCCTACAGGAGGAGTTCGCCGAACGGAAGCGGGAACAGCTCGAACCGCGTCCGCCTGTCGTCACCATGCTCGGGCACGTCGACCACGGGAAAACCAGCCTGTTGGATGCCATCCGAAAAACGCGCGTCGTGGCGGGCGAGGACGGTGGAATCACGCAACACATCGGCGCGTACCATATTGAGACCGCGCGCCACGCGGTCACGTTCCTGGATACGCCGGGGCATGCGGCGTTTACCGCAATGCGTGCACGCGGTGCCCGACTGACCGACGTCGTGGTGCTGGTGGTCGCCGCGGATGACGGCCTGATGCCGCAAACCCTCGAGGCCATCAACCACGCAAAAGCGGCGGAAGTCCCCATCGTGGTCGCTTTGAACAAAATCGATCTCGGCGACCAGAACCAGCTCAAGATTTTCGGACAGCTCGCGGAGAACGGGCTGACACCCAGCGGCGAGTGGGGTGGGGACGTTGACGTCATCAAGACCTCAGCCACCACCGGCGAGGGGATCGACACACTGGTAGAGCATCTTGCGGACCTCAGTTCTCTGCTGGAACTGCAAGCAGACCCGACCATGGCGGCGACCGGCGCCGCCATCGAAGCGGAGACGAAGGCCGGCGTCGGCTCGGTGGTTCGCGTCCTTGTTCAAGAAGGCACTTTGCATGTGGGCGACTTCGTCGTGTGTGGGCCCGCGTTCGGCAAGGTGCGGGCGCTGCTCAACGACCGCGGCCAACGCGTCCAAGAGGTCGGCCCGGCCCAGCCCGCAGAAATCTGGGGGCTCGACGACGTGCCCACCGCCGGCGACAAGTTTTTCTGCGTCGAGAACCTTCAGCGGGCAAAGGAGATTGCGACCGAGATCAAGCAGTCGCGTGTCGAAAAAGCCCGCGTCCAGTCCCAGAAGGTCAACACCCTCGAGGAGATGATGCTGCGACGGGATGCCGAGGAGGTCCCGGAGCTGAACCTGATCATCAAGGCCGATGTCGATGGGAGTGCGGCCGCGCTCCGTCAAGCTCTGGGGGATCTTCCGTCTGACGAAGTCAAGTTGACGATTCGTCATTCGGGCGTCGGAGCCATCACCGATAGCGACGTGCACTTGGCCGGCGCTTGTGAAGGCATTGTCGTGGCGTTTCGTGTCGAGGCGTCCGTCAACGTTCGCCGGCTCGCCGAGCAACACGGCGTGGACATCCGAACCTATCGCGTCATCTACGACGTCGTGGATGACATCAAGGCAGCACTCGAAGGCCTGTTGGCGCCGGAGGAGAAGATCGAGTCACGTGCCACCGCCGAGGTGCGCCAGGTGTTCAGAGTCAGCAAGACCGGCATGATCGCAGGGTCCTACGTAACCGAGGGAACCCTGGACCGAAACCACCTTGCCAAGGTGGTCCGCGACGGCGTCTTGGTGCGCGATCGCTGCAAGATCGCGTCGCTGAGGCGGTTCAAGGATGATGTCAAGGAGGTCCGAGCGGGGCTGGAATGTGGAATTCGGCTCGAGGGTTTCGATGACCTCCATGTCGGTGACGTCGTCGAGTCGTTTGAAATCGTGCAGATTGCCCGGACATTGTGACGACGGGATGGTACCAGGAGGAGGTGAAACCGGAGGAGCTTGGCGCGACAGCGGGTAAGGCAGTGAGAACGTCACGGCCACGCTGGGCGCCCGATCGAGCACCCGAGTACTGGAGTTAGCGGGTTTGTGCCGGTGCGGCGTCGCTTGCCGTGAGGCGCCGGGCATCCGGCGAGACGATGCGGCCAGCCACTCTGCTCTTTGCGGACTGGCGCTAGCGTTTTGGCGACACAGCGATGATCGAATTCAAGGCGGAATGCGGCCATACCGTTCGTGCCAAAGACGAAGATGCCGGAGGGGTCGTTCGATGCTCGTATTGCGGGCGTAAGTCGACCGTCCCCGACGAAGGCGACGGGGACCTTGACTTCTTGTTCGCGGACGTGGAGTCCGGCGGTGGCAAGTCGGCGCCCGCTGGAAGGCGCCGCCCGCGAAGGTCCCGACGGTTGTTCGGAAGACGGGCACGCCCCAAAGGACCTTTCAACCCGTTCTCGCTGGTGCTGCGCATGTGCTACGCGGCGCTGTTGATCTGCATCGTCGTCTTCGTCGCCCGGAAGTTCATCATCCCCGCAATCAGAGGCGTCACGGAACAGACCGCGCAACGAAGACCGGTTTCGCCGCGGCGGGCGCAGGACAACCCGAGCTCGACGAATGAGCGCGGGCTGAGCGGAATCAGCGGTCTTCCGGGTCTTTACGTGGCCTCCTTCCCTCCCAACGCCGAGTTTTATGTGATCAGTGAAACCAAGATGATCGAGGGCCAGCGGATCAGCCAGCTGGAAGGACACGTGCGCGGGGACGCGAACACCTCGCCGGTGCGGCTGCCCCAGAACGAGGCGTACGCCGTCGATGTCATGTTGCCGACCAATGATCCTCGCTTGAATGATCGAACCCTTCCCTATTACGAGGAGTACAGGAAGCTGAGACGCGCTTTGCGGAGTGCCTCGGAGGAGGAGGCGCGGCAGTTGCTCGAGGCGTTCTTCGTGCCGGACGAGGCGTGGCCCGTGGAACTCTACCGGTTCGGCGATCGGTCGTATATCGTGCGGCAATATCGCGCGGTCGAGGTCGACGCGCAGGGGCGATCGAACGGCGTACGGGCGCTGTTCTTGCCAAAGATCGAGATCCCCGGGCGAAGCGGCTTCTCGATCTCCAAGCTGGTTACGGACTATCTGCCCAAAGCGGAGCAATACGTTTTTGACGAAGTCTTTGTTGCGGATGAGCTCGATTTCTACGGCGTACCCGAGGCGGACCGGGCCTTCGTGCTCGCCGGGCTTCAGCGAGCGGGGATCATGCCGTTTGTCAAGGCGGACGAGACGGTCCGGCTGGTCAAGCTGGGAATCCATGACGGCGATTGCTGGGACGTGGAAGTTCGCGAATCGCTCCCATGATCGTTGGCGTGCTAACGATCGACCTGGCGATTTTTGACGCGCAGTCCCTCAAGGACAAACGGCGCGTCGTCTCGAGCCTGAAAGAGAAGCTCGGCAACCGGTTTAACGTTTCCGTCGCGGAATTGGAAAGTCACGACAACCCCAAGCAAAGCCAACTGGGCATCGCGCTCATCTCGAAGGACTCACGCCCGGTTCATGCACGGATGGACAAGATCGTCGATTTCGTTCGCGCTTTCAGGGGCTTGTCGTTGGTCGATTACAGAAGGGAGTTGCTCTGACCGGGCATACGATCTCGCGGGCAACACGTGCTCGGTATACGGCAACGCTGCGGGATAACCAGTACGGAAAAACGCGCCCCGAACATCGGGCGGCGCTCCAGGAGGATTGCGGCAGGGGATTATGCGTACGCATCGCAAGGAGAAAATCGGCAGCGTCATTCAGCAGGTGGTCGGCGGTGCGATCGCGCACCGCCTGCACGACCCGCGCATCGCCCCGTTCGCGACGGTGACGCGGGTCGATGTAAGCGGGGATCTGGCGATCGCCAACGTGTACCTGAGCGTACAGGGGGACGAAGCCTCCGAGCGGCGCACTCTGAGCGCCGTGCGCCACGCCCGGGGTTTCCTGCAACGGGAGGTAGCCCGAGAGCTCTCGGTTCGTCACTGCCCCGAGCTGCGGTTCGACATCGACCGCGTCGCCAAAGGCGTACGCCGGACAATGGCTTTGTTGGACGAGAATCGGCGACAACAGCCCGAACTCTTCGAATGTCTGGACACTGAAGCGAACGGCGCCGTCACCGACACGGCGGAGGGAGACGAGGAAGGGAACCGGCCACCGGTCACCGATGGAGCGGGCGAATGAAGAACGGAACCATGTACGCGGCGCGGCTCAAGAAGGCGTACGCCAAGATCCGCCAGGCCGCATCGCAACCCGATATCCCCGAACTGGACGAGCCGCTGCGTCGCCTCGCGGTCGCCATTCTGGGCGTCCAGACGTCCGAGGAAGAAGCCTCCCGTGCCCTGGACCGCGCGTTCGATCACGTTGTTGACTGGAATGAGCTGAGAGTCTCGAGCGCCAAAGAGCTCAACAAGGCCACCGGAAACGTGATCCCACATGGTGTGGAACGCTGTCAGAAGCTGATCGGGGCCCTGCAAGCGATTTACGATAACGAAAACCGACTCTCTCTGGATCACCTTCGCAACCTCGGTCGGCGCGACGCCCGACATTATCTCGAGCGGCTCGACGGTGTCGACGCGTACGCCGTCGCATCGGTGGTCCTCTGGAGTCTCGGCGGGCACGCGATCCCGGTCGACGACCGTCTGCTGGAGGCGCTGCGCCGCGCCGATCTGGTGAACCCGAACGCCGACCGGTCGGAGGTCCAGGCGTTTCTCGAACGACACATAAGCGCCACGGACGCCAAGGCCTTCTGCCTGATCATGCGCGGCTATGCTCCAAAGAAGGCGTCCGCGAAGAGCGCTCCGAAGACCAAAGCGGCGGGCAAGAAAAAGAGGAGCACATCGAAGGCGAAGTGAGCTGCCGGGAGGGTCAGACCCGGCCCGACCGTCCGTCAAAGTCACGGGGCAGCCTCCTTCCCCCTCGGCAGAAGGTATGCTTAAACCGGCTTACGCTTGCTTCTGGGGTCGACTGAACATGCTCGGCAAGTCCAAATGCTGGCTTACGCGTGGTCCCATCGCGGTTGCACTCCTGCTCGCGCCGTTCGGGTGCGCCTCGTCAGACGGTCCGCCGAACACGACGGACCGCACACCGCGGGCCACGGCGCCCGGGGTCGATCTCACGCGAGCCGCGCTACCCCTTTCAGACATCGAACCGAAGGTTTCCGAGCCCACCCGCCCCGAGACCATCCAGCCCCTGTCCGGAAGGGCGGAGCGCCAGATCGTCAACGCACGCCGACTCATGAATCAGGAGCGATTCACGGAGGCCGCCATCGAACTGGAACGCGCCCTCCGGTACGATCCCAAGCATCCCGATATCCACATCACGCTCGCGACCCTGCACTGGGACGCCGGGAACTTCGAACGCGCCAAAACGCACGCCCTCCGCGCTCTGGAAGGCAACCCGGACCAGGCAGCCGGGCACTACCTTACCGCCCGCTGTGCGATACGCGATCGCGATCCCGCGGCGGCGATCGCCTCACTGCGAACGGCGCTGCTTTGCGATGACTTCGGCGAGGACGTCGAGGTGGCGTCGCTCGTTCATGTGCACCTGGCACAGCAGCTGGCCGCCGAGGGGTATATCGACGCCGCACTCTCGCAGTACGAGGCGTTCGAGCGATCGACGGGAGGTCTAAACGCAGCTTCGGTTCGCCCGGAGTTGGCGGCCTGGCTCGGGGCGGATCGCGCACGAATTGCGGAAGCTAAAGCCGATCTGCATGAGAGGCTCGGACGTTTCTCGGATGCGGCCGACGCCCTTCAACCGGTGGCTGCGAAGAGGTCCGGCGACGCCGTTTTGCAGCGCCGCTATGCCCGCCTGTTGCTCGATGCTCGCCGCCACGACGAGGCATTGGCTGCGGCTCGAACGCTTCCGCTGAACGCCGACGACACCATCGAGCTGCTGTTCGATATTTATTCCGAGCTGGATCAACGCGACAGCATCATTCACGACCTGCGCGCGTATGCTCGTGAACAACCGGACGATCCGCAACCGGTCATGGCGCTCGCCGATATGCTCGAACGGCTCGGAAGGGAAACGGAAGCACGCACGGCGCTCGAGCAGTTCCTCGAGGAACACGAACGCGCACACGCCATCCGCCTGCGTTACGTCCGGTTGCTTTTCGACACGGCGCAGTGGGACGAAGGGCTGCGGGCCTGTGCCGAGGGAATTCGACGTTCGGCCGACCGAGCGCCGGATTATACCGGCTTGGTCGCCAAGCTCGCTTCGGACGCCGACGCGGTGACCGCGGCCCTCGCACCGGAGCCGTCCGGGATGGCGGCAACGGAGGCGTTTGTGCGTGGTGTGCTCGCAACGGCAGCCGATAAGCCCGAGCCGGCGGAACGCTACCTTCGCGAGTGCTTCGCCCAAGACCCCGGGTTTATCCCCGGTCGTCTCGCCTTGGCCCGGTTGTATGCTTCGAGCTACGATTATCCCGAGGCGCTTGAGGTCGCGGGCCGCAAGGACCAGGGCGCTCCCCAGCACGCCCAGTTGGAGTTCCTGCTGGGCCAAATTCATGAGCGGCTCGATGACATTGACGCGGCTGAACTCCACCTCAAGGCCGCAGTCCAACTCGACCGGGCCGACACGAGTGCGATGCTCGCGCTCGCCAAGCTATACCAACGGTCCGGACGTCGGCTCCAGGCGCAACGGCAGTACCAGGTCTTGCTCGACAAGGACCCGAACCACGAAGCCGCGCGCGAGCTGCTGGCCTACACCTACCTCGAAGAGGGCAAACGCGACGTAGCCGCCCAGCAGTTCGAGGAACTGGCGCGGCGCAGTCAATCAGCCACGACCAGGGCGCGATGTGCCGCGATTCTCGAGCAGGCGTTGCAGCCGGCGCCGGATGTCGGAGCGTATCGTGCCGCACTGATCGACGCGGTCGAGCAGCATGGCGGCGACGCGTCCACCTGGCTGTCCATCGCCGAAAGCTATCGAGACCCCACCACCGGGTTCCGACAACTCGGGGTCGAAGCAGCCAAGCCGCGCGAAGCGTACCGGAAGGCGTTGGCCTTCGACCCGGACAACGATCAGGCGACGCTCGGCGTCATACAAACCTCGCATCCCTTGCTCGATTTCGAGGAGGCGGCCAGACAGTTCGAGACGCTGCTGAAGCGCCGACCGAATCGCCATTCGTGGCGGCTCGGCAGCCGACGGGCCGGGTTGATCGACTATTATTGGTGGACCCAGAACTATGACGCCGCTTTGGCACTCACGCGCGCCGCAATGGCTCGAAAGGACCTGAACGACGTCTGGCGGACCCGCTTCCGCGCCGCTATGGCGGAAACGCTCCGCCTGTCACGAAGAACGAAAGAGGCCATGAAGCTCATTCAAGACTGGGCCAAACCGGAGCTCAGCTCCGCCATGTGGCGCGGGCTTGCGCGATCGGCTCTTTCCGACGGCCTCGCACCCATCGCCACGCCCGACGGCGCGGTGGAAAAGACCCTCCAGCGCTGGTCGGATGCGCTCAAGATCGAAGCCGCCCCGTGGGCCCGGGTCCTCGCCGACGAATACACGAGACGGGGGGAACCCGCCAGGGCGGTGCCGATCTGGCAGACGCTTCGAGCAGCGACGCCCGACAATCTTGACATCACCATGTCACTCATCAACGCCCTAAGGGCCGCCGGGCGATACGACCGCGCCAGTCAGCACGTGCTCGACATGCTCGCCGAAGATCCCGAAAACGACGATGCCCTCGCCTTGTTGTCGACGATCCTGGCCGACGCACAGCGCGTCGACGACGCGCTCGAACTCATCCGAAACCGGTTGCTCCACACGTTCGATCGAGAGCGATTTCAAACCCGCATGGTCGTCGCCCTCGCAGGCGCCGAGCGCTACGACGACGGGATCGAACTCGTCGAGGCGCTCATCGATGAGGCAATGGGCGTCCTCGCGGACAGCCACGCGGGAGGCGCAGGCGTCCGCCGGGACGAGCTGCGACCCGCGGTGCTCGCGCGGACGCCGAACGAACCGTTCACCCTGGAAGGTCTTCAGGAACGCATCGCGCTGCTTCGCAGGCAGCTCGTTCAGCTTCTGCTCGCAGCCAAGGAGTACCGGACCGCGGAGAGCCAGCTCAATGACTGGCTCGAATCCACACGGAACCCCGCCATGCGCTTCGTGTACTTGGGACGACTCGCCACCTGCTACCTGCTGCAGGGAAAGGCCGCGAAAGCGACCGAAACCCAGGAGCGTGCCCTTCTCCTTCGGCCCGACGATGTCTCGCTGAACAACGACGTGGCGTACGCCTGGATCGATCGCGGCATCCGGCTCGACGAAGCCGACCGCATGATCCGCTACGCCCTGTCCAGAAACCCGACACAGGTCGCCTACCTCGACACGTTCGGTTGGTTGCTGTACAAGAAGGGGGAGTTCGCCGAGGCGAAGAAGTGGATGTTGCGCGCGGTTCGTGCCCAGGAGGAGCCGGACGCGGTGATTCACGACCACCTCGGCGATTGCTGCTGGCGGGCCGGCGCTAAGGACGAAGCCGTCGAGCACTGGACCGCGGCCGTCGCGGCGCTTGAAGCGCAGGGCGAGCTGGATTTCCAGACCGACGATCGACGCCGTGTGCGTGAGGTCACGCCGGCCAAGATCGAGGCGGCAAACAGCGGGCAGGACCCGCCCCTCGCCCCGCTTGCCCAGGTGCCGAGCGATGACACCGAAACCGCCGCCGCGGACTGATTCGGCGGCCGGCGCGGAACCGCCCGCGACGGTTCGACCACAGGAGGACAATCGTGTCCGGACACTCGAAATGGTCCACGATCAAGCATAAGAAGGCCGCGCTCGACGCCAAACGCGGCAAGAACTGGAGCAAGCTGGCCCGCGCCATCACCATCGCAGCCAAGGGCGGCGGCAAACCCGAGGATAACCCGCGACTTCGCCTGGCCATCGACAAAGCCAAGAGCGACAACATGCCTAAGGACACGATCGAGAAAGCCATAAAGAAGGGAACGGGCGAGCTCGAGGGCGAATCCTACGAGGAAATGCTCTACGAAGGTTACGGGCCGGGCGGCGTAGCCGTCATGTGTCGGGTCGTCACCGACAACCGCAACCGCACCAGTGCCGAAATCAAAAAGGTCTTCGAGCGCGCCGGCGGCAACCTCGGGCAGCCCAACTGCGTCGCGTTCCAGTTCAAGCAGCGAGGCGTGATCGTCGTCGAGAGCGACAAAGCCACCGAAGAGCAGATGATGGAACTCGCCCTCGAAGCCGGGGCTGACGACGTCTCCACGTCCGAGTTCATCCACGAGGTGATGACCTCGCCCGAGGCCTACGAAACCGTCAAAAAAGCCATCGAGGAGGCCGAGATCGCGATCGAATCGGCCGACATCTCGATGGTGGCCGACAACCTCATATCACTCGACCTGGACCGCGCCAAAAAGGTCCTCCGCCTGATCGACGCCCTCGAAGACCACGACGACGTCGACGCCGTCTACACCAACACCGACGTCCCCGACGACGTCGTGGCACAGCTTTCCAAAGAGTAGGGGCCGCCGTGACCGACGACCGCTTCGCAGTGCTCCATGGCTGCGCGTCTTGGGGGTACGGAGCGATCACCCGCGCGCGAATGACCGGTGGGGAAGCACCCTGTCAAGAAACAATCACTTGGAACAGGCTTTCATAGGGATCGGCGTCACTTCCGGGTTGCCGGTCCCTAAGCGTAGCGTAATACGCGTTGAGTCGCAGCTCAAACGCGAGAGCTTCGTTTGAGCCCGGCAGTACACTCTTGGGAATCCGGAGCGTCTGGGCTCGCGAACGGGCAGGATAGCCTTGGTCGGTACGGTAATTGAAAGGATCCGCAATCCCGCTCTCGGGGAGTTTCTCGGGCATCGGGAAATGTGGCTGCTCTAAGTCACCTGCGTACGTGTAACCGTATACTATGACATCCTTCGCTTCCGCCTCCTGCATCGTCTTAGGAGTCACGACATGGGGGAATCCGGGACCATACTCAGCGGTGAGCAGCGCTTCGGGGAGCGTCGAAACGCGCGTGTAGTGAAATCCGCTGTACACCGGCCAGGCCGTTAACGAATTCAGTTGTAATAAGTCCGCTGCATAGAGCATCCCGCCGACATCGAGCGCAAGGATACACCCTTCAAGCGCGATGGACGCAATCGTCGGCATCCCCGTCCGCGACAGCTTGCTCGCCAGGGCACTCACGGTCCGTTGCTTGCCCGCTATGCTCAGCTCTTTCAGCCCGGACGAATGTGTCCAGATAACCAACACGCCCACACTCGCGTAGCCGGC
>JASFUW010000158.1:0-9956 GCA_050050135.1 Phycisphaerae bacterium
GGTCGACGTACGAAAACAGTCGATCCACCCATTCCGGTGGTTGCCCGTTCGAGTCCATGGGCCGGCACCTCTTGCAAGGCCGGTATCCGCCCAACAACGCATCGCGCGCGGTGGGGAAATACTCCACGTTCCGTGCCAGAGGTTTCTTGGCCGGACACGACGGTCGGCAGAAGATCCCCGTGGTGCGAACCGCCACGATGAAGATACCATCGTAGGACGTGTCGCGATCCAACGTCGCCCGTTCCATTTCCGGTCTATTCGGTAGCGTGTTCATGCCGAAACCCTACCTCACGCAGGTACACCATTCTACCGATTTTTGAGCGCGGAACTCGAATTGGTCAAATCATCCCCGACCGGGCCGTGAGACGAATCGGGCTTTCGACGGGGTCACGGTTTCGGCGGTCGGCGAGGGTCTCTATACCGGGGCGGTGTTCGGGAGGTCGGCGGCGGCGGTCGGTTGCGCGCCGGAATCGTCGGTCGCAGGGACGTCGTCGTCAACGTGCAGCGCGACGACGGTGACGTCGTCTCCCACGCCCCGCCCGTGGGCGGACGCGTTTACGAAACCGCGAAACTCCTCCCAGAACTCGCGAAAACCGCTGCCTCGGTCGACATAAAGCACGTCATTGCTCGACAGCCTTGATTCGCCGGGGACATGACGCCCACCGGACACCAGGGCGTCGAGCCCGTCCGTGTGCAGCACGACCGTGTCCGTCCGCTCGAGTTGAAGCTCGACCACTTCAAACTCGGCGTCCGGCAACACCCCCAGAAGCGGACCCGCGCTCGGAAGCACCCGAGAATCTTCGCCGGGCCGAAGCAAAATCGGATATGGCGCCCCGGCACGAGCCCACCGAATAACCCGATTGCGCTCGTTGTACACCAGATATGTGGCTGTCACAAACTCGCACTCGTCGAGCTGAAGGTCCAGGAGGTGCTGATTCAGTCCGGATAGCACCTCACTCGGTGCGGGCGCGCCGTTCGTGTCGCGCATCAGGCTGGCGCCGTCCAACGAACGCTTGACGTACGCCGCCAGGATACCGGCCGCCAACCCGTGTCCCGTCGCGTCCAGAAGTGTGATCGCGACTTCCGACTCGTTCAAACGGACGACGTCCAGCATGTCGCCGCTCACGACGTCGGCCGGGCAACTGAGCGTGTGGATCGCGACGCCGTCAACCGGGGGCGTCTCCGACCTCAGGTTGGACTGCAACGACGCGGCCAGCCGGAGCTCGTCTTCCAGCTCCGCGATTCGTGCACGCTGAACGGCTTCCAACGCCCGCAACCCCTCGAGTTCGCTGCGAAGTCGACGGACGGTCTGAGTCTCGCCGGTTGTTTTCAAGGGGGAACGCCCCTGTTGGCGGAGGGAGCGTCGAGGCGCTGGGGGTGACGCATCGTCTGGGAGTGCCGTATCAGGGGCACTATGACGAACGGGCTCCAAGCGCTGCGTCATGAGCGGGGCCGCCTTCAAAGGGTCCGACGATCACGCGTCGGCGCACACGGTTAGCACGCCGATCACCTGACGGTGCTTCGGAACCTTTGGAGCGCGGCTTAAGTTACGGTGCGCGCTCTGATGGGACCTCGAACATCGAAGTAGACGCACCCGCTGTCGCCGCGCCCGCGAGCGATGTTCGTAGGTTCAGCGATCTGCTCGGACGAATCAGAACTCGTTCAGGCGAGCGCCAACCGAATGGTCCCGTCCCAGTCCTGAGGAGGCGGTTGGTCGCGGAACCGCGCCGCAGCCTCTGCGTAGACCCCCAGCGCGGCATCGTCATCCCGCGCACGGCGACATCGTTCGATTTGGACGAGGCAGTCATCCCATTCACAATGCTGAAAACGACGAACCACCTCCGCGAACGAGGTTGCATACTCGCGGCCGGCAGCGTCTGAATCATCGTGCAGACCCAGCAGCTCATAAACCTCCGTGGCCGCACGCTTCCCCGGAAGAACGATGCGCCCGAGCGAACGGAACGTGAACCGCTCACCGGCCTGACGGCGTGTCGCCTCGTCGGTCAGGATCGTCGTGCCCAGCACTTTGCACGCCCCCTCCAGGCGTGAGGCAAGGTTCACCGTGTCCCCGATGCACGTGTAATCCAATTTCGTGTCGCTGCCGTAGTCCCCCACGAACGCCTCGCCCGTCGCCAGCCCGATTCGCATAGCCAAGGGCTCGCCCCGCTCGCGATCTCGGCCGGACGCAAGGGTAGCGCGGTTCAACTCGGAGAGGGCCGCAACGGAGGCGATTGCACACGCGCATGACCGCTCCGCGTGGTTCGAGCACGGCCAGATCGGCGCGTTGAAGAACGCGAAAATCCCGTCACCCATAAACTTGTTCACCAGCGCGCCATGCTCGACCAAAACCCGGCTCATCCGTTCCAGATAAGGATTCAGCAGGCTGCGTGTCCGTTCCGCTCCGAGACGCTCGCTGAGCTCGGTGAACGACCGCAGGTCGCTGAAATAACAGGTGACCGTCGCCGGTCCCGGCGCGAAATCGTTACGATCCGCCCGGTTCGCGATTTGCGACGCGACAGCGGGCGACGTGTATTGCCCCAACGCCCGCTGAAACTGACGTCGAGATCGTTCTTCCGTGGCCTGCCGGTAAGCTGTCACCGCCGTCCACGAGACGCACAACTGTGCGATCACGCCTGCGGAACCCACGTACCGGCCGAACGCGCTGAACATCAACCAGCCCATGAGAAAAACCACGATCGCGACGACAACAAGACCGACCAGACTGACGGCCGCACTGCGGCGGGCACCCAGTCCGGTGCAGATCGGGACCACGCCCAGACCGACGACCAGCATAAGCAACGCGTTGACCCACCTCGCGACACGCCGAAGCGGCTCGTCCTGCAGCACCATGTTCGTCACGTTCGCATGAGCCATAACCCCCGGCATGCTGCTGTATACCGGCGAGGTCACCAGGTCCGCAACGCCCGACGCGGTGTAGCCGACGAAACAAAGCTTGCCCTCCAGTTTCGGCTGGAGTTCCTGGAGCAGGAGGTTCGTGCGTGCCCCCATCCTGGCATTAAGCTCGGCCAGTGTCGCGCCGAGTCGGCCTTCGCCGAAGCGGTCCCAGAGCCGTTGAATCTGGTCCCGCTCCGCCCGTTCCGCCTCGTTGATCGGCTCCGTCGACTGCCACAGTCCGTGCACCCGTCGAAGCCAGGCCACAGCGTCCCGCTCGACGTCCGCGATCGCCGCGTTGCACGTTCGCAGTGCCTCCTTGGCTACGCGCCGCCCGTCCGGCTCCTCCGCATCCGTCACGCCCCCTTCCAGCGTGCGGCGCTCGTTGATCAGACGAACGTACTCGGCATACCCCGCATGGGCTTCGGCGTATCGCAGCTCGACCAGCTCGGCCATCGCGAGCCCCAAGCGTGTCTCGTTCTCGCGGATCGCCTCGCGGTTCATCGCCACTTCCAGCACCCGTGCGACCGGAATATGGTGGAAGCTCGACTGCCAGCGTTCCGGCTCTTCCGGAACGTGCCACCGCAGCAAGGTCGTCCCGTCATTGGCGATGGGAATGCGTCGGGCATCCGGACCCGTTCCGAGTGTCAACGCACCTGCACTGAAACCAATCTCGGAAGCCTCGACCTGGAGTTCGTCGAGCGCCACCAGAAACCCGAGTTGAAACACGAGCCCGCCATCGACCTGGCCGATCAACGGAATCTCGCGCACCACCCCCCCGGACTTCTCTCGTGGAAACGAGACAAAACCCACGCCCTTGGCGTCCCGGGCGAACTTGCTCAGCGGGAGTGTGTGGTCGTATCCATGCTGGACCCGTCCCACCATTCCCGCAGGGATCGGAGGGCTCGCATTCGACAACAGGCGAAAGGAACGCCCAAATCGAAAAGCCTCCAGAAGCTCGCGCCGGTCCGGCGTGATGGTGTCTCGCGCCGCGGCGGGCAGTGTCTGTTCGTAGAACGCGGTCCACGTTCCCTCCGGGTGTTCGGCGAGAAAGGACCGGGCCAGTTCTCGCGCCACCAGCCGCTTCGCATCGGGAAGATGCGTCTCGACGAGTTCCATATCGATCGGGCTGTGCCGCCCGGTCCCATCGGTAAGGGACCGGGCATCGACTCCGTACTCGTCCTGCAAGGCGCAGACAATACGGAGACTGTCATACAGGGCGCCAATTTCGAAGACGCGCTCCGCCCCGGGGAATCGTCCACGAAGACGGTCGGCGAACGTGGCAGCGCTTATACCAGCGTCTTCCTTGATGAGCCGTACGCCGCCCAGAACAATCGCGCCGGGATCAACCCCGGGCGGCGACGCCCGGAAAAACATGGCGAGGTACACGTTCCCGGCTGTCGCGATCGCATCGCGCAGCTCGTCGTCGTCATAGATCATGGCGTCCTCGGCCGGATCACCGATCGGTGCCAGGTCCGTGGCAATATCATAGTCGCTGTCCAGCCCGGCGTGTTCGACGCGCGGAGCCGTCGGATCAGACAGCACGAAATCGAGCACGATCGCACCGGCCCCGAGCTCATTCAGAACGTTCACGAGCTGTGCGTATCGCCGTCGCGGCCAAGGCCACTCCCCCACCGTTTCAATGGCGTGGTCGTTGATGTCGACCATCACGATCCGTGGATCAGCCTCCACGCCGCCAACGTGACGCAGGTGCAGATCGAGCCCGTAGTTGTTGAGTCCGTCCAGTGCGCCCGACGCGAGGGCCACCAGCCCGACGACGCACATCGCGCCCCCGATCAACAGGCTTCCCTTCGTCGCGCGAGGCAACCCCGACCACCGCCACGGGCCCGACGCGGACGCAGCGGCCATCATCCCCTCCCGATCTGTAGGCTTCCCGGAATCCATTAGCGACTATTGTATCGGGCTTCCATTTCGCCTGCTTCCCCGCTTACGACATCCGTGCCGACCGCCTCCCGGCGCCGGTGAGCCGCACTCGCCGGTTCGTGCCGGTGGTCCTGCCCCATAATCCGGGCGATATCAGACCTGTTATGTCGCCTCTGCAATTCGTCTCCCGTTCGGATTGGCTCCACCACCCGCGGGACGCGCGGGACCGATCTGAACCTGCCGATAGAAACCTGACTGCCCCGACGTCTGTCGGGTCAGCCGGGCGGCGCAGGTCGGCCGTGCCGGGTGTTCGCTGAGCCGCCGCCATGCGATCCGCATTCGGCGAGGCGATAGGTCCCGAGGAGGACTTCATATGGCACCGTGCTTGTGGCGTGGGCGGCTCTTGGTGGCCGGGCTCGCGATTATTCTTTCGGCCGCATCCACACGGGCAGGACTCGTTCAGGATGCGCCGAGCCGGGTAGGCGGGTCCGCCGCGCCGGGTCGCCTTTCGGGTCACCTCGCCGACTCGGCGCGCCGACAGCCGGTCGACGACGCGCTGGCGAGCGGTGTCGCGCTACTCCCCGCCAGCGTTCCGCTGAGTCGGGACGACCTGAGTGGACCGGTCTTCCTCCGCTCCCATAGAGAATCTGTGATGACAGATTGGGCACCACCTGAGGGTGCCCTCGTGGCCCGAGTGCCGAGCCCAGACAGTCGGACAAGTGCCGCCCGCTCGATCGAGGTCGCGGACGGCGTTCGTCCAGCCGAGTTGAATGTGGGGCCGGCGTCGGGCCCAACGCGGATCGTGGTTCCGGAACCTTCGGTCTTGCTGCTCATGCTATTGGGCTTGCCGGTCGTGTTGCGCGGCCGCGGGCGGTTCCAACGGACCAGGACACGGTGCGCCGGCGCCGATTTGACATGAGCGGCGCCCGGTCGACAATCTGATCGATCGCCCCGACCCGCACGGGGACGGCCGACCGCCCGAACGTGGGAGATAACACGGATGAGACAACGACGGCTATTGAAGTGGATTTGCCTCACCACCGTCGCCGGCTCGACGCTGTACCTCGGCTGCGCGGGGGCGATCGTTTTGGAGCTGGCCGACTCCACGCTTCGAGGCGCCTATCAGTCCGCATCCCAGTTCGGGGCACGCGTTGCGGCGGACGTCTTCGGACAGATCGAGGACAGGCTTACCGGGGAGTGAGTGGTGTAGCGCAGCATGACCCGGCAGACGGAGTGACAAATACCCGTCACTGCGCTTTGCACGTCGGCATCCGAGATTCCGACCGCCCGACACCGATCGAGCCGCGCGCCCCGGCTCAGCCGTCGGGAAGCTGTGTCCGTTCCTCGACGAGCGCGTGTTCGATCAACTCCGCGACTTTCGGAACGACTTCGTCCGGTAGCAGCTTGAACACTTCACCCGTTCGCCGTTTCAGGACTTCCACCACGCCGTCCGCGAGCCCCCGCTTTCCGACCGTGACCCTTAACGGGAAGCCGATCAGGTCCGCGTCGTTGAACTTCACGCCGGGTCGTACGTCGCGGTCGTCTAGCAGGACCTCGATCGCCCCGGCTTCCATCTCGTCGTGAAGCTTATGTGCCAAGTTCGTGACACGCTTCTCGCGCATATCCAGCGCACAGATGACCACCTGGTACGGCGAGACGGACATCGGCCACTGGATGCCCTTGTCGTCGTGGAACGCTTCGATCGCCGCCGCCATGATGCGGTTCAAACCGATCCCGTAGCAACCCATGATGAGCGGCTTCGCTTTGCCCTGTGCGTCGAGGCAGGTGGCGTCCATCGAATCCGAGTATTTGGTCCCCAGCTTGAACACGTGCCCGACCTCGATGCATTTCTCGAAGATCAGCGGTGAACCCGTAGGTGCCCGATCGCCCTGGACGGCGGTGCGAATGTCGGCGACCTCGGTGGGCTCGAAATCCCGCCCGATGTTGACGCCGGTCAGGTGATAGTCGGTCTTGTTCGCGCCGGTAGCGGCGTCGTGCATGACGGTGACGGCCTGGTCGGCAATCATGCGAACCTTCAGCCCGACGGGGCCGGCGAAGCCCACGTCGGCGCCGGTGACCTTTTCGATCAAGGCGGCGCCTGCGGGCACGAGTGTTTCGGTTCCGGCAACGCGAGCCAGCTTTGCCTCGTTGACGTCGTGATCCCCGCGGACCAACGCCACCAGCGGCTCGCCGTCGGCCTCGAAGACGATGGTCTTGATCAGCTTGTGGGGCGCACAGCCGAGGAACGCGGAGACGTCGTCGATGGTCGAGACATCCGGCGTGTGCACTTCGGTCAGCGCGGCGTTTCCACCATCACCTGCGTCTTCAAGCGGAGCGACTTCGGCCCGTTCGAGGTTTGCCGCATAGGACCCGTCCTCCGCCCGCACGAGCCAGTCCTCTCCCGCGTCCGTCGGGACCATGAACTCGTGCGACGCATCGCCGCCGATCGGTCCGGATTCCGCCTCGACGACCAGGTACGGCAGCCCGCAGCGGCCGAAGATCGCGCAGTACGCGCCGTACATCCGCTGATACTCCTCGTCGAGCCCGCCGGGGCCTTCCTTGTCGAGATGGAAGGAGTAGGCGTCCTTCATCAGGAACTCGCGCGTCCGCAGGACACCGCTTTTCGGTCTTGCCTCGCCGCGGAACTTGGTCTGAATCTGGTAGAGATTGACGGGTAGTTGTTTGTAACTGTTCAAGGATGCGCGGGCGATTTCGGTGATGATCTCCTCGTGGGTAGGGCCGAGCACGGTGCGTGACCGCCAGTCGTCGCCGCCCGTGCCGCCCAGACGGATCAACACATCGCCCATGGCCTCGACCCGACCGGTCTGCTCCCACCATTCGATCGGGCTCATCGCGGGCAGATGGACCTCGACCGCACCGGCTGCGTTCATCTCTTCTCGGACGATGTTCTCGATCTTGCGCAGTGAGCGGTAGCCCAGCGGCAGGTACGAATACGCACCGGCGACCACCTGGCGGATCAGACCGGCCCGCAGCATGAGCTGGTGCGACGGGGCGGTGGCGTCTGCCGGCACCTCCTTTTGAGTCGTGATGAAGTAGTTCGTCCATTTCATGTGTGGCATCATTACCGTTTGGACTGCCGAAATGCAAGGGCCACCCGCGACAAACGGAGGGTTCGCGCATACACTCTGTCGACATGGACCCCGACGACGAGATTTGCTACTGCTACCACGTATCGATGCGGAAGCTGGTCAACTACGCCAGGCGGACCCGCCCGGAGCGCCCCAGCCAGATGACCGGGTGCCTCAACGCGGGTACCGGGTGCGGGTGGTGCATTCCCTTCCTCAAAAAGATCGCCAACGACCCCGATGCCATCAGGTTTGACGACCTGACTCCCTCGACTTACGCCGACCAGCGGCAGGAGTACATCAAGACCAAGCCGAAAAACAAGTTCGGGGATGCGGGCGGTGAGGTCGCCGAGGATTGACGCATGACGGTGTGACACCGCAGCGGGTCGCGACAACAAGCTGAACACGTTCGGGTGAAACCTCAGATTGTTAACCGTCCGAAGTGCGTCAGGACTGTCAGTGCCCGCAGCGTGATCCACTTCGAGGGTCCGCCTCTGTGCCCGATGTTGGCGAGCATCTTGCCGTTCAGTGAATCGTCGAGCTTCGATCGGCCAGTTGAGCGGCGAGAACCCGGTCGGCCAGTCGCGGGGTAGGTGCGGCGCAGCGGAGCATCGGGGCGACGGGTGGGCATTGGTTACAGTTGCGCCGAAGCGCGACCGTCCTCCGCGACCGAGGCGACTCGCCGAGCAACCGAGCCCGCGTAAGGTATTGCACGCCCGGGTTGTCGTCCTGCAAGAGCCAATCGAGCACGTCCATGATGCCGGTAGTGTCTCGATCGTAGGCGGATTGGCAAGTCCGAGGCAAACAAGTGGCGCTTGGCAGGCGGAGGCGTGCGGGTACAATGCCGCGGCACCTATCGTCGGATGGGCCGAACGATCGATTGCAAAGCACTTTTCGGAAAGGAGAGCCCTGCAATGTCTCTGAAGAAGTACGGCGTTCTCAAGGGTCGGGCCGTCGACCGCCAGCTCGGGGCGGGAAGCAGCCCGCACTACGAGGTTCATATCATGGCTGAGCAAGACAGCTATCGCATTGCGGTCAACGTGAAGTCGGCGCTGAGCCCGTCTGAACTGTTGTATCTTGTCGACGATGACTTTGAGCACCCCGTGACGGACGTGGTGGCCGAGTTGCCTGCGGGCTTCACGGCGCTTAGCAGTCGGGCGACCACCGGGGCATTGGACTACATCCGGGGCAACCTGTTCGACCGGACGCGGATGAGGGCGCTTCCGCATAATGTCCCTGGCCCTGACAACGATCTCAACGAGAAGCTCGACGCCCAAATCCAACGGGCGATGGCGGACGAGAATGCGACCGTGTACGCCTTCGGCGAGCGGTGGGGACCGGAGCCGAACGAGCCGGACAAGTATTTCGAGTTCCTGCCCGGGAACGGCATCCACGACATCCACATGAACCAGGGCAACGTCGGGCGGTTCGTGCGCGACGACGGCGTGTGGCAGGACGGGGGATTGTTGATCCATTTCCCCGAGGTGCGCAGCGGTGCCGACATTCTGGCACCCGAGCGATGGGTGGGCGTTTTCCTGGCGTTCCAGTCGCAGAGCTGGCACACGGACGACCAGACCGGACACGCCATTCCCGGACCGACGCCGCCCGTGCCCGATCCGGAAACGCCGACCGGTGACGGGATGGTGCGTATCGTGGCTGCCCTGGTCAACCCGACGGGCGGGGACGTGGGTGACGAGAGCGTGACGCTGCTGAATACGACACCGCACGAGATCGACCTGAACGGGTGGATCATCGCGGACAAGAACAAGAAGCGTGAGGTGCTGAGCGGTCCGAAGGTAGCGGCGGGGGACGCGGCGCGGATCGTCCTTTCCGGAGACGGGGCACAACTGAGCAACAAGGGCGGGATCATCAGCCTGCTCGACCCGACGGGGTTGAAGATCGACGGCGTGTCGTACACCAAGGCCCAGGCCAAGCGTCAGGCGTGGACGCTGAAGTTCTAGCGAACGCTACAGGCGGAATGGTGATCGGGAAGGCTGGCGAAGCCCGATGGATCGGGATCTTCGCTGCGGTTCGACGCCGAATCGCGGATCGTGGGAGCGTTGCGCGCTGATTCGAGACAGGAAGGTTGAACGC
>JASFUW010000159.1:0-9946 GCA_050050135.1 Phycisphaerae bacterium
CTGGCCCCTTCTCCTTACGCAACCTTGACTGTATCCTGCTCATCGAATCGGCTGGCAGCCGGTCGAAAAGGAACCCGGCCGGCACAGCGGTAGTTAAGAGGACGAACACATGGAAACAGTCGTGCAGGGCGTGCTCAGCGGGGCGGATCAGGCGATCGGGCATACGCCGCTTGTCGATCTACGACGGGTATGTGCCGATCTCGACGGGACGATCCTGGCGAAGTGCGAGTTCATGAATCCGGGCGGCAGCAAGAAGGACCGCATCGCGAAGCAAATGCTCGACGACGCGGAAGCGAGCGGTCAGCTCTCGCCCGGGCAGACCGTGGTCGAAGTGACCAGCGGCAACACCGGGTGCGGGCTGGCTATCGTCTGCGCCGTGCGTGGTTACCGCTTCGTTTCGGTCATGTCAGTCGCCAACACCGTCGAACGCGTTCGCATGATGAAGGTCTTGGGTGCCGAGGTCCTTCTCGTCGATCAAGCCCCGGACTCACCGCCCGGACAGGTAAGCCCCAAGGACCTCGACCTGGTCCAGGAGGCGGCTGAGGACTACGTCAAAACACACGACGCGGTCCGGGTCGACCAGTTCCGCTGGGACAGCAACAAGAAAGCGCACTACCTTGGCACCGGAAAGGAAATCCTCGAACAGTCGGACGGCGAAATCGATGCCTTCGTCGAGTTCGTCGGCACGGGCGGAACGTTCGCGGGCGTCTCCCAGGCGTTGAAGGAACGTAATCCCGACATCCGGTGCTACATCGTGGAGCCGTCCAGTGCATCGTTTTTCGGGTGTCATGAATACCTGGGCCCGCACAGGATCGCCGGCGGTGGTTACGCACGTGACCTCGAGCTGATTGATCATTCGATAGTGACCGACTACGTGCCGATCGACGACGAGACCGCGATCGACATGGCGCGAAGGCTCGCGGGGCGGGAAGGCTTGTTCGTGGGTACGTCGTCCGGTGCGAACGTGGCTGCGGCCGTCAAGCTCCTGGGCGAGCGGGAATCCGGCTCCCGCATCGTGGTGGTCCTGACCGACACCGGGTTGAAATACCTGAGCACTCCCCTGTTCGACCTCTAGTGCCGTGTTTCATGAGTTGCGCGATTGTCTGAGCCGCATGCTTCAGCTTGCGCGGATATCCGCGCGGGCTGAAGCCCGCGGCTCGGGCGGGGCGCGGTCTGCGCCACAACTTTCTACGTAAGCGGTGCAGGGGGACATCCGACGGTGCGTTTACAATTGCCGGCGGCGTGCAGCGGAAACCGTTCACTCGTCGAACGAAAGGTAGGGTTGGCTGATGCTGGCGACCTGCCCCAACTGCCGAGAACCCGTTCCTTCTTATCGGTTGTTTTTCACGACGGCGTGGGGAAGCTGGCGGTGCAAACGGTGTGATTCGCTTTTGGGGATCAACGCCGGGCGTCGCATCGGGATGATTCTGTTTGTGGTCCTGGTGAGTTTGCTGGTGGCGCGACTCACGCGGCTTCCCGCAAGCCTGGACGCTCCCGTCGTGCTCGGGACGTTCGCCACGTTGTTGTTGCTGCATTTTATGTTTTTCGAGCGGGTCCGCGTCATCGAGCGCCGCGGTTTTCGGTGCCAAACCTGCGGATACGATCTTCAAGGTCAGGTCGAGCCTCGGTGTCCGGAGTGCGGCCGCGAGTTCGATGCGGATGACCAGGCCAGGATGCGCCAACTGAGCAGCGGCAAGATAGCTGCGCGTGTTCCGCGCAAGCGGTGGGCGACTTGGGCGATGGTGGGTCTTTTTATCTCGCTCATTGTGGCGCAGCTCGTTGGTCTCTACGTGTGGCGGTCTGCCAGCCAGAGACAAGCCTGGGCGCGCTCCGAAGTCGATACCAAATACGTGCTGGGGGCTTTGCTTGCCTACGCGCAGGAACACAAGGGGCGAGGGCCGAAGCACGCCGCGCAGCTTCTGCTCGAGGGGCGGGTCAGGCCCGGAGCGTTCCTTCTGACGGATTCGTTGAGCGTGCTTTCGTCGGTACGGCTCGCTGACAGTTTGCTGTCACGATTCGAGGACCTTCCACCGGAAGATCAGGCGCGAGCCGTGCGATCCGCGGTCGAGCGACTTCCCGAGGGAACGATCGCCCACCGACTCGGCGATTTCGTTTTCACGTTCCACGGCGTGGACCTCGCAGACCCCGAACCGAAGCTGTGGGTCATCGTCTGGTCGCCCGATCCGGCGCAGAACGGCCCACCCTCGCGCGACGAGCTCATCCCTGTCGGGTTGGCGTGCGGGAAGGTCGCGCAGATCGCGGTTTCAGAGTTCGCGGCGGTACTGGACACTCAGAATCAACTGCGCGCGGACCTGGACCTGCCGCCGCTCGTGAACCCGTTCATGGTCAGGCACGGCAGGCCAATGGTGGGTCAACCTGCTCAGGTGCCTTGATGTTTGGGCGGTCGGACCAGCACGAACTGCGATGGGGGGCGTTTTCGTGGCAACGTGTGCCCTTTCGGCCTAAAAATTTTTGTGAGCACGCTCATTTTTTCCTTGACGCCGCATGGGTCGCGCCGTATATTATGAGTGTGCTCATAAAATGATGAGCGATCGGGAGTGATGGAAGATGAGAGTCACGGCTGAGAAGAAGCAGGAGACCCGGCGGCGGATCGTGGAATGTGCTCGTAAGCTCTTTATTGACAAGGGTTTCGAGCAAACGACCACCCGGGATATTGCTGAGGCGGCCGGCATCGCGACCGGGACCATGTTCAACTATTTCCTTACCAAGGAGGCCCTGGCGATGACCATCGTTGAAGAGGCCTTGGACGACGCCGGGAGTGAGTTCGCGACGTCTCTGCGCGGAGACGAGGCGCTTGACGAATCGCTGTTCGCGCATGTCGCCATCGGGCTCCGCCATCTGACACCGCACCGCAGCTACGTGGGCGAGGTCCTCGAGACGGCATGGAGTCCGTTCGCGAAGGATGCGGTCTGTGGTCAGGCTCAACAACATCGCGTGAACCATCTGGAGACGGTCGGCGAGCTGATGGCTTCGCACGGTTTGCGCGGTATCCAATCGCCGAACGTGATGACCATGCACCTGTATTGGACGCTCTATCTCGGCGTGCTGTCGTTCTGGTCGGGTGACGAGTCTCCGAATCAGGAGGACACGCTGGTGGTCCTCGACCAATCGATGCGGCTTTTCGTCGCTTCACTCACGCCGAAGGCAGAGGACAGAAGGGAGGTCAACGATGTCGTCGACGTCACCCAGGATCGCTGAACTGATCGACGCGCTTCCGGTCGAAACCGAAGAGACGGTAAGGCCCGGCGAAGCGCTCGAGAGCTTGCTCACCGATCTATCACAAAAACGTGTGCCCGTTGGACGATGGAACCGCTTCTGGGTGTTGGGGACGCTGCAAGCGAAGATCGCCCTGGCGTACCTGGCGTGGTGGCTTCGCAGCGGGTATGCGTCGGCAGACAAGAAGCAACGGACCCTCAACGAAACGCATTTGAAATCCGCGCTGAAGTTGTTGGGCGGGATGAGCTATCTGCGCGGTGCGGTCATGAAGGTCGGGCAGATCATTGCGACCCATCCGGAAGTCGCCCCCGAGCAGTTCACCGACATACTCGGGCATCTTCACTTCGAGGCGCCGCCGATGCACTTTTCGCTGCTGCGTGAGTTCGTGCGCAACGAGCTGGGGGAGGAGCCGGAAGAGGTTTTCGACCAGTTCGAGACGCGGGCGTTTGCGGCTGCTTCGCTCGGGCAGGTGCATCGTGCCCGGCTTAAGGGGTCCGATCAGCTTGTGGCAGTCAAGGTACAGTATCCGAACATCGGCAGGACGATTCGCGACGACTTTCGCAACCTGATGGCGTTGCTCGCCCCGATGCGGCTCAGCGGCGACTGGGACAACATCAAGGCACAGTTCGAGGACGTCGCACACATGCTCGACCTGGAAACCGATTACGAGAAGGAGGCCGAGAATCTGCGGACCGGCCGAGCGGCATTCACCGAGGACGAGGGCATCGTGGTTCCGAAGGTCTTCCCCGAACATTCGACGAAACGCATCCTCACGATGGAGTTCATCCAAGGCTTGCACCTGGATAAGTTTCTGTCTACGGACCCGGCCCAGGAGCTTCGCAACCGGTTCGGGCACAAGATGTCCGTCGCCCTGTTTCGGGTTCAATATGCCAAGCGACTGGTCTATGCCGACCCCCAGCCGGGGAACTTCATTTTCATGCCGGACGGGCGGCTCGGCTTCATCGACTTCGGCAGTTGCTACCACCAGACCGACGAGGACGTCGGCATCCTGGCAGACCAGGAGAGTGCTTACTGGACTTCTTCACATGAACTCATACGCAAGAGCAACGCCCGCGGCGCCGATCTGAGTCCGAAGCAGGCAGCCGACGAACGACGGATGAAGATGCTCGAGGAGTTCGCCGACTGGGCATGGGAGCCGATCCTGTACGACGGCCCGTTCGATTTCAGCGACCGGAAATACTTCCGTCGTGGAGCGGAAATGTACGGAGCGTTCATCAAACGGCGCTACACGCGGTCACGACCTTCCAATACCTGGTTGCTCAAGAGCATCTACGGGTTGCGGGCCATGCTCGCCCGCCTCGACGCCCGTGTCGATCTGGGAAAGGTCCATCGCCAAGAGACGACCGTACCGCGTGGGGACACCGCGTAGACCGGAAGTTATGCCACGGGTAGCGACGACAAGACCATGATCCATCTTTGGACGACAAGGGTGCCTGGATGGTTGGCGAGTCGGCGTCTGCCATGGGTTCTGGCACTACTCACCATACTGCTTTGCGCCCGTTCGCTCTGGATGGGCTTGTATTGGGATGATGATTTTCATCGTGCCGCCCTCTCACGACCCGCGTTGCCGTTGCTCTCCCGCTCGCTGGCGGAGCTGTTGGTCTTCATCGAGGACGATGAGGTGGCCCCCCTTCCACGGCCGGGAATCCCGTTTTGAGCACTACATCGTGACCCACTCCGGCACTCTCTCTCTCGCGGGCAACGCGACCCCTCTCCGGCGGCTTTCACAAGGGCTCGGCAGCATGGTATGATGTCAGCCATCACCATCGTGGATGACACGCGGGCCGAGGTGGGTGCGATGTGCTTTGTGGGCCACCCCACCGAACTGCCAAATCCAAATGTGGTCTTATGGTCGTCCGTGTCAGACGCGGGCGTCCTCGTGGTGTGAGAGGGACAACGGCAGCTCCATCGAGCGTTCGGGGCCGCGTTTCGGATGCGAGGGCGCGGAATGCCCGACTATGCGGATTCAAATATGGGCAACGAGCCGCCACGACGCGCCGACCAACCAGACGATGAGTGCAAGCCCGATGCGGGTCGCGAGAAGGGCGATATCCCATCCGCCGACGCGATGCCGACACAGACCCTGCACGACGGGCGCGGCGTGCTCGATCCGCACGTTCCCCTGCAGATCGGACAGTACCGCATCAGGCGGGTGATCGCATCGGGTGGAATGGGAACCGTCTACGAGGCTGCTCAGGAACGGCCGCGACGGGTCGTAGCCGTCAAGGTCATGAAGCACGGCGTCACGTCACGATCGGCTCTGAGGCGGTTCGAGTTCGAGTCACAGCTATTGGCTCAACTGCGTCACCCCGGTGTCGCACAGGTCTTTGAAGCGGGGACTCAGGAGGTCGACGGCGGCGTCGTGCCGTACTTCGCGATGGAGTTCATTCCAGAGGCGAAGAGCATCACCGCCTATGCCGAGGACGTCCAGCTCGGGGTCCGCGAGCGGATCGAGCTGTTTCGGCAGGTGTGCGACGCCGTCGAGCACGGTCACCGGCATGGCATTATTCATCGCGACCTCAAGCCCGGGAACATCCTGGTGGACGCATCCGGGCAGACGAAGGTCATCGACTTCGGGATCGCTCGGTCGACTGATTCGGACATCGCGATCACGACGATGCAGACCGACGTCGGGCAGCTTATGGGCACGCTGCAATACATGTCCCCCGAACAATGCGAGGCGGACCCGTCGAAGATCGACGGCCGGAGCGACGTTTATGCGCTGGGTGTGATGTTGTATCAGCTACTCTGCGGTCAGCTTCCGTACAGTCTGTACGGCGTTCCTGTTTACGAGGCTGCCCGCACGATTCGAGAGGAACCACCCACGCGACTCAGCACGGTGAGCCGCCTGCTGCGCGGCGAGATCGAGACGATCGTGTCGAAGGCCCTCGAGAAGGACCGAGAGCGGCGCTACCCGTCGGCGAAGGCGCTATCCGACGATCTCGAACGGTACCTGCAAGGTGAACCGATCATCGCGCGGAAACCGACGGTGACTTATCGCGTCGGGAAGTTCTTGAAGAAACGCAAAGCTGTCGTGGCCGGTGCTTTCGTTCTGGTGATGGCGCTGAGTGTAGCCGGTTTTTTCGGAATTCAAGCACGCCGCGCCGCCGCCCTGGCTGCCATGCAAGCGGCACAACGACTGTTTTCCGAGGCCCGGTTGGAGGCGCATCGTGATCCTGCCAAGGCCGTCGAGAAATGCGACGAAGCCTTGGAGCTTTTTCCGGACTACTTCGAAGCCATGATCGAGCGGGTGGTGCTGCTCAGGCGGGTCAACCGAAGCGTCGAGGCCAGGTCTGCGGCTGAGGAGATCGTCGAGCGCTATCCCGATCAAGCCGGTCCCGCCCATCTGATTCTGGGACAGCTCCTGCGCGACCGTGATCCGCCAGCGGCAGCGTTGCACCTTCGTGAGGGCGCCCGCCTGCTTCCTGATGACCAGTACTACAAAGCGATTGCTCTGGAGAAGTCTGAATCGTCGCGGGCCATCGAGCTGCTGACGCAAGTCATCGACTCCGACGTCCTCAACTTCAACGCATTGTGGGCGCGAGCCTGGCGATATCTCGAGGTGGGAGATTTCGAGGCCATGCTAGCCGACGCAGAGCGACTGACCGACCGCTGGCCCGAGACGGCGATCTATTGGAATGTCAAAGGGCTTGCACTCTCACGACTCGGCAGGTACGAGGAAGCGCTCAAAGCCTATACCGCCGCGCTGCGGCGCCGGCCCGGCGATGCCCTGATGCTCCTGAACCGGGCAGACACCTATCGAGCGCTCATGCTGGCTTACGAAGGGCCCGCGCTGCAGCGTGCCGCTTCGGGCGCCATCGCCGATTGCACCGAGGCCATCGAGAAGGAACCGGACCTCGCCCGTGCCTACGCCCTACGCGCCGATTGCCGCCTTCTGATGGGCGACTACGCTGCCGCTTGGGCGGATTGCCAGCGGGCCGTCAAGCTCGACCCCGACGGCTCCTTCGGGCTGCGCGCCATGGGCCATCTTCTCATCCAGCAGGGACGGTACGAAGAGGCGCTCGACGCCCTGGAGCGCGGTATGGCGAACGGATCGCAGCGCGTCCAGGATTTCCACGACCGTGCGAGAGCTCGTCGCATCGCCGGCCAATACCGTTTGGCCATGAAGGACCACAATGATGCGGTCGAGATGCGTGTCAACACACATTTCGTCATCGCCAGTCGAGCCGTCACGCGACGGATGATGGGTGATGCCGACGGAGCCGTCGCAGACCTCGAACAGGCGATCGCGTTGAATCCGTCGCTGTGGGGCGTTCAGGGCAATCTGATGATCTGGGACATCCACGCGCTCGATCAGAGCTCGGGCGGTGTCGACGCAGCCGAGACGGCACTGAGCGAAGCCGTCTTGGCCGCCGGGCTCGAAAAGGAGGAATCGCCCACCAGTGTGATGGTCACCGACATGTGTGCCGGCCGGCGCACCGCTGACGAAGTGATGGCACAGGCAACCCACGACGTCGAGCGCTGTATTTTCGCATACTTTGCAGGCGTAAAGTGCGCGGTTGACGGTAACCGAGCCGACGCACGGACGTGGTTTATGCGCAGCCGCAACATCCCGGCCTATGGCGAGTTCTTCATCGACCTCGCCGATTGGCAGTTAGCCAGACTGAAGCCCGATTAGAGAAAGTAGAAGTCCGCCGCGGCGGCAACCCCCTTCCATCCCCCCGTTACAACTGGGGCGGTGGGGGTTGAGTGATCCACTCGACCGTTACACGGGCTCATGCGGCCGGTGTTAAACGTCTTGCGAAAACACCTTTACAGACATCCCGGTATCACCAACCATGGTTACCCCCGGGCCGGCCGGCATCAGCGGGCTTCCGTTTACCGCCATTCCGGCGACGTTCGCTGGAGAGAACCTGATAATCCTCCCGCCGGGTGGGTCAACGGTGGCAGAGTATTCCGGACCGGTCTGCGCGTTGTACGCGTCGGCGTGCCTCTGGGCGACCGCTTCCGCCGAGTCGTTGACGTAAACGTCAAATGTGCATCCAGGCGGGTTCTGTTCGGCCGCGGCGTATTCCGTCATCCAGCCGACATTCCCCGGGTTCGTGACCGTTCCGGTCCAGATTGCGTTGCTTCCAAAACCCATGAGTATCTCCTTCTCAACACGTGGTTTCTTCGAGTTACTGGGGCTCTGCTCCCAATTCTGACGACATGTCGGGTGCGCATGTCTAGTGTGTGTCGCGGGCCGCCTCGGCCTCGAACCGACGGATGGCATGAAGTAGCCTGTGGCGTCTCCTTGAGCGCCGCAAACGTCAAGCTCGATCCAGCGCGAACAACGCGACTCGGACGCCGCCGCGGGACTCGGGCTGAAGCGCGCTGGTCAGACGGTGTTCACGCGCCTGACGCGCAGCCCCGTGTTTCCCACCGCGGTGCCGCTGCCGCGCGTGCTCACTGCCACGTTGTTGACCGTCATGGTCGTCACATTCCCGGGGAACTCGGTTTTTCCCCCATCAGGTGTCGCGGTGTGTCCGGTACCACTGTTCGCCGCGTTGAAAGCGGCGGCGAGGTTCGCAGCCACCGTCGAAGGCGATTGGCCGACTTCGACCTGAAACGCGACGGGTTGGGTGCTCTCGGTATCAAGTTTCACGTCGGCGGCGTAGTCGGTTGTCCAACCTACGTTACCAGGATTGGTTACGGTTCCGGTCCAAACTGCGTTGCTTCCAAGACCCATTGTTCTTGTTCCTTTCCGTTGAGGGCTCCGGTTAACGGGGTTGTCCCGTTGGTTCCCCGCTAAGTCTCGCATCGAAGGCGGCTATCCCGGGCTGACCGATTGGCCGCCACACGAATTCGCGCTTCGGAGCGCCGCCCCGGTCCGCCCGGATTGTGAGCACAACGAAACCGAAGGCCAAGGCGGCCGTGTGTGGGGGGGACGGCGCAGATCGCACGCGCGTGCGCTCGAACTCCCTCTCACTTGATAAGTTGGTGTCTTCCGTGACGATGCGACAGCTCGCGCTGCTGACCTGAGCGGTCCTCCGGCCCGAGGTTGCCCACGGATCGGGCGCGTTCTATACAATTCACAGGGCGACGTCAAGCTGAGGCTCAAGAAACTGAATCACACGCGAATAGACGGGGGTGATGGCCTGCTCCCGGCCTCCAGAGGGAGAGGGTGGTCGCCCCCGGCGCGCTCCCGGGCCCTGCCGTTTCCGGCGCCTCAGGAGCGCCAGGTGGATCGGGTCAAGCCGGGAATCCGGCTTGCGCACTCAGTGGGTGGACGGCCCTATGACGGGAAGGGGCTGCGTTACCCCGGTTGGGGGACGGGACCGCTGCCGAGGTCGGGGCGAGGCTTCGGATCGGCGGATACGGGTCGGGCGGCGCCGACGTTTTCATCCGGCATGGCTTCGTCAAGCAGATCGGAGACGCCCGGTCGCTCGATGGACTCGCCGCGGATGAGCGCATTGACCTCGTCGCCGCTGATGGTCTCGAGCCGGAGCAAGGTCTGGGCGATGGCTTCGACCTTCTCCTTGTTCTCTTTGATCATTTGAACGGCGGCATTGTACGCCTCGTCGATGATGGACTTGACTTCGGCGTCGATCGCTTCGGCTGTCTTGTCGGAGTATTCGCGGCGCAGGCGATCGAGGCCTTCATACTCTTCGTTGTCGCCGTAGAAGACGAATCCGACGCCATCGCCCATGCCCCAGTCGCGCACCATGTGCCTGGCGATTTCGCTGGC
>JASFUW010000160.1:0-9915 GCA_050050135.1 Phycisphaerae bacterium
TCCGAAGGACGTACCTTGCCCAGAACGTGGCGAATCTCCGCGTCCAGATACTGCTGGATGCGCGGCGGCGCGATGTCGTAGCACCTTTTCAACCGCTCGGCCGACAACCGCTCCGCATAATAGCGCGTTTCCGCGAGGCGCTCGGCGTTCACGTTCGGTCCTCGGTCGTCTCCACGATCCGACATATTCATCAGCCTAACCTTGATCGCGATCGCCCGGCGGGTCGCCCGAAACCAGTCCGGCACCCTCGCACCAACCAACGATCTGGACAAACCCGCTCAAACCGCGATGATACACGAAACCGAGTGTCTGTCCCGGAGGATGCCACGATGACGAAGGATGAGTTGCCGAGTTCGCTCGACGCCCTCGAGCCGCGGTTGGTGTGGGAGTTTTTCTCGCGGATGGCGGCCGTCCCCCGCCCGTCGAAGAAGGAGCAGCAAATTCGCGTCGCCATGCGGGCGATGGCCGAGGAGCACGGATTGACCGTGCGGGAGGATGCCGTCGGGAACCTGCTCATCGAAGCCCCGGCATCGAAGGGCTGTGAGAGCGCACCCGTCACCGTCCTTCAAGGCCACGTCGACATGGTCTGCGTCCAGAACCCGGACTCGAACATCGATTTTGAAACCGAAGGGATCACGCCCGTCATCGATCGGGACGCAAAAAGCGGCGAGCCCATCGTTCGCGCCAAGGGAACAACACTCGGCGCCGATAACGGCATCGGCGTGGCGTTGGCACTGGCAGCCGCGGTGAGCCCGGACGTCACCCGCGGCCCGCTGGAGATACTGCTGACCACCGACGAAGAAACCGGTATGACTGGTGCCGGGGCTTTGACACCGAAATCGTTCCGCGGCCGGCGGCTCTTGAACCTGGATTCCGAAGAGGACGACATCCTCTACATCGGGTGTGCCGGCGGACGCGACATCACCTTGACCTTCGACTCCGAGACGAGAAAGCCGGCAGGAGAGGCAACCTGCTGCCGCGTTTCCGTCACCGGGCTGCGCGGCGGCCACTCCGGCGGCGACATCCACGAAAACCGCGGCAACGCCATCAAAATACTTGCCCGCACCCTGCTCGGTACTGACAGCAAGATGCAGTTGGTGTCGATCGACGGTGGCGAGCTGCGCAACGTCATTCCTTCGGACGCCAGCGCCGTCGTCTCCGGATCGCCGCAGGTGCTCGACGCGCTTCGCGCGGCCGCAGAAGCGGTCACGCGCGCGGGACGGGCGGAGTTCGCCGAGCCGGACTTGACCATAACGGTCGCTCTCGCACCCGATAGTGACGGATCGCCGGCGCTTTCGGCCGAGGCTACGACGCGTCTTCTCACCGCCATCACCGCTCTGCCGCACGGTGTCATGGGCGTGGACCGTGCGATCAAGGGACTCGTCGAAACGTCCAACAACATCGCCACGATCAAATCGAGCCAAGAGAACGGCAAAGGCTTGCGCGTCGTCATCGGTGCGTTGGCCCGCAGTTCGTCCGAAGTGTGCAAACACACAGCCGTCGCCCAGATCGAGTCCGTCGGCCGGCTGGCCGGTGCGAACGTCGAGTCAGGCAATGACTATCCGGGCTGGCAGCCGAACCCTGACTCGCCGACCCTCGCCGTCTGCAAGCGAGTCTACAAGGAACGCTTCGGCGAAGACGCGGAGGTTACAGCCATCCACGCCGGTCTGGAGTGCGGCATCATCGGCGACAACGTCGGGGACGTAGACATGATCTCCTTCGGCCCCCGGATCGAGGGCGCCCACACCCCCGACGAACGCGTGTACATCGCGTCTGTCCAAAAGTCGTGGAAGTTCCTGACGGCCGTGCTCGCCGAACTCGCTCACACAACGTGACTGCGAGAGACGGCTCTTCAGCACCAGTCGGCTGGCATTAGTCGCGCGGTCGCTTATCCCCGTCGCCCAGTCGCTCGATGCGGATGATGTGGAGCGGGTCGCAGAAGACGATGTCCTCGGGTCGGCCGTCCCGCCCCTGGTGAAGGGCGAGGGCTAGGATCGTCCGCGACACCAGAAGCATCTCGGGATGACGAACGTCAAAGGCGTTGCCGTCCGTCATCCGTAGCCGGAAAGGGATGAACGGTCGCTGGCGGAGCTGATTCTCAATCTCCGAGATCCGCATTGTTGCATTCTACGACACACGGCGACTCTGAGCAAGGTCGCTCGCGCGAGGTGTGAGAGTGGATCGGGGATGGGACCGAACGTACCGGTGATCCCTTCCCGGGCACAGCGAATCGTGGTACACTTTCTGTACGTTCGTTGCACGGAGGTCATCGGAATGTTTACACGTCATCACGTTCGACCAGCGGTAATCCGGCACATTGTTGGGATGGTGGTCATCATGGCTCTCGGTACGGTTGCACTTGACGGAACGGAGGCGGCGGGTCCTGATCCGAAGGTTCGCCCTCCGTACTGTGCGGGAAGTTGGTATCCAGGGGACAAGCCCGCGCTATCGAGTTACGTCGACGAGTTGCTCGACAACGCCCCCGCGCCGAGCCTTTCCGACAAGCCGCTCGCGGTCATTTCGCCGCACGCCGGTTATCGATACAGCGCCCCCGTCGCGGCCGCAGGGTATCGCTGGCTCAAAGGACACACGTACAAGCGTGTCATCGTCATGGCGTTCAGTCATCGGGCGGGCGGTTCCTACGAAGGTGTGGATGTGCCGAGCGATTTGACGGCCTACGAGACGCCGCTCGGCAAGATGCCGATCGACCGCGAGGTCTGTGACAAGCTGCTCGGACACCCGATGTTCGCGTCCCACGCAAACATCGATCGCGGCGAGCATTCGTTGGAGCTCCAGGTCCCCTTCTTGCAGCGAACGCTGCCCGGCGCAAAGCTCGTACCGCTGTTGGTGGGTCGGATTTCCGTCGAAGATTACGCCAAAGCGACACAGGCCATCCTTCCGTGGATCGACGACGACACGCTGCTCGTCGCCAGCTCCGATTTCACGCACTTTGGTCAAAGGTTCGGTTATGTGCCGTTCAAGGACGAGATCCCCGACAAGTTGCGTGACCTGGGTCACAAAGCCGCCGAGCAGATTCTCGAGTGCGATTTCGACGGGTTCGTCGCCCACCTGGACAAGACGAACGACACCATCTGCGGTCGCGGGCCCATCAAGCTCCTGCTTCGCATCCTCTCCATGCAGGGCGGAGCGAAGGGCACGCTCGCCGGCTTCGACACCTCCGGTCAGCAAACCGGTGACTGGAGCAACAGCGTCACGTATGAGTCGATCGTGTTCACCAGACCGCAGATGACGCTCAGCAAAGACGAGCAGGATGCCCTGTTGAAGCTGGCGCGCCAGACCGTCACCGCTTATCTAACGGAAAAGAAGAAGCCGGCCGTTGACCCTGGAACGCTGTCACCCAGGCTGCGGGCCGACGGTGCCTGCTTTGTGACACTTGAAAACGAGGGCGAGTTGCGCGGGTGCATCGGGAACATGACCGCCACCGGACCACTCTACGAATCGGTCGTCCGCAACGCCGTCAACGCCTGTCAGGATCGGCGATTCGTCTACAACCCGGTCACCGCGTCGGAACTGAACGAGCTACACATCGAAATCAGCTACCTGACCCCGATGATCGAGGTCGCGAGCACGGACGATATCGTCGTCGGCCGGGACGGATTGATGATCTCGCAGGGTCCGCGCCGCGGTGTTCTCCTGCCACAGGTCGCGGCGCGCCGCGGATGGACGCGCGACCAGTTCCTGAAACAGACGTGTCACAAGGCCGGGCTCTCTGCCGACGCTTGGAAAAAGCCGAATACGAAGATATACTCGTTCCGGGCCGAAGTTTTCGGCGAGCCCGAATCGAAACCAGAGGTGTCGGCCCCGGACGGCTGACGTCCGCGAAAAAGCGGCCGGAGAATCATGCAAGAGATGTCGAGCATAAGCACCCGACGGGAGTTCATGGTCAAAGCGACCGCGACAGCCGCCGGAGCAGCGGTTTGCGCCTCGCCCGCCTCGGCACTTCTGAGCGAACCCGACCAACCGCGATCCCGCGTGGCGATCGGGCGTGACGAGGCACTGACACAGGGAGCACTCGCGGAGCATCGCGACCTGCTGTGCAAGCTGTTGGACGCGTCGATGCAGCGACTCACGGATGCCGACAACCCTACGGCTGCATGGCGCACGTTGTTCGCTCCGACCGACCGTGTCGGCATCAAGGTCAACACGCTCGGTTTGTCGACCCGGCCGGTTGTCGTCGACGCCATCGTGCGCGGTTTGGTCAGCGGCGGCGTACCCGCCGAGAACGTCCTGGTCTGGGACCGTTTCGACGTCGAACTCTCCGCCGCGGGTTTCAAGATCAATCGATCCGCACGCGGCGTGCAGTGCCGCGGGACTGACGCTGAGCAGATGGGCAGCGGTTACGAGCGCAACATCGAGACCAGCGGCCAAATCGGCTCCTGCTTTTCGCAGATCGTCGCACGCGACGTCGACAAGCTCATCTGCGTCCCCGTCCTCAAGGACCACAACCTGGCCGGCGTCTCCCTCGGGATGAAAAACTTCTACGGCGCCATCCACAACCCCAACAAATACCACGATCGTAATTGCGACCCCTACATTGCCGACGTGGTCTCACACCGGTATATCCGCGGCAAGTGGTGTCTGACCGTTTGTGACGCCACGCGGGCACAGGTCCACGCCGGACCGGGCCGGCACCCGGGTTATGCGTGGCCGTTCGGCGGGCTGATCGTCGGCAAGGACGTCGTCGCCGTTGACGCGGTCGCCTCGGATTTGCTCGAGGCCGAGCGGAAGGCGCGAGGGCTGAAATCTCTCGCCGAGGAAAAGCGCCCCTCCACACACATTGCCACCGCAGCCGCTCGCGGACTCGGCGTGGCTGACCTGAACCGGATTCAGCGAATCGAGGTGTAGCGTGGATTGCCTCGACAACCTCTTTCTTATTCCGACGCGACGCGACATGTTGCGTTTCGGCGCCGCGTGCGGGGCAGCCGCCGCCGTGGGCCCGCTCGATAAGGCACTCGCGCAAGACGTCGCCGGCACCGGTGCGCTCGAAGGCCCCGAGCTTCGCGGTGTCATCCGCCACGAAGCGATGTTCTGGGAGCCGCTGGACGAAAAGAGAATCAAGTGCGTTCTGTGCCCGCGCGAGTGCGAGGTCGCCGACGTGGAACGAGGCTACTGCGGCGTCCGCGAAAACCGGGCGGGCAAGTATCAGACACTCGTCTACGGCGCCTTATGCTCCGCCAACGTCGATCCCATCGAGAAGAAGCCGCTGTTCCACTATCTACCCGGGACGGCCGCGTTCTCCATCGCGACCGCGGGTTGTAACATCGAGTGCAAGTTCTGCCAGAACTGGCAAATCAGCCAGTTTCGTCCGGAACAAGTCAAGAGCGTCGAGGTCACGCCTGAGCGGTTGGTTGGTGTATGCAAGAGCCGCCAGACGCAGACCATCGCCTATACCTACTCCGAACCCGTGATCTTCTACGAGTACATGCACGATGTCGCCGCTCTGGCACGCGAAAGCGGCGTCGGCAGCGTCATGATCTCGAACGGATACATCCAGGAGAAGCCGCTCCGCCAGCTCTGTCGACACCTGACCGGCGTGAAGGTCGATTTCAAGGCGTTCAGCGAGAAGTTCTATTCGGAGACCTGTGCCGGCGAGCTCAAGCCGGTGCTGCACACGCTGGAGATCCTCAAAGACACCGGAATCTGGCTGGAACTCGTCGTGCTGATCATCCCCACGCTCAACGACTCGGAACAGGAAACGCGCGACATGAGCAAGTGGGTCGTGTCCCACCTCGGTCCGGACGTTCCGATGCATTTTACGCGCTTCCATCCCACCTACCGGATCACCAACCTCCCGCGGACGCCGGTCTCCACACTCGAACGCTGCCGGAAGATTGCGATGGACGCCGGCGTGCATTACGCCTACGCGGGCAACGTCCGCATGCACCCGGGCGAAAACACCTACTGCCACAGTTGTCAAAACGAGCTCATCCGTCGGATGGGCTTCCGCGTGCAGTTCAACAACGTCACGAACGGCGCGTGCCCCAAGTGCAAGACCAGGATCCCCGGCGTCTGGTCGCAGCAAGAAGCTCTGGCATTCAAGCCGCATGAGAACCGCGTCGCCCCGCAAGCAGAAGAAACGCCGACCCCATCTTGACGCCCGCGAGCAGAAGAGCCGCGACGGTGATACCGAGTACGGGAACGAGCAGGATACCGCTGAGCAGTGCCCCCAAACAGGCACCCGCGTGATCCGCACCGACGATCACACCGGCCGTCCTTCCTACCCGCTGTGTGATCGCATTGTGTAACCGCGCGGCGAATGCGAACGCCGCCCCGCCGAGCACACCCGTGAGAAGCACCATGGCCGATAGCGGGGCTTCGACTCGTATCAAAAACCACTTGGAACCGTACAACAGGTCGAGGAGCGGCAAAAAGACGGGCACACTCAGGCTGAGCACCGCGAGCAGTACGTCGACCGCCACGAGTTGCCGCCATAGCGACGCCGCGTCCGACTTTCTTTTCCGCCCCCACCAGTCGCCAACACCACATCCCAGGACCAGCCCGGCCATGAACAGCGCGATGATCCAGCCGATCCGCTGATACACGTACCCCTGACGACTCTGAAACGCGAACAGCCAGACGATGCTCAGCGCCATGGTGACCAGACCCGTGCTCCCCACGGACATCATGATGGCACCATCGAAAACCCATTGTCGCGGCGCCGCCGAAGTCCCACCCTCCGCCAAGTCTCGCGCTCGCCGGTCCCGCAACAGGTATCCGGCCAGATAGGTCAACACGACGAGCACCATGAGCAACGCCACCACGTGATACCACCGCACGAGTCGAAGCCGGCTGATCATCCCGTGCACGCCCCCGCCGGTCATTCGCTCCCAGAGTTCGAGACGCTGGAGATAGATGATCGGATGCATTTGCGTGCTCACGAGCGGTGCGGACACTCCATCGAGCTGCGCTTTTCGTTCTGCAAGTTTTGCAGAGTCCAGCCAGTCCGTCGCCCCGGCGAACCATGCCGGATCGAACCGTTCCGACTGAACGCCGCGCTCGATGTACCGGCTCGCCAGAACCGCCGCCTCGGTCGTAACCAAGCCCTCGCGAGTCGCGGCGAAGATATGCGCGGGATCGCCCCAACCGATCACGACCTCAGGGAAAGACCGCTCCAACATCGCGCGGATGGACGCGAGATACTCGGCCGAAAGCGCCGAAAGCTCACCTGGTGCAGCCGCAGCCGTCATGCACAAAACCGAATCGGGCGCCGCCGCGGCACGAAGCTCCCGATAGAATTCGGTCGTATAGAAACGGGCGTTGAGCGCCGACACCGGCTCCGGCAGCCGAGCGATTACAAGATCATAGACGGCATCCCGGTCCTTGATGAAGCGTCGCCCGTCCTGATGGTGGACGCTTACGCGCGGATCATTCAGCGCCGCCCGATCCGCGTCGGTCAAATAGGGCTCGATCAGCTCGATCTGGCGCGGGTCGGGCTCGACGTAATCCACGTGCTCGACGTCGTGCAGGAGGATTTCGGCGAGCAGACCCTCAGCCCCCCCGCCCAGCACGAGCATTTTACGAGCGTCAGGATGTTGACACATCCAGAAGTGAGCAAGCGGCACGAACGTATACGGATCAGGGAAATCGGATGTGACCACGCCGTTGCTGTACAGCGTGAACTGCTCCGCCCGCTGCCCGACAGCCAGGTTTTGAAACTTCGACTCGGCGTGGGCACGGAGCTCATATCCCGGTGCCACGTCACGCCACCTGCGCTCGACGAGCCTCCGTTCGAGCCGCGCACCCGCCACGACGGCAATCACAAGACCCAGCGTCGCGCACAGCGCAAGCGTAACGGCACTCGACAGCTTGCGCCAAACCGCCCAGATGACCACACCCAAACAAGCCAACGTCATTGCGCCGGAGATCAGCGCCGCTTGGATCGGCGCGAGATTCTCCACCGCCCAGAACGTGAACACCGCACCGCCGACCAGACTCCCCAACGATTCGAGGGCGTAAACTGCCCCCAGGGGAAGCACCGTCTCGTCTGAACCACCTTCGGGCAGGCAAACGTCCGCGCGGGCTGAAGCCCGCGGCTCGGTTTGGACGCGCAAGCAACTGGCAAACGGAAACGCCGCCCCCACCAACGCCCCGACCGGCGAAACGAACAACATGGCAGCGAGCAACGTCGTTGGCAGCGGAAGCAGCTCGCCCGGCTCGACGCCGAACCACGCCCGAGCACCGCGAAACACCCACAGATCAACCGCAGCGGCCACGCTCAACCCGAAAAGCACCCCCACCAGCCAGAGCGCCGCTCGGCTCGACCGCTCCGCCCACCACCCCCCCACAACCGCACCGACAGCGACGCCCGACAACCACGCAAACAGCACGACGCCCCACGCGAACTCGCTTCCGTACATCAGAACGAGCGCTTCGCGCAACAGAAGCGATTGCGTCACGATGGCCTGGATGCCCCAACCAACAACAACCAGACCCAACAGAACCTGCACGCGGCGCTGAGTCGCGAGCGGGGAGTGAGCGGCAAACCCGAGACGCCGCGGAGCGGGGTGTCGGTGGCCGGGCTCGGGCCCAAGCTCAGCCGAGGGCGTTGGCATCACAGCGTGTCGTCCTTCTGCCTTATCTCAGCGACCAGTGCCTTTCCCACCCCCGAGCCGCATGCTTCAGCTTGCGCGGATGTTCGCGCGGGCTTGAGCCCGCGGCCCGGTAGAACCCATCCTCGGGACTGAACGCGCCCGGGGGGAGTGTGAAGAACGCGGGCGAACACGCGACCCCTTCCGAAAGGGATCGGGGAACGGGGAATCGCAAACGTTGCCCGTCCCCGGTTCCCTGTTCCCTCGTTCACGTGCGCTGTCGACGCTTCAATCCGGACTCGATGTATTCACCCCCTTCAACTGCTGCAAAAACTCGTTCTCGGTCGAGAGAATCAACTGCGTCCCCGAGGTCAGCGTCGCCTTATACGCCTCGAGCTGGCGCAAAAACCGATAAAACTCGGGCGACTGCCCGAACGCGTTCGCGGTAATCTCGATCACCTCGGCGTCCGCACGACCACGAATCTCGGCTGAACGCTGCGAGCGTTCACCTTCGATCTCGTCCAGCTCCTTTTTGGTCGCACCCAGAATCCGGTTCTTCTGCTCCTCCGCCTCGGATTCATAAAGACTGGCGATCCGCATTCGTTCGGAACGCATCCGCTCGTACACCTTCTCGCGGACGTTCTGGATGTAGTTGATCCGTTTGATATGGACGTCGACCAATTCCATCCCGTACGTCTCGTACAGCCCTTCGCTGGCGGTGACCTTGATTTCCTCCTCGATTTGCCTTCGCCCCGTGGTCACCCGCTCCCGGCGCGACGCCCAGTCTTTCTCCAGCTCTTCACTTTCATACTGGAGCGGATTATCCGTGGTCCGAACCGCGTCGATGAGATTGTTGTTGGCGATCATCGCCCGGACCGCGGAGTCGACCAGTTCATCCAGCCTCTGTTGCCCCCCCGCGATGCTCCCGACCGCCTTGTAGTACCGCAGCGGGTCCACGATGCGCCACCTCGCCCACACATCGATCGATATCCTCCGCTTGTCCTTCGTGGGCATATCCTGTGGATCGCCGTCCCACGGCAGCAGGCGTTTCTCGAGCCGATTGACCTGCTGCACGAACGGGGTCTTCAGGTAGGGCCCCGCCTCCGTAACCGCTTTGACCGGTCGACCGAACTGCGTAATGACAGCCTGTTGACCCTCGGGAATGACATAGACCGCGGCTTTGACCAGAAAGGCCAGAATCACGAGAATCAGGATGGCAACGGCACCTTTGATGTTCATCGGTCACCTCCCTTCATCCCCGCCCTCGGCTGAGCCGCTCGGGCCGAAGCCCCGAGGTGCAGCAACGGAAGTGCGCTCTTGATGGCCTCATCGATCACAACCTTCTGATCCACCTGCCCGAGAATCT
>JASFUW010000161.1:0-9900 GCA_050050135.1 Phycisphaerae bacterium
CTCTTGAGAATACGACTTAGATCGCGTCGGACCTTGAATACCGAATCGGTCGACGATGGGTCGCCACACTCTGTACGCCATTCCCGAAGGTCCGCTGCAAGGTCGCCACGGATCGGCACGGCATCTTCCCTACGATTCTTGGCAACTTCCGCCCGGACGGTCAGCCATGCGTCGGGTGTGTCAATCGACAGGTCACCCCACGTCAAAGCTGCCAGCTCACCGCGTCGCAAGCCAGTGAGCACAAGCGCACGGTAGATCAAAGCACGCTCACGCCCGGTTCGTTCCAACCGACCCACGAGCGCCGGATTCTCTTTCAGGGACTCGCGGGCGCGGTTGAGCGACTCGGCCATGTTGTCGGGCGTCAATGCCGCCCTGGACCACGTGTCACGTTTCTTCTTTCGCTCGCAACGCGGTTTGCGGACGGTCGGGCGCCCATACTCAGCCAACGGGCGCAACTCAGCCGTCAACACCAGCCGTACCAGCTCGTCCTCGCTCAACGCCCGTCGGTTCCGCCGCTTGTCTGCCGTTTCGTCAGCCTTGCCGAGCGTCACGAGCGGATCGCTCGCCAACCGACGATCGGCGACACACCACCGGACAAACGCCCGCAAGCTGCCGGTGTACGTATTCCGTGTACGGGCTGACATCCCTTCCGACTCCTGCAACGCACACCACCGTTGAACCGGCTCCGCCTTTACGTCCCCGAGCCGGGCAAACCCACACGCCTCGATGATCGTCCTGAGTCGTCGCGTGGTTTCGGCAAGGTGCCAAGCCGAGACACCAGCGGTCCGCAGGTGCAGCCGGTAGGCTTCGATGTGCGTTCCGATGCTCGCGCCGAGCTGTTTCGACAGGTTCAGACTTTCCGCGTCGATGATCCCGGCTTTTTCCCGATCCACAGCCCGTTGCAGCTCTGCCGCATACGCTTCGCTCGCACGTTTGTCGGTATACCCGGCTTTGCGTCGCGGGCGCCCTGAAGCGTCGACGTATTCGATGTACCACTTGGCGCAGGGCTTCGTGACCCGCTCCCCGTCCGCCAATCGCTTCGTGTACGTGCGTCGATAGACTCTCGCCATGCTTCACCTACTTCCGCGCCCGCTTCACGGGTCGCAATTCCAGCCCGAGCACACCGGCCAGCTTCGATGCGGTCCCGATCGTTATGTCACGGTCCCCACCGACCCATCGATGGACGATCGCGTAGGAAACGCCCGCACGCCGAGCCAGCTCGAACCGGGACAGCCCGCTTTCCGCGAACGCTGCCCGTAGCTGCCCACTCAGATCGACTTGTTTCGGTTTCTTGCTCATACCCTAACGATATCACATAAAGCACAGTATGTCAAGCGGGATATCTGCCCCGTCTCGCAGATTTTCCACCGCGCCCGTGTCCCGCATTCGCACATAGACCGCCAGTCAACGGGGTGTGGCGGTCTATGATGAAAAACCGCCTTTTTGACCCCGCCAGCCCATAGGCCGCCAAATCGGCGTTGGCGGTACATGGGGGCTTTAGTCCGCCTCGCTCGGGAGCTGCCACACGTACCGTGAACCACTGCCGAAGCCCTCGCGTGAGCTTCGGATTTTGAGCAGTTTCTTCGCACGTTCCACCGTCCGCCAGGCATGGCAGTCGGCCTTCGCAGCTTGCTGTATTTCGTTCACTGGCATCGGCCCGACTGCGAGCAGCTCGGTCAGCCAGTCCGCCGCCTCCGCACACTCCGTCCGATCTTCGGTGCTCACCGCGAGCACGCTGTCGGCGTCGAGGTCGATCCGCTCGGGGAACCAGCACACCCGCCCGTCGGCGATCTCGAACGCAATGCCTGACGGGTCTTCGATCAGGTTGCTTTTGATCGGCAGCAACAGCCGCCGCGCCGGGTTGTCGTTGTCCTTGGCCACGAGCCACGCGATTCGAGCTGCCGCGGTAAACGCGAGCGACCCCATCGCGCGATACAGAGCCCGACTCGCTCCGCTCTTGTTCATGTGCGTGACCGCAACGACCGCACACCGTCGTCGAGCTGCCAGGTCGGAAAGCGGCGCGAGCAGACCGCGTATGTCGGCGTTGCTGTGACTGTCGCGGTCGCCAAGGTAGGCCGACACCGGGTCGATGACGACCAACCGCGCATTCGTGGCAACGATACAGTCTTCGAGCGGCTTCAAGTCCAGATCGAGGTTGAAGTATGCCCGGTCCCCGTCTTCGTTGCGCTGCACCGCCTCGACCACGTGTATTCGGGTCACGTCAGCTTCGGCAGCGTCCAACCTTGGACGAATCGTATCGGCGGGGTCATCTTCGGCAGATAGTATGACGGTGTTCGTGGTTTCGATCCTGGCGTCGCGCAGGTCCGGCCAGGGCGTACCGCATGACAGCCGCGCGGCAATGTCGAGCGTCAAGAATGACTTTCCAAGGCCAGGGTCACCGACAATCAACGACAGCTTGCCGTACGGAAACCGTCCCGGCCACAGCCACGACACGTCTTCGGGCGTCACGTCAGACAGCCGGCGACGGATGACGGTTGGCCGGAACGCCGGGGCATCAGACGCAGTCGCCGCGGGAAGCAACGAGTCCGAGTCCTGCGTCGGTGCGAAAACGTCGAGCGGATCACCCATCGCAGCCGATCCTCTCACGTAGGAAGCGTACGTGCCGATGTGGCAGCAACCGCCCAGCGCAGTCTGAGCACGTGTCGCAGATGTCGAGCAGTGTCAGCCCGCCGCGATGATCCTCCGTCGAGCTGTCAGTCAGTTGCCGCCATCCGCGGTTTTGCGTCTCGCTCAGACGCCCGTGAACGTCGAGAACGCCGAGCGGGCACCCGTCCGGGAAGCTGGACACGATTTGGCACCCACGAAGCTTGCAGGTCGGGAACCGACCCGCGACAATGCCGGTCGTCTCGTTTCTTTCGTCTTGCCCGCGTCGCTCCCCAGCCCGCGGGCTTTTTTCTGCGATCATTCGTCCGCCCCCTTCATCGCTTCCCACTTGTCACGCCCCGGACAGCCTTGCTGCACCCACTGCGCGATATCATCCGCCCGCCACCGGACCGAGCGGCCCAAACGAACCGGTGCACATATCCGCCCGGTGCTGGCTAGTTTCCAGATCGACCGCTGCGAAACAGACAACGCCGCAGCCACGTCCTTGACGCTCAGCAGCGCCTTATCACTCGTTGCTTTCACGCTGGTACCCTTTCAATCACCGCCGACCCATTCCGGCGGGGACTAAGGCTCCCACGTCAACATTTTTAGTGCTTGTGTTGCGCGTTGACGGACGGGAATTGCACGCGATTCAGGGCGAGACCACGCAAAGATTTTCTCAGAATCTCACGCAGAATATTGACTTGCGCGCTGACAAATGTTGACGCCGTGGGGTTTCAGTCGTCCTTTTTTGGCCGGGGACGCTTGCGGGTAACGGTGGTCACTTGCCCCCGGTGGTCGGTAGGGAGCGGTTGGGTTGTCACGGAGCGGCCAGACGAGCGTTTTGTGGCAAGGCCTCTTTTCACAAGTCCTTCCGCCGCCTGCTTCGTGACTCCCAGTTCGTGGCCGATCTGCTCGAACGTGTATCGCCGTTCACGGAGTAAGAGCGCCTGTTTCTGACGGTGCGTCGGCTCGGGTCGCTTCGGTCGCTGCCGTCTGGTTTTCTTGCCAGTCCTTTTGGATGCCTTCGGTAGCGGCGGAACGTCCATTTCTTCGGGGTCAAACCCCTGCTGCTGGCAATACTCGTGAAGCAACTCCACGATGTGAGGCGTCGAGCCACCGCGGTCCAGCTCTTTCAGCTCCGGCGGAATCCAGGTCAAGTCAGGCCAATCCGGGTCACCGTCGGACCACGTTGCCGCACGTAAGCCAACCTTCGAGTTGATTCGGGCGCTTGCATGCAACAACTCGTCGCGGGAGATGTCACTGCGTTCTTCGACCATTCGACACAGTTCCACGAGAGGATGCCGCAGGTATCGCCGCTTCGCCCTGGTCCACTCATCGAAAGCTTGTTCCACGACGTCCTTTTCTGGTTGATTCTGGCCTGGGGGGATCAGCGAATCGTACGATTTCAGGCCGCCCCACGCTTCAAAGCACTCACACCGATTGCGTGCCAGCGCCTTGAAGACTTCGACTAGCTCGGGCGTGTTTTCGGGTGTTTTTCTTTGTGCCATCGGACGGATTCTCCGTGGACTCGTCTCGTGAGAATCACACCAGAATCAGCGTCGATGTCAAGATGCACGCTATTGCACGACGGTGCTGGACGTCGCCCCGCGGGGAATGGTATACTCGTGTCAACATTGCCGTCTCTTGTGATATGGAGGAAACGCCATGCCACGCCATGCCACTGTACTAATGTCTACCGCACTCTTGTCACTCTGCACGTTGGCGGAGGGGCAGCGGATGTACTGGGCGGAGAGCAGCGACCTGACGGACAGAATTCGCCGAGCCAACCTCGACGGCACGGATGTCGAGGACCTTGTAGCGAGCGGACTACTAGGTCCACGAGGAATTGCGGTTGATCCTCTGCGGGGCAAAGTGTACTGGACCGACCCCGCCGAAGATCGCATCCAACGTGCGAACCTGGACGGATCAGCGGTTGAGACAATCGTCACAGAACATCTGCTCGGCCCGCATGGCATCGACATCGATCCGGCATCGGGGAAGCTCTACTGGACAACGGACTCAAACCTGCACGGGATTCAGCGTTCGAACCTCGACGGTACAGGAATCGAGACCCTCCTAACGGACGGACTGGTCTACCCCTATGCCATCGCCCTGGATGTCGCTGGCGGAAAGATGTACTGGAGCGACACGAACACCCACAAGATTCAACGTGCCGATCTGAGTGGGGGCAACCTCGAAGACCTGGTGACAACAACAGGCGGGATATACGGAATCGCCGTCGACCCGAACGGTGGTAAGGTCTACTGGACGGAAGTCAACAACGAAGTCATCCGGCGTGGGAATCTCGATGGCACTAACCCCGAACACCTTGTCACCGAACTCGGCGGACCGGAAAGCGGCCCGACGGGAATCGCGCTCGATCTGGACGCCGGCAAGATGTACTGGTGTGATTGGGGAGCCCACAGAATTCAGCGGGCAAACCTCGAACTACCCACGGGCGAAACACCTGCGAACCGAACTGACATTGAAGACCTCGTCACCGGCCTCGATGAGCCGCAGGACATCGCACTCGTTCTTGACCTGCAACCAGTCCCCGCTATCTCGACATGGGGCTTGGCCGTGTTTGGCCTGGTTGTCTCTGCGGCTGGGACGGTATTAATAAGGCAGCACCGTCTCGCACTGACGGCATAGATGGACGTTTGCTGCTGCACATAATTCGTGCGAGCGGTTATCCCCCCACCCGCACAACCACAAGAAATACGTGACACCTACAATGCCATTTGTTTGGCGGTTTTGTGGACTTGTTCTTTGCGGTGCGCTAAGCAGCATTCGCAGGCGTACCGGTGCAACCGTCCGTCGCAATTTTTGATTAATCCCGAATGCGGTAACCCGCGTTCCGGTGGGCAAAGAAATACGGCGAAAAACACCCGCCTTGCGAGTGAAAGAATACCGGATCGGGTCACAAACCGGGCAGATATAAAGGTCGCGATATGTCCTACGTGGGCGCGTCCGACGGGGTGGGGAGTTGATTCGGATTCTGAAAGCCGATGGGACCCCCGGACGTCCGCAGGTTTCCGCCTGTAGCGTGCCGTACGTCGTGAGCCTTGGACGCAACGGCTGGGGGCATACCCTTTGCCCGCCTCAAACGCCCGGATGCGCTCTACTCGCGTCCCGCGGGGGAGGTTCTTAATAACACTAGGCGAACCGGCTGATCCGCGACCGAGCCGGGGCAAATTCTGAAACCGCGTGGGGCCCCCTGCGCACAAACCGCGATTCCCACACGGAATCAAAGGGTTTCGGTGCCGCGCGGCAACGCGACATTTCGTCACGCGCTAAAAGCGTTGCACCAGTGCAACCCTTTTTCCCCGTCCGAAACAATGACAGGTGCCGTCAGCAACCGGCCATCCCGCCCCCATCTGACCTTAGAATGCCGCGCGGCCCCCGTGGCTCCGTGCCGTGTTGCGCTTAGGTTCTCGCAGCCCGAACCATTGCCACGATGCCCGCCCGGACGGCTTCCGGCAGGTCCGGCCACGCCTCGATAACCGCCCTCAGATCGGGATGATTCTGCACGAAAAGCGCCCAGTCAGGCGCCCAGTGCGGGTCGGCGGTCTCGTAAGTGCTTGTATCATCCGGGGTTACATCCCGCGCGCCACAGCCTTCCAAGCTGAATGTTACGAGTTCGAGTCTCGTCGCCCGCTGTTTGCCATAATCGCTTGGCCGAACGCTACTTAGCGTGCCTGCCTGCGTTGGGCAGAGCGGCTCTCGTAAGCCCGTCAGAGTCGCCATGCGTGGAGGATCCGCTGGTCGGTGTCAACGCTTTCCGGCGGAGATACAAGATCCCACGAAGGATCTACGATGAAACAGAAGCCTGTACTCGCCTGGATCGTAGCAAACGCGTTAGGTCTCGGTCTGGGCTTCGACGCCATGCTGATGCCGGCGTTCATGGAATCCGGCGTAGCTCCCGACGATCCGTCCATACCGACTCCCGCTCTCTGGGACCTTGCCTCTACCGTGGTGCTCTGGGGTGTTGGTGGCTTGGTGCTTGGTGGTGCTCAGGCGTTGGTCCTGATATCCCACTCTCTTCACCTTGGACGTTGGGTCCTTGCCACGACCGTCGGGTTTGGTGCTGCGGCGTTGACCATCGCGTGCCCTCTGCAGGCCGCTGGCATATTGGGCCGCATTCCGGGGCCTGCGGAACCGATCATGTTTACTGTTGGGGGCTGTATCGGTGCTGGCATATTTCAGAGTCTCCTTCTACGCCGCCGGAATCATCCCACCGGCCGATGGTTGCGCCTCTGGGTTGCGGGCTTGTTTCTCAGCCTCGTTCCGACTGTGCTGATGTTCTTCGTCTTGCAGGCCGTGCTCGGCCTGGAACTGGTATGGCCGGTGGAAGTCTTTCTCAACGGATTCATGTGTGCAGGTGTGGCGGCGTGGATCAGCGGCCGGGCACTCTTTTCCGCTCTTACGCAGGCACCGGCTTCGGAAGTCATCAAGGAAGCGGCCGGCTAACAACGGCATGAAGCGTCCGCTTCATGGGCGAGTGATCAGTCCTTCTGTCGACCAATCGTTTCACGGTAGAAAGCTAGGACGCGGGACCATGTTTTCCTGGCGGCCCGGGCATTGCCCGCCGGCGTGCCGCCGAACTTCATGACCACTGGGCTTAGCGGGTGCTCCACCTCGGAGACGGTTGTCGGCCGGAACGGATAGTCAAAGACATGGCCGGCGTCCTCGTAGCTGACGTGGTCGAAGGGGAAGGGGAACTTACGTTCGTGCAGTCGGCGCACGGAGATCTCCGCAAGTTCCCTGCTCGGCCAGAGATCATCCGCCTGGCCGGAGATCAGCAGGATCGGGCCACGCGTTCTTTCCACGGGAATCGTTGCGGCTTGCACATTGGTTGCCTTCTCTACGGCGAGTCGGAATTTCGGAGTGAGGGCGAGCGGTTCGCCAGCCTGGATCATCGCGCGCTCCTTGGCCTGCCGGGCTTGCATGTCCGGGTCCTGTAGATCGAATTCAAGCGGCGTGATCGGCTCGCCCTTGTACGTCCACGCAGGTCGCTTCATAGCCTCCGGCGAACAGCAGCCGGGCCAGATCACGCCGCTCGGGACGAAGGCAACCACGGCCCGGATCTCCGGGAACGTAGCTCCCAGGAGGAGTGCCAGCTCGCCTCCGCGCGAGGGTCCCTGCACCGCGATGCGATCGGCGTCGATCATCTCGTGCTCGCCGAGGAATCCAATGGCCGTCTCGAAGTACTCGAGCGGAATCTCTACGAGCTCGTCGGGCAGCGACTCCTCCTTGAAGTAGGCCAGAGCCAGCGCGGCGAAACCGCGCGAAGCGAGAAGCGCTGCACTGCCCTCACTGAGCCCGCCGTCCGAGCCGCCGACAACGATGACGGCGCCTACGGAACTCTCTGCCTCGGGAAGGAAGAGCGTGCCCACGAGGCCGCGCTCGCGAACCTCGCGCCGCGTAACCCTTGGCAGGATGCGCTGCCGAACGAGCCGTCGCGACTCGCGTACCTCTCCATCGATCTCGAGCTGAATCACAACGTGTAACGGGTCCAGCTCCTCGTCGGCGAACATGGTTCGGCTGTCCGGCCCCTCGTCGTTGAGCATCGACCAGAACAGGCCCATCGGATCCACGCCGCTGTAGGTTCCGTACTTCGGCGCGTGCCTGGCGGGATCAACCCGGCCATCTTCGTTCGCCTCAAACGTCGCGCGGCTTTCCCATCGCAATCCGTCGTCGTCGAAGCAGACGGCCCGTAGAACCACCGTCTGCTTCGGGGCGCAACCTGTCACGGTGATGGTCACGGGTTGGTCGATCAGCGCGGTCTCGGGCGTCACCGCAAGAGACATTGGCGGTGCCGCATTCGCCCCCGCGAGGATTCCAGTTGTGAAAAGCAATGCCGCCAGCACGCATGCTGTTATTCTCATGGATCTCTCCCTTGTCCCTTCATGTCCGCTCGTGTCTCTGACAGAATGGCCATACAGCGCGAATCCGGCGTACCGGCCTGTTTCGCGGGGCATTGTTTGGGTTCGATCCCCCCCTAGAATCCGTAAGTCGTTGATTGACAGAGACTTTCGCGTCGAGAGAGTCGGAGTACCCGATGGAAACCGCGTTTGGAGGATAGCCCAGGCGGAACGGGATTTTCGTTCCCTGTACCCACTGGCCCGTTGGAGACCACTCAGAACAAACCGAGGACGACGTGCGTTCCTCGCTCCTAATGCGCCGGGCGGAAACCGAGGGACAAAACGGATACCTCGCGCCACTTCCACTCGGCGAGCACAAGAAGGGCTCTCTCCGCAACCAGCGTTCCGCACGGATACAAGACGGAACGCTCGCGTCCGCTGCTCGCTCGTTCCATGATGGCGCCGAAACTGCCAAGTATGCGGCACTCATTGCAGCTACTCTGAAGCAGGACCCGGGCGATCACTGTAAGGTGACGAGCACCAAGACCAGGCCAGTTCGGCCTTTCTCGAGTATCGTCATGGCCTTTCCGAGAATGGCACCTTGCGACTTGGTGAAATCATCAGCCTTCATCGCATGGCCCGGCGTGCCGGACGTTGTCAGCAGGTCGCCAACTTGTATGGCCGTTTGCGTTGCGTCACACCAGCAGTAGACTCGACCGGAGAGGGCGATCGCCGGCTGATCCTCACCACCCGACGTACTTCCAAGCACGGCACCCGTGGAGAAGTTGTTGGCACCGGCCACGATTCCGGCGACGTTTCGATCAAAGGGCTTTCGTGACATCCGCAGCCTTCCGGGGTTTTGCGGATCAATCACCACGACCATTCCCGGCTCGACCTGTTCGGAGAGTGGAAAACGCTCGGCAAGGTCGGCGCCCATGATCTCGATGACGTCCGTGCGAGTTGTTCCCCTTACATGCAGCTTGGCTTGGGGGGACGTGGTGCCGACCCCAACGTTGCCGTCCGTCTCGATGACGAAGTCCTTGTTACCTCCTCCGCCGACGCTCTGCAGCTTGAGCGCCGTGGCCGCTCCAGTACCGTCCTGCTTGAATGCCCATCCGCGCTCAATCGCCAAATTGAGCACGACGGCCTGGTCTCCGACGTTCTCAACCGTCACCGGGCCGCCCTTGACGTGCAGCTTGCCAAGAGGGTTTGTCGTTCCGATGCCCACATCGCCGCCATGTGCCTGCAAGAAGCTGTCTGCACCATCGACACCGATGACGGCTGAAAGCTCCGCCGTGTCGTTTCCGCGATGGAACTCCACTTGTCGCGGTCCTGAGGTATCGGTGTCGCGAAAGAAGCCCACGGACGCGGATGAGAGTTCGTCGATGGGTACAGGGCTTACTTCGATCCGTGCACTCTGACCTTGACC
>JASFUW010000162.1:0-9896 GCA_050050135.1 Phycisphaerae bacterium
CAGGCCGGCGTACTTCAGCGGTACGTCGTCCAGGTCCACGACCGCGCCGAGTTCCCGACCCATTTCACCCACCGCGCTGCTGAGCCCCCCGGCCCCGCAATCGGTGACCGCCGAGTAAAGACACCCAGCCACATGATCACGCGCAAGCAGCAGGGCATCCAGCAGCTTCTTCTCCTCGATCGCATGACCGATCTGAACCGCGTGTGAAAACTCGTCGGCGTGCGTATCGGTCAGCTCCGCTGACGAGAAAGTGGCACCGTGGATACCGTCACGTCCGGTTCGCCCGCCGGCCACCACGATTCGGTCGCCCGGCGAGGCGCCTTTCTCGATCCGGTCACGCGGAATCAGCCCGATCGAGCCGCAGAACACCAGCGGATTCGCCACGTACCGCTCATCGAAGTAAACCGCCCCGTTCACCGTAGGGATGCCCATTCGGTTCCCGTAGTCCCGCACGCCCCCGACCACCCCTTTGAGGATTCGCCTCGGGTGCAAAACATCCCTCGGAAGCCTCGACGCATCGAAATCCGGCGGCGCCAGACAGAAAACGTCCGTCGAGGCGATCGGTTTGGCACCAAGCCCACAGCCCATGATATCGCGTATGCACCCGCCGACCCCCGTCGCCGCCCCGCCATACGGTTCGATGGCCGACGGGTGGTTGTGCGTCTCGACTTTGAATGCCAGACCGAAGCGTTCATCAAGTGCGATGACGCCCGCGTTGTCCACGAAAACCGACAGACACCAATCCCGGTTGAGCCGGACCGTCGCCTCTACGATAGTCTCCTTGAGCAGGTTCGCGAACTCGATTTCGACAACACCGCCGTCCTTCGTGAACCCATCGCCTTGATACTTGATCGCGCTCTTCAGCGTCTTGTGCACGCAGTGCTCCGACCAGGTCTGTGCGAGTGTCTCGAGCTCCAGGTCGGTCGGTTCCCGCTCCAGACGCGCATAGTAATCACGGATCGCCCGCATTTCCTTGACGGAGAGGAACAGGTGGGCCTCGCGCGAAAGCTTCGCCAAGTCACTGTCAGAAAGGTCCCTGATGTTTACGCACCTCACCGCGAAGTCATGCGCGGGAGGCACCGGAAAGGTCTCAGGAATGACGTCTTTCCGATCGGGGCCTTCGATGTACCAGTTTTCGATACACGGATTGGCCAGCACCCGAGCCGCGATGTCTTCGAGTTCCTCGCCGGTGCGTGCCCCCACGATCTCGTACCGCCGCGCCGTTCGCACCTCGTCGACGCGAGCACCCCTCGGACCCTTCGCTGCCAGCAACAACCGCACCGCTTCCAGCGCACTCATGGCCGCCGGATCCGTCACACCGGGCAGGGTATGCACTTCGATCGAGGGGTCGCTGTCGTCACGCTGGGAGAGCCCCTCGCGGTACTCGAATCGCTCAGCCAACGGGTCTGTGAGCAGTCCCTCGGCGACCAGCCCGATGCTCCCCTCGTCGAGCTGCCCGGTCAGAAAGTACACCCGGCTCGACCGGACGCCTGCGATGTGCGCCAGCCCGATCTGATGCACGTCGGCGAGCACGTCACCCCCATGCCCGTCGAGCTGTGGCGTTCGCGGACGTACGCGAACGTGCCAACTCCGCGCCTTGTCGTTTCTTGCGTGCCGCATTGTCTTTCAGACGCTCCAGCCAAGTTGGCGGATCGTCGTGATCCGCAGCCAACATATATCCGATTTGATTCTTTCGCCACCACGGCCTATCGTTGCTGGCGAGTCATAAACCAACCTGAACGGTTCGGGCTTCAAGGTGCCGTCCGAACCGGTCGGAACTCGGGATCAACAGCCAGTGAGGTTTGCATCATCCGTGACAACGGCGGGGGATTCGGCGAAGGCCGTGCAGGAGCTCATCGAGCCCATCGACGCCCGACTCACGCCGGGCATGGTCGATCTTGCGTTCATGTTCGGCACCTCGCATTTCGACGATGAACTCGACGACGTGATCGAACGGCTGCAAGGAACGCTTCCCGGTGCGGTCATCGCGGGTTGCACCGCCCAGGGCACCATCGGCTGCGATAAGGAGCTGGAGCAGGGACCGTCCATGTCACTCCTCGTCGCTTCCGTCCCGGACGTCCAGATACGACCGTTCCATGTCGAGCAAACCGCGATGGAATCCCTGAACACCGGCGCCGACTGGGAACGACTGGTGGGCGTCTCGCCCGAGAGCGACCCCGTCTTCATCGGATTGGGCGACCCGTTCCGGCTTGCCGTCTACGAGTTCATCGAACGGCTCAACGGCGCGTTTCCCGGTGCCCCGTTTATAGGCGGGGTAGCCAGCGCCGCCCGCTCCCCCGGGGAGAACCGCCTCATCGTCAACGGCGAAATCTACGACCAGGGACTTGTCGGCGTCGCACTGACCGGCGGTTTGGAGGTCAAGACCGTGGTGTCACAGGGATGTCGTCCCATCGGAAAACCGTTCGTGATCACCAAGGGCGAGCGCAACGTGATCCACGGCCTCGGCGGCCGGGCACCGCTCGAACAGTTGCAGGAGGTTCTCCTGAACCTCTCCCCCGAGGATGAGCAGCTCGCCCGCGACTCGCTCTTCGTCGGACGAGTGATCGACGAATACAAGGACTCGTTCCTTCGCGGCGATTTCTTGATCCAGAATATCATCGGGGTGGATAGAACTTCGGGCGCCATCGGGATCGCAGGACACGCGCGCGTGGGCGCAACCGTACAGTTTCACGTGCGAGACGCCGACAGCGCAGATGAAGACCTGCGGGCGCTGCTCGCACCCCATGTGGAGGCGGACGTCGCCGGCGCCCTGCTTTTCGGGTGCAACGGGCGTGGCACTCACATGTGGCCCGATCCCGGACACGACGCAGGAGTGCTTCACGAGCTGTTGGGCGACGTGCCGGTCGCGGGCTGCTTTTGCGCCGGCGAGTTCGGCCCGGTGGGCGGCCGGAACTTCATTCACGGCTTTACCGCGTGCATCGCCCTGTTCGGCGGAACGGAAACGGCTTGGGGTGATCAGTCGGACGCCTAGACGACGAAACGCCGCTCAACCACACCCCGTGGGGATGTTTCGATTTCTTGGTAAACCGCAGGCGCTTCGCAATCGATGCACACGCAGAACGACGGCCGCAACGTCCCGGCCCCGGCCGTCGCGGTCGGTACGTCCCGACGTCGCCGGGCTTTCTGGGAGACCGCGCGACATCACGACCGCTCGACGAGCGGCTCGTGCAGACAAGGATGACTTCATGAAGCTTGGATTATCTCCGGTTGCCATATACGGCCTGTTGGCCCTGCTCATCATCGCGACTGCATCCGCATCTGCTGCCCCACCCCGAACATCCGCCGTCTCGCAAGGCGACCCGCTCATGACATGCCTCGCCGACGAGCTGAGCTACACGATAGAGCATCTCGCCGCCCCCGACGGCACCAAACCCTACTTCCTGGCCTACACCGTCTATGACGAAAGGCGAATCGGCGTCGTCGCCACCCTTGGGGCACTCAACCGGGAGATTGACTCCACCGACCGCAACCTCAACATCGACCTCCGCGTCGGAGATTACGAGTTGGACAACACCCACCAGCTACGCGGCGGCGGGCCCTCCCGCGCGGCCGGCAGCGGCAACATCCCCCTCCCCCTCGACCAGGCGCTCGACGCCACCCGTCACGCCCTGTGGTATTACACCGACTCGATCTTCAAACGTGCTGTCAATCGCATGACACAAATCAAGACCAATCTCAAAGTCAAAGTCGAGGAGGAGGATCAGTCCGACGACTTCAGCCGCGAAAAAGCCCATATACATCTCGAAGACCCCGCCAAGCTCCAGTTCGACAAAGACGCCTGGCGGGAGCGCGCCAGGAGGATATCCGCCATCGCCCGGGACTTCCCGCTGATTTATGACTCCAACTTGACCGTCGGCGCCTACGCCGGCACGCGCCGCCTCGTCTCCTCCGAGGGGGCTCGGCTCCGGACCGCGCAGACCCGCTATCGAATCACCCTGTCAGCCGGGACAAAGGCTAAAGACGGGATGGACCTCCAGCAGTCCTTCGATTTCAACGCGGCCACACCCGAGAAGCTTCCGAATGACAAGGTGCTGACAGACGCCTTTCGCAAGATCATCGCCCAGGTCATGGCCCTGCGCGACGCCCCCCTGGCCGAACCCTACATCGGGCCCGCCATTTTGCGGAACCGGGCGGCTGGCGTCTTCTTCCACGAGATCTTCGGACACCGGATCGAAGGACACCGCCAGAAGGATGTCACCGAAGGCCAGACATTCACCAAGAAGATCGGCAAGACCGTTCTTCCCGGGTTCATCAGCGTTTACGACGACCCCACCGTCCCGGTCTACGGCGGCGTCGATCTCCGGGGGTATTACCTCTACGACGACGAAGGGACACGCGCCTCCCGCGTGACCCTCGTCGACTCCGGCGTCTTGCAGACGTTCCTGATGTCGCGAAGTCCTGTCGCCCGCTTCCCACACTCCAACGGACACGGACGGCGTCAATCCGGATACGCCGTCGCATCGAGACAGGCGAACCTGATCGTCGAGCCCAAAAAAACCGTCCCGTTCGAGGAGCTTCGAAGGCTCCTGGTCGCTGAATGCCGCAGACAGAACAAGCCCTACGGCCTGTTGTTCGAGGACATCTCCGGCGGCTTCACGTTGACCGGCCGCCGTGGCCCACAGTCCTTCAAGGTGCTCCCCATCGTCGTCTATCGCGTTTACGCCGACGGTCGCGACGACGAGCTGATCCGCGGCGTCGACATCGTCGGCACCCCGCTAACCTGCTTCGAGAAAATCACGCACGCCGGCAACGACCCCGCCGTGTTCAACGGATCGTGCGGCGCAGAGTCCGGGTGGGTCCCGGTCTCCGCGGTCTCACCCAGCATTCTCGTCTCGACGATCGAGGTCGAAAAACGCACGCGAAGCCAGACTCGACCGCCCATCCTCGACCCGCCCCTGGGGTTGGCGGGTTCGAGCGCCGGTTCGTCGTTCCGAGCTTCCGCCGACAATGAGTAACCACAGAGGAGTCCTCATGCCTTTTGATCTGCAGCTTACGCGATGCCTGGCCACCATCGCATTCGTCATCGTATGCACGGCACGGGTCTGCACGGGGGCCACTCCGTCCGACCCCGATCTGTTGATGAACGCCATGGCCGACGAACTGGCTCGCTCGATGGACAAGCTTGTCCTGAATGATCTTCCCCGACCGTACTTCATGCAGTACAGCGCCGAACACCGGGAGGTTGTGAGCATCCGCGCGTCCTACGGCGGTCTGCTCAGTTCCGATGTCAACCGCAGACGCGCCCTCGCCAGCAGCGTACGCGTCGGCTCATACGAACTGGACAATACCAACTTCGGTGGGTGGGACGGAGGCCTCACGACGCTGCCCCTCGACGACGACTACGAAGCCCTGCGCCACGCCATCTGGCGCGTCACGGACGTCGACTACAAACGCGCCGTCGAAGCGTTCGCCCGGAAGAAAGCGCTTCTCAAGGAGAAGAACGTCGAAGATCGTCCGGACGACCTCAGCCGCGCCGAACCGGTTCGCGCGTTCGAGCCCATTACCACCCTCGACGTCAGCCGACAACGGTGGGAGAAGAACGTCAAGAAACTCTCGGCGCTCTTCGCGGACTACTCGCTGATTCAAGACGCCAACGTCACCTTCTTCGGGGGCGTCGTCAACCAGTGGATTGCCAACTCCGAGGGCACGCGTCTGCGGAAGGTGGACAGTGGGGTTTTCGTCGAAGTCGGCGCCGAACTCCAAGCCCCCGAGGGCATGCGCCTCTCCGACAGCCGCCAGTTCATCGGCCTGCACATCGAGCACCTCCCCCCCGTCGAGAAAATGACCGCCGACGTTCGTCAGATGTGCGAGAAACTCGTCGAGCTGAGCGGGGCGCCGGTCCTGGATTACTATTCCGGACCCGTCCTTTTCGAACCCATCGCCGCCGGAATGGTCTTCGAAAGCCTGCTGGCTGACGGCGTGTGTGCCAGACCCGTGCCACTCGGCAGCGGCGGCTGGGGCGACGACAGCCTCGAAAGAAAGCTCGGACTTCGCATTCTACCCAGATCGTTTCGCGTTTACGACGACCCCACCGCGGAGTGGTTCCAGGACACACTCCTCGCCGGCGCCTATCGCTACGATGACGAAGCCGTTCCACCCCGAAAAGTGGAGTTGGTCAAACGAGGAAAACTACTGACGCTCCTCGCCAGCCGCGCCCCCACCAGAAAAATCAAGCGCACAACCGGCCATGGACGAAGTGCCTTCGGAGCCGCCCAAGCGCACATCGGCTGCCTTTACATTGATTGCGAAGACGGCGAATCCGACGAACAACTTAAGAAACAACTCATCGACGTCGCCCGCGACGAGGGTCTCGAGTTCGCTCTGCGAATCGAGTCCATGCAGTCGGGCGGCTTCGGTTACCTCGGCGATCCCATATACGTCTACAAGGTCTTCGTCGAGGACGGTCGCGAGCAGCTCGTGCGCGGCCTCGAATTCGCCGACGTCGAGCCCCGCGTCCTCAAAGACATCCTCGCCGCGGGAAACCAACGAAAAGTGTATAACTCGACCGCCGGTATCCCTTCGAGCATCATCGCACCCGCCATCCTCATCGAGGAACTGGAACTCAAGAAACCCGAACATGAATTCGACAAGCTTCCCATCCTTCAGCGTCCCGACCAGCGGAGCAACTGACCAGACAACCGAGCGGATCAACAGACCGAACGCGCGCTGACGGGCACTCCGCTTGCAGGCGAATCGTTTGACGTCTCCCTCCCGGCTCGATACCCTCCCCGACGATGAGTGCCGCCCGCCACGAGTCCATCCCGGTAACACCAGAGCTTCAAGAGCGGCGCGAGCGCGTCTTCCTCGTCTTCGCCGGAATCTTCCTCGGCTCGATGACCATGCTCAACATCCTCGGCATCACCCGGTTCATCCAACTGGGCCCGCTCCAGCTCGCCGTCGGCGTGCTCCCCTATCCACTTACCTTTCTCTGCACCGATTTCATCTCCGAGTTCTACGGGCGACGCCGCGCCAATTTCGTGGTCTGGGTGGGGCTGTTGCTCAATGTGTTCGTGCTCTCGTTTCTATGGTTGGGGCATATGGTCCCGGCCATGCCCCTCGATCATCAACCGCCCTGGCAGAGCTTGAAGTTCATCGAGCCCGTCGCACTCCCCTTCGGCGGACCGCTGACCGAAGCCGAACTCTTCGAGCTCATCTACCGCTGCACGCGGGGCGCGGTTCTCGCCTCGATGTGTGCATACATCGCCGCCCAGTTCTGCGACGTCTTTCTGTTCCACTTCTGGAAGAAATTGACAAAGGGAAGGCACTTGTGGCTGCGGAACAACGGGTCGACCATGATTTCGCAACTCGTCGACGCGACCGCCGTGATCTTCATCACCTTCTGGGCCCAATTCGCATCAGGCGAAAAAACACTGCGAATGATGCTCGTGTTGGTCGGCAGCAACTACCTCTTCAAGCTCGTCGTAGCCGCGTTCGACACGATCCCCTTCTACATCGGCGTCCATGTCCTGAAGCGATACCTCCAGATCGACCCCATGCGCGAGCACCGCCCGGACGCTGCTGCCTGAGTGTGCGTGCATCATTGATCGCGATCGATCCGAACCACGACCGTGAGGGAGCGCTCTCGAACAGAGCCGCGACCGCGAGGAAGCGCTATCGAACAGAGCCGCGACCGTGAGGGAGCGATACGGATGAGGCAATCGACCCCGGCGCATCGGGCGCGCGGTGAGAACCGTCGTTCGCAGCGGCACCGGGCAACCGTGACTCAGCCGCCGCCATAAAGCTGCCGGCACCGATGCTCCGGGATACCGGTATCGCGGCACAGCAGTTCGAGATACGTGAACCCGCTCGACGGAACCGACGGTTGCAGTTCATCGAGAAGCAACCCGTCAACAAACAGCGACAGGTAATCCGGCAACAGGGCGGGATCCGACCATGGAAAGCCCGACTCCGTCTGCGGTGGCGACACAGGCACGCTCGTTTCGATCGGGGCCTGTACGACGACGGGCACATGCGCATCCGGTGCCGCAGTATCGGCACTTGTCGCATCGGCACGACTCGCGTCACCCGACACCATCTCCGAAGCGTCGCGCGACGTCCCTTCTCGCGACACCTCGGGCGCCGCCGGAACCATCGGGCACCCGCCAAGCATCAAGAGCAACGCAACTACGATTGAATGACAAAGGCGCGCCATCCGTCGGTTCTCCCCTGCGCGTAAACGACCGAATCATCCGTCATTATACGCGGCTGCGACCGCGCGCCGGAATGTCGGTCCGCGAGCGGGATAACCCGTTCTTCTCGGACCTTGAGCGCACACCATCGATGAGATATGGGCGACGCGGATCAGGGCAGTCTTACGGTAAGCACGCCGGGTGACGGCTTTCAGAACGCCTCCGCACCCGTGATCTCGCGCCCGACGACGAGTTGATGGATCGTCTCGGTCCCCTCGTAAGTGACCACCGTTTCGAGGTCCAGCATCCGGCGAATCGGACCGTGTTCGAGTGTGATCCCGTCCGCCCCGATCAGGTCTCGCGCGTCTCGGGCAATGTCCAAAGCCATGCGGACGTTGTTCCATTTCGCCAGCGAGACTTGCGTATGGTGCATCTCGCCGGCGTCCTTGAGCCGCCCGAGTTGCAGCACCAGAAGCTGCCCGGTCGTGATCCGTCGCACCATGTCAGCCAACCGAATCTGAACGGCCTGCTTCTCGATCAGCAGCTCCCGAAACAGAGTCCGATGCTGCGCCACCTCCAACGCCTCGTGGTAGCACGCCATCGCCGCTCCAACGACGCCCCACGCAATCCCGTACCGCGCCTGCGTAAGACAGCTCAGCGGTGCCGCGAGGCCCATCGCCCCAGGAAGCCGGTTTTCCGCGGGAACTCGACAGTTGTCGAAGTGCAAGCTGCTTGTCACCGACGTCCGCAGGGAAAACTTCCGCCCGATGTCCAGCGTCTCGAACCCCGGCGTTCCCCTCTCGACCAGAAATCCCCGTACGCCGTCGTCGGTGCGAGCCCACACGACCGCGACGTCCGCAATGCTCCCGTTGGTGATCCACGTCTTCGATCCGTTCAGCACCCACACGTCACCGTCCTTGCGGGCTGACGTCATCATGGCACCCGGATCGCTGCCGCCGCGCGGCTCCGTCAACCCGAAACATCCGATGGCTCTTCCTCTCGCCAGTGCGGCCAGCCACCGCTCCTTCTGCTCATCCGATCCGTAGGCGTGGATCGGATACATCACCAGACCGCTCTGCACCGAGGTAAGACTGCGCAACCCCGAGTCGCCGCGCTCGAGTTCCTGCATGAGCAAACCGTACGCTACGTTATTGAGCCCCGCGCACCCGTACCCGGTCAGTGTCGAACCGAAGAGCCCCAGCTCCGCCATCGTGGGCACGAGCTCGGCCGGGAAACGGGCCTGCTCGAAGCAGTCCGCAACGATCGGCAGCACGCGCTCGTCGACAAACCGCCGGACGCTGTCACGAACATGACGCTCATCCTCACTCAGCAGTGACTCGATATTGTAGAAATCCGGCGTGGCTACATCTGGCACGACCATTCTCCCAACGACCCGACACCGACCTCCAGACCAAAAAGGTACCGCCAACGGCGGCTTCTCCGGCGAGCCGCCCGATCGGCGAAATTCCGACCCGCGACGATCATAGTGAACAACCGGCCCACCCGTCAAAAGTGCGCCGCTTGCCCGCGGTGGACAGACCCCCGCATCGCCGGTAGAGTCCCAGTACGAGGCGGGCGCCGTCGAGCGAAACCCGCACGAAACCAAGGAACCCTTCCGCGAGTGTTGGTACGTCGGGGCGCGGGAGCCCCCACCGAATGCACGGACGGATCGGTATCGAGAACCTGCCCATGTTCGAGATCAACGCACCACCCGGATCATGTAGCCCTACAACCTTCGTCCGACTC
>JASFUW010000163.1:0-9884 GCA_050050135.1 Phycisphaerae bacterium
GCCTGACCGATATCTACTAGGCGATTTACCACCGAAAGTCCGTCGCTGCGCATGACGCACCGAACGCTAACGATCGAAGGGAGCACCGATGAAAGTTTCCGAACTCGTGGACAAGGCAGGCTTGAACTCCCTCAACGAATTCAAGGATAAGAACGTCGAGGGCGTGTACATCTCGGACATGGTCTCGGACATCATCACCGGCGCGAAGGCGAACAGCCTCTTGGTCACCCTACAGACCCACAAGAGCCTCATCGCCGCCGCCAACCTGGTCGACGTCGCTGCCGTCGTCTTCGTCCGGGGGAAGAAACCGGCCCAGGACGTGGTCGAACTCGCCGGCAAAGCCGGCATCGGCCTGTTCATGTCCGAAAAGGATACGTGGTCGTTTGCGATGACGCTTCGAGACATCGGGATGAAGTAACCGCCGAGCACGGTGCGCCACGGCGAGCCGCCCGCTTCGCCCGCCGCAGAAGCTCGACGATTGACCAAAACGACGCCACCGAGCGTGCCAGCAACGAAAGAGGTCGACACCCATGACCAGGCAGAACCTCGAGTCGATCAAACGAGAGTTCGCTGGGGAACCTTCCGAGCTGATCCCCATCCTCCAGAAGGTCCAGCAGACGCAAGGGTACCTGTCCCCCGACGCCGTTCGCGGAATCTCGCGTTGGCTCAAGGTCTCCGAGAACGAAATCTACGGCGTGAGCACCTTCTACGCTCAGTTTCGATTCACGCCACCCGGCCGACACCACATCAAAGCCTGCCTCGGCACAGCGTGCCACGTCCGTGGCGGCAGCCAGATGCTCGACACCCTCCAACAGCGGCTCGGCATCGAGCCCGGCGAGACCACACCCGACGGCGAGTACGATCTACAGCGCGTCGCCTGCCTCGGGTGTTGCGCACTCGCCCCTGTCGTCACCATCGACGAGACAACCCACAGCCTGATGTCCGTTCCCAAACTACAGGGGATTCTGGATGAGCGTGAAAACGGCAGATGAGCGCCGCGCGAGCGCAAACCGCAAGTGGCAAAGACTTAAAAGCCCCGCCCGACCCCTCATCTACGTCGGTGCAGGCTCGTGCGGTCGAGCCGCCGGTGCCACCGAAGTCGTTCGGCGTTTGAAGGACCACATCAAGCAAAGGAAGCTAGGCGCGAAGATCGTCGAGGTCGGCTGCATAGGTCCGTGCTTCATGGAACCGCTCGTCGACATCCAGATGCCCAAACAACCGCGTATCAGCTACTCGAACGTCACGCCCGACTTCGCCGTCGAACTGCTCGACGCGTTTCACAAGAACGGCAAAGTGCCCACGCGCAACTTGATCGGCCACTTCGGCGAAGAAGATTTCAACGGCACACCCAGGTTCTTCGACCACCCGATGCTCGAGCCGCAGGTTCGCGTCGTTCTGCGAAACTGCGGCATCATCGACCCCGAAGACATCGATCACTACCTGGCCCGCGACGGCTACCGCGGCCTCGAAAAAGCCCTCTCGATCAAACCGGAAAAGGTCATCGACGTCGTCAAACACGCCGGCCTTCGCGGTCGCGGCGGTGCCGGGTTCCCGACATGGCAGAAGTGGACTTTCTGCCGAAAAACCGAAAGCGACCAGCGCTACCTCATCTGCAACGCAGACGAAGGCGATCCCGGAGCCTTCATGAACCGCTCGCTGATCGAGGGCGACCCGCACGCGTTGCTCGAGGGCATGTTGATTGCGGCCTACGCCATCGGCGCGAGCAAGGGCTTCATCTACATCCGCGCGGAATATCCGTTAGCCATCGAGCGACTGAAACGCGCCATTCCCGCCATGCGCAAGCTCGGCCTCCTCGGCGACAATATCCTTGGAAGCAGATTCAACTTTGATCTGAAGATCAAGGAGGGCGCCGGCGCGTTCGTTTGCGGCGAAGAGACCGCCCTGATCGCCTCCATCGAAGGCAAGCGAGGAATGCCACGCACGCGTCCCCCCTTCCCCGCCGTCTCCGGGCTATGGGGCAAACCCACCATCATCAACAACGTCGAAACACTCGGCACGCTGCCGAACATCCTGCGCAACGGCGCCAAGTGGTACGCCCAGTTCGGAACCGAAAAATCCAGAGGCACCAAGACCTTCAGCCTGGTCGGCAAAGTCAAACGAACCGGCTTGATCGAGGTGCCCCTCGGCACAACCCTCGGCGAGGTCCTCTACGACATCGGCGGCGGGATCGCGGCCGACAAAGCCGCCAAAGCCGTCCAGACCGGCGGGCCCTCCGGCGGCTGCCTCCCCGCCGAGAAGCTCGGACTCCGTGTCGACTATGAGTCACTCGCCGCCGCCGGCTCGATCATGGGCTCCGGCGGCATGATCGTCATGGACGAGGACACCTGTGTCGTCGACCTCGCGAAGTACTTCCTCGGCTTCACACAGGAAGAATCGTGCGGCAAGTGCCCGCCCTGCCGCGTCGGCACCCGAGCCATGCTCACCATCCTCGACCGGATCACCAACGGCGAAGCCGACATGTCCGACCTCGACCGGCTCGAACGCCTGGCCGAGACCATCAACAGCGGCTCACTCTGCGGGTTGGGACAGACCGCAGCCAACCCGGTCGTCAGCACCTTGCGATACTTCCGCGACGAATACGAGGAGCACATCCGCCACAAACGATGCCGCGCGGCTGTCTGCAAAGGGCTCGTCGGCGCACCCTGCCACGCCACCTGCCCGATTGGCACCGAGGCGTGGCGGTACGTTGCCCACATCACACGAGGTGAATACGAAGACGCATACCGCACGATCCGCGAAGCCAATCCCTTCCCTTCGGTCTGCGCCCGCGTCTGCTCGCACCCGTGCGAAGCACGCTGCCGTAGCGGAACCACCGGCAAACGTCCCATCGCCATCCGTGCGTTGAAACGCTTCGTCACAGACAACGTCGAACCGTCGGTATATACGCCTAAGAGAGTGACATGCCCCAGCGAAGTCCCCCATGTAGCCGTCGTCGGCTCCGGTCCCGCCGGACTGACTGCCGCACACTACCTCTCCCTCTCAGGGCACAAGGTCACCGTCTTCGAATCCGACGACCGACCCGGCGGCATGCTCGTCAGCGGCATCCCCTCATACCGTCTGTCACGAGAAACGTTGGGCAAGGAGATCGACGCGCTCCTCGACGAGAACGTCACCCTCAAGTGCAACACCGCATTGGGTTACGACATGACCGTCGACGATCTATTCCAGGACGGATTCAAGGCGGTCTTCCTCGCCATGGGCGCCCACAAGAGTCGCAAGCTCAACATCGAGGGTGAGGACATTACCGGCGTCTTCCCCGCGATCCAATTCCTCAAAGCGTTCAACCTGCGCGGCGAAAAGCTCGCCACAGGCAAAGTCGGAATCATCGGCGGCGGCGACAGCGCCGTCGACGCAGCCGGCGTAGCCATCCGCCAGCCCGGCGTCGAGAGCGCCACGATCTACTATCGCCGCACCCGCGAAGAGATGCCCGCACTCGACTGGGACATCGAAGCCGCCTTCGAGGAAGGCGTCAAACTCGAAACCATGACCAGCCCCGCCAGCATTCTGACAGAGGGCGGCCGACTCGCCGGCATCGAGTGCGTCCGAAACCGCCAGGGCGACGCCGAAGCCAGTGGCCGGCGAAAACCGGTCCCCATCCCCGGCAGTGAATTCACCGTCCCACTGGACACCCTGATCGTCACCATCGGCGACGTCCCCGACATCGAGTACATCTCCTCGATGGGCGTGAATGTCACCGATTGGGGCACGCTGCTGGTCGACCCGGAGACGTTGGCCACCTCCCGTCCCGGCGTATTCGCCGGCGGTGACGTCGTCACCGGGCCCAACACCGTGGTCGACGCCATCGCGGCAGGCAAAAAGGTCGCCGTCATGATCGCCCGATTCATCCGCGGCGACGACCTCCAGCAACCCGGCGTGGCACGATTGCCCTCGACTTACATCCAACCAGCCGAGGTCACCCCGGAGGAAATGGCCGACGTCGAAAGGGTCGAACTCCCCATGATCCCCCTCGATCGCCGTAAAGAGTCGTTCGACGAAGTCGAGCTGACGCTGTCCGAATCCGATGCCGTCCGAGAAGCAAGACGCTGCCTGCGGTGCGACCTCGAGTTCACCATGCCGGACGAAGAGGAAGACGAGTCGTGCCTGGACGTCGTGGGAGAAACGGTATGATCAAGCTTCAAATAGACAGCCGGGAACTCTCGGTCAAGAGCGGCACCACCGTCCTCGACGCCGCCCGCTCGGTCGGGATTTCCATCCCCACACTCTGCAACCTCGAAGGACTCTCGCCCTTCGGCGCCTGTCGAATGTGTATCGTCGAGATCGAGGGGATGCGGGGCTTCCCCGTTTCGTGCAGCACCGAAGTCCAAAGCGGGATGGTGGTCCGCACAAAGACCAAGAAACTGATCGCCCTCAGAAACGACATCCTTCAGCTCATCCTCAGTGAACACCCTTCCGCTTGCCTGATTTGCAGCGAACGCGAGGAATGTCAGACCAATCGACACACCATACGAAAGGTCGGCGTGACCACCGGCTGCGGTTACTGCCCCAACGACGCCCAGTGCGAGCTGCAAGATGCCGTCGAGCACGTCAAGCTCACCGACATCCACTACCCCATGCGCTACCGCGGTCTCGACGTCGAGCACGACGACCCGTTTTACGATCGCGACTACAACACCTGTATCCTCTGCGGCCGCTGTGTCCGGGTATGTCAGGACGTGCGCGGCACCGGTACGCTGGCCTTCAAATACCGGGGCCCCAAGGCACTCGTCGGCCCCGCCTTCGGAAGAAGCCACATAGACTCCGGCTGCGAGTTCTGCGGCGCTTGCGTTCTCGTCTGCCCCACCGGCACGTTGACCGACAAAGCCTCGAAGTGGGACGGCACGCCCGACGGGTTCGAAACCTCCACCTGCCCTTTCTGCGCCCTCGGCTGCCAGTTGGAGCTGGGTCATAAGGACGGGCAGCTCTCGCGCGTCTACCCCAGCCTCGATCCCGAGATTAACGACGGCCAGCTTTGCCTCCGCGGACGGTACTGTTTGCCCGAAACGACGCACCACCACACGCGTGCAAGGAAACCCGGCCTGCGTCGCGGCAAATACTTCCGCGAAGTCACATGGGACGAGGCCCTTGACGAAGTGGCTGGCAAGTTGGTGGACGTCAAGAACAACGACTTCATGATGGTCGTCTCACCCGACCTCACGAACGAGAGCTTGTACACAGCACAGAAGTTCGTTCGCGAGGGTCTCGGGAAAGGCAGTATCGATTCCACCGTCCGTGACCTCCTGCCCGGCGGACTCGGACTCTGGTCAAAGCTGTTCTCACTCCCGATTTCCCTGCGTTCGGTGGGCGAAGCCGATACCATCATCGCGGTCGGACTTGACTCGAGGTTCTACTTCTCGGTGATCGGCGTGGAAATTCGTCGTGCCATAAGAAACGGCGGGGCCCTGGTCGCGATCGACCCGCGCGACTCCAACCTCGCCCGATGGACCGACAACTGGCTCCGCGCCGCCCCGGGCAAAGAGGGCGCCGTCCTCGCCGCCCTGACGAACGGCGCGCCCAACAAGAAGGCAGACCTGACGAACACAGCACGGAAGACGGGCATCGAGGTCGCCGCACTCGAAGCCGCCGCCACCGCCGTCTCAGCAGCCAAGCGACTGGCCGTCGTCGTCTCGCCGACCACGTTCGAGTACTACTCAAACGACGGGCTGATCGACGCCCTCCTCAAGCTCGCCCGACGCAAGAACGTCAATGTGGTACCTTTATACAACGGCGCCAACACCCGCGGCGCGTTCGAGCTGGGCGCCCTCGCCGGGATACTCCCCGGCGTAGCCAAAGACCGTGCCAAGAGTGCGTCGCTGGACGACCTGCGCGGCGGAAAGGCGAAACCGAAGGTCTTGTTTCTCGTGGGGGACACCCCCTTTTTCACGCGACCGGACTGCGAATACGTCATCGCACAGGGAACCTACCATCCGCCGTTCGACGTCGACGCCTTCCTCCCCGCAGCCAGCTTTGCCGAAGCCGAAGGCACGCTCACCAACATCGAAGGTCGCGTACAGAAGCTCGTCAAGATCGAGGACCTCCCCGAAGGTCCCGTCACCGGTTTCGCCCGGCCCGACTGGCTCATCTTCCGCCAACTGGCGGAACGCTTGAAACTCGCGGGATTCAACTATAAGGGCGCCGACGCCGTCCTCCGGGAGATCGGCAGGACCGTCCCCGGCTTCCCCGGCAAACCGAACCGGAAACCGCGCCAGCTCACCCCCAAAGCCAAGCTCCCCGTCGAGCGACGACCCGCTCGCGCCGTCGGCACCGGAAGCTTCCTGCTCGTGGCTGAACCCGCCGGCTTCGCCCATCGCGGAGTGGACCTCGCCTCGAAAGTAGAGGGTCTCGCCGAACTCAAACTGGAAGAGGGGTTCCGACTGCACCCCGACGACCTGCGCAAGCTGCGGGTCGAACCCGGCGAACCCCTTACGGTAGCCAACGGAAAGTTCAGCGTCACCGGCCCGGCAAGACCCGACGAAGCCTGCCCGAAAAGCGCCGTCTACTATCATCGACCGTTCGCTCTCGGAGGCATCGAGCACCGCGCCGATCTCGAACCGCTCTATCGTTTCGGAATCAGCCCCGTGAAGGTCAAGATTCGTGCCGCAACCCCGGCACGAAAACCGCGGCAAAAGAAAGCGACATCGAGAAAACTCGAACCGGCCGGTACATAATAGGCACGGAGAGAACCATGTATCGAATCGTTCAGCGTCGCATGATCGTCCCCAACCTCCACGAATTCACCGTCGAGGCCCCCGACGTCGCCGAAACCGCCCAACCCGGCAACTTCGTCATCGTGCGACCCGACGACCACGGCGAACGCATGCCACTCTCCGTCGCAGACTACAATCGCGGCGAGGGAACCGTAACCTCCATCTTCATGCAGGTCGGCGCCTCCACCGGAAAGCTCGCTCGCCTCGAGCCCGGTGACACCATCCCGACATATGCCGGCCCCCTCGGCAAGGAAACCGATATCCAGAACTTCGGCACCGTCCTCTGCGTCGGCGGTTGCTACGGAATCGGCAGCCTCTTCCCCGTCGCCCGAGCCTTGAAGCAAGCCGGGAACAAAGTCTACACCCTCCTCGAAGCCCGAAGCTCATACCTGCTATATTGGCAGAAGAAATTCAAACGAGTCTCCGACAAGCTCATCGAGATCACCCGCGATGGGACCGCCGGATACAAAGGCCACATCTCCCGCCTCGGCGAGATACTCGATCTCGAGGGGATCGAGCCGGACCTCATCATCGTTAACGGCTGCACCTTCCTGATGATGAAGACCTCGCAGATCACCGAGCCCTTGGGCCTCAATACCATAGTCAACATGAACCCCATCATGATCGATGGCACCGGAATGTGCGGCGTCTGCCGCCTAACCGTCGCCGGCAAGATGAAATTCGCCTGCGTCGACGGCCCCGACTTCGACGGCCACGAAATCGACTGGGACGAGTTCCTCAAAAGAAGGCAAACGTATAATCCCGAAGAGGTCAGACCGCTCCACACCAGCGGCTGCACCTCCCACTTTTAGGATATTCGGAGGTGCAAGTTGGCTAAGATCGACTACAACCGAAGGGCCATGCCAAAGCAGTCACCCTCCGACCGCGTCAAAAACTTCGACGAGGTCGCCCTCGGATACCCCGAAGACCTCGCCCGCGAAGAGGCGTCACGTTGCCTCGGCTGCAAAAAGCCCTTCTGCGTCGACGGCTGCCCCGTCGGCATCGACATCCCCGGTTTCGTCGACTGCATCATCGAAGGCGATTTCGCCGGCGGAATCCGAAAGATCAAAGAGACCAACGCCCTCCCCGCCGTCTGCGGCCGTGTCTGCCCACAGGAAGAACAGTGCGAAGCCAAGTGCGTCCTCGGCAAAAAGGGTGAGCCCCTCGCCATCGGCCGGCTCGAACGATTCCTCGCCGATTGGGAAGCGGCAAGCGGCGCCATCGAAACACCCAAGATGGCCGAGCCTACCGGAAAACGCGTCGCCATCGTCGGAGCCGGCCCCGCAGGCATCACCGTCGCAAACGACCTCGCCCTTTTGGGACACCACGTTGTCATTTACGAAGCCCTCCACGACGCCGGGGGCGTCTTGACCTATGGTATCCCCGAGTTCCGCCTGCCCAAAGCCATCGTGCGACGCGAAGTGGAATACGTGCAGAGCCTCGGCGTCGAGTTGAAGACCGATTTCATCGTCGGCAAGACCAAGACCATCGACCGGCTCTTCAAGGAGTTCGACGCCATTTTCGTCGGCGCCGGCGCCGGCCTGCCCTGGTTCCTGGAGATACCCGGCGAGAACCTCAACGGCGTATACTCGGCCAACGAGTACCTGACTCGCTGCAACCTGATGAAGGGCTTCCGCTTCCCCGAGTTTGATACGCCGATCAAAAGACCGCGGAACGTCGTCGTCTTCGGCGGCGGGAACGTCGCCATGGACTCTGCCCGAACCGCACTCAGACTCGGCGCCGACGAAGTCCACATCGTCTACCGTCGAAGCCGCGATGAGCTCCCCGCACGACTCGAAGAGGTCGAAAACGCCGAAGAAGAAGGCGTCATCTTCGACTTCCTCACCCTCCCCACCGCGCTGGTCGGCGACAAGAACGGCTGGCTAAAAGAGGTCGAGTGCCTGAAGATGGAACTGGGAGAGCCCGACGACTCCGGCCGAAGAAGACCCGTTCCCATCGAGGGCTCCGAGTTCACGATGAAGGCGGACGCCGCGGTGTGCAGCATCGGCAACAGCCCAAACCCGCTGATCCCGATGACCACGCCCGGCCTTGACGTCGGCAGAAAGGGCAACATCGAAGCCGATGAAGAAACCGGAGTAACCTCGCGCGACGCCATCTGGGCCGGCGGCGACGTCGTCACCGGGGCAGCCACCGTCATCAGCGCCATGGGCGCCGCGCGAAACGCGGCCAGGGACATGCACAAGTTCTTGACGGAGAACTGTTAGGCAGAACATCGCGCGCTCCCCAGGCCGCCCCCTGAGCCGCGGGCGGAACCTGTCCCGGCGCGCCGGGAGCCCGCGCGGAGCAACGGACCTCGATGAATACTACGAACATCGTTCAAGGATAACGCCGGTGAACCTCGCCGACATCAAGGACATCCTCGACTGCGACGTCCTGTCCGGTGAAAACGGACTGTCCATGGACGTCGAGACCGTCGTCGCCTCCGACGGCATGAGCGAAATCCTCGCCTTCGCCCGCCCCGGTGCCCTCATGATCACCGGTCTCACCAACGTGCAGTCCGTTCGAACCGCCGACATCGCAAACGTACGCGCCATCGTCTACATCAGGGGGAAAAAACCCGATCAGACCACCCTGAACCTGGCCCGCAAGAACAACATCCCCGTTCTCGCAACCGCCCTCGGCATGTTCGACGTCTGCGGGCTCCTGCGCGAAAAGGGCCTGAAAGGCGGGATGTAGCGATGGCCGAGGAGTTACTACGAAAAACCTACGAAGTCCGCGGACGAGATTTCGAAAACGCCGGCGCCAGCGCCACCGAAATCAAGCAGGTGCTCAAGGCACTCGAAATCGACACCGACGTCATCCATCGCGCCGTCGTCATCGCATTCGAAGCCGAAATGAACGTCGTCATGTACGCCGACGCCGGAACACTCTCACTCGTCCTCACCGACGAGGACATCAGACTCGAAATGGCCGACGAAGGCCCCGGCATCGAAGACATCGAGCTGGCATTGACGGAAGGCTATTCGACGGCCACCGACGAAATGCGCGAAATGGGCTTCGGCTTCGGCATGGGGCTTCCGAACATCAGGAAAAACGCCGACAAATTCGGCATCGACTCGAAAGTGGGAACAGGGACCACCGTCTCCGCCCAGGTGCGCCTGGAGTAGTCAGTGCCCGAACGATCACACGGTTTCAGAA